>NZ_JBFREY010000056.1:0-24180 GCF_052114545.1 Pseudomonas sp. KB_12 | reverse complement strand
TCAGACCAGGACAGCCGCAAGCACCTGTGCATTCTTCACGCAAGGCTGGCAACTCCCCATCCTGAAGGCACACCGACCGTGGCGAGGGAGCTTGCTCCCGCTGGGGGGCGAAGCCGCCCTCGCTTTTCAACCGCTGAAACTCTTCAACCRTGCCACCGTTGCGTCTGCTGCGCAGCCGAGCGGGAGCAAGCTCCCTCGCCACAAAAGCTCGTTGGCCAGCGGCATCCCACAAGTGCTTGTGTATGGACTTACCCATAATTTCCCCTCCCCCCACGCCAACCACCGTCTAAGCTTCAAGCAAGTCCGATCAATCTGCGTGAATGGATCAGTCGACTATGGGCGCTTTGTGGCAAACCGATTCGAATGAACCTGTGGTCCCGACTGAACGTATGGAAGAAGCGCCTTTACCTCAAAAAAAACGCCGCGCACGGCATGGCTGGCGGGCATTCTGGTTGTTGCTGCTGATTATCGTGGTGGTGGTCGGCCTGGCGGTGGCCAAGGAAATGCGCACGTCGCGGTTCCAGGCCCGGGAGCTCAGCAAATACGCTGAGTCCCTGAGCTATGCGGTGCAGCCGGGGCCCAGCGATGCCATCGTCTATCCGGGTGCGGGCCCGTTCGACCGGCGCTTGGGCTACAGCGCGCTGGGGGAATTCCTGCCGCGCCTGCTCAAGCGCGACTACGTGATCCAGGCCCAGGCGCGGTTCTCGCCGGCCTTGATGGGCTACGTCGAAAAAGGCCTGTTCGTGCCCTATTCGGAAAAGATCCAGGCCGGCCTGACCATCACCGACTGCCGCGCCGCGCCGGTCTATCAGTTCAAGTACCCGCAGCAACTGTATGCGAACTTCGAAGCGATCCCGCCGGTGGTGGTGCAGAGCCTGTTGTTTATCGAGAACCGCTTCCTGCTCGACCCCAAGCAACCTCTGGCCAACCCGGCAGTTGACTGGCCGCGTTTCGGCATGGCGGCCTGGTCGCAAGTCGCCAAGCTGTTGAGCCTGCCGGGGCAGTCCGCCGGGGGCAGCACGTTGGCGACACAACTGGAGAAGTACCGTCACTCGCCTGAGGGCCTGACCGTGTCCGGCGCGGAAAAAATCCGCCAGATGATTTCCGCCAGTGTCCGCGCTTACCAACCCGGCCCGCAAACCCTCGAGGCGCGGCAGCGGATCATCCGCGACTACCTCAACAGCGTGCCGCTCTCCGCCGTGCCCGGGCATGGTGAAGTCCATGGCATGGCTGAAGGCTTGCGGGTCTGGTACGGCGCCGATTTCAAGCGGGCCAATGAACAGCTGTTCAGTACCGCCACCGACCCCAAGAGCCTGGCGGAAAAAGGCTTGGCCCTGCGGGAAATGCTGTCGTTGATGATCGCCCAGCGCCGCCCCTCCCATTACCTGTCCAAGGGGCACGATGAACTGGCGCGCCTGACCGACAGCCACATCCGGCTGTTGGCGCAGAACGGCGTGATCGATGCGGCGTTGTCCGAGGCGGCCCTGGCGAGCCAGGTCAGTTATCGCGACTGGATCCAGGACCCGACCGTCCAGCCCAACGAAACCAACAAAGGCATCAGCGCCGCCCGCAGTCGCCTCGCCGCCCTGCTCAATCGTCCGCTGTACGACCTCGATCGCCTCGACCTCTCCGCCACCAGCACCTTGCAAAGCGACTTGCAGGCCCAGGCCACCGACTACCTCAAGCGCTTGGCCGACCCGGCCTTCGCGACCGAGATCGGCCTGATGGGCGAACGCCTGCTGACCCCCACCAGCACCACCCAGGTGCGGTACAGCTTCACCCTGCTGGAACTGACCCCCGACGGCTCGCGCGTGCGAGTGCAGACCGACAGCACCGACCAGCCCTTCGACATCAACGAAGGCAGCAAGCTGGAACTGGGCTCCACCGCCAAGTTGCGGGTGCTCACCACGTATCTGCAGATCATCGCCGAGCTGCACGAGCGCTATGCCCAGCAAACCCCGGCGGCATTGAATAAAGTCGACATCGCCGAGCCGGACCGCCTCTCCCGCTGGGCCGTGGACTACCTGATCCAGAACACCGACCGCAGCCTGCCGAAAATGCTCGAGGCCGCGCTGGACCGGACCTATTCAGCCAGCCCCGGAGAAGCGTTCTTTACCGGTGGCGGGCTGCACACCTTCCACAACTTCCGTAACGAGGACAACGGCCGCATCCCCACGCTGCGCGACGCCCTGCGTGAATCGATCAACCTGCCGTTCATCCGCCTGATGCGCGATCTGGTGCGCTACGCCACCTATGCCGGCCCCAATAACAGTTCCGAGCTGCTCAAGGACGACAAGGACCCACGCCGCCAGGAATACCTGGCCCAGTTCGCCGACCGCGAAGGCACCTCGTTCCTGCTCAGGTTCTGGAAGAAGTACCAGAAAAAGGACACCGGCCAACGCCTGGAAACCTTCCTCGACGGCATGCGCCCTACGGCGATCCGCCTGGCCGCCGTACACCGTTATTTCTTTCCCAACGACAGCCAGGAAAATTTCAACCGTTTCGTACGCGCGCACTTGAAATCGGCCAAGAGCGCCGAAAAACTCACCGACGAACGCCTGGAACGGCTCTACCAGAGTTACGGCCCCGGCGCCTATGACCTGCCGGACCAAGGCTTTATCGCCAAGGTCCACCCGCTGGACCTGTGGTTGATGGGTTACCTGCTGAACAACCCCGACGCCAAGTTCAGCCAGATCGTCAAGGCCAGTGAGTTCGAGCGCCAGGAAGTCTACAGCTGGCTGTTCAAGAGCCGGCACAAGAGCGCCCGCGACAGTCGTATCCGCACCATGCTGGAGATCGAAGCCTTCCTGGATATACACCAGCGCTGGCAACAAGTCGGCTACCCCTTCGACCACCTGGTGCCGTCGCTGGCCACCGCCATTGGCAGCTCCGGCGACCGCCCCGCCGCGTTGGCGGAACTGGTGGGCACTATCCTCAACGATGGCATCCGCAAGCCCGCGCTGCGCGTCGACAGCCTGGACTTTGCCGTCGGTACGCCTTACGAGACACGGCTGGTGAGCAATCCGGATAACGGCAAGCGCGTGATGCCGGTGGAAGTGGCCCAGGCCTTGCGCGGTGCGCTGTCCCAGGTGGTGGATGCCGGCACCGCGAAACGCGTGGCCGGCAGTTTCAAACTGGCCGATGGGACACCGTTGGCCATGGGTGGCAAGACCGGTACCGGCGACAACCGCATCGAAGCCATCGGCTCCGGTGGGCGGGTGATCAGTTCCAAGTCGATCAACCGCACCGCCACCTTCGTGTTCTACATCGGCGACAGCCATTTCGGCACCCTGACCGCCTTCGTGCCAGGCGCCTCGGCGCAGAACTTCAAGTTCACCTCGGCCTTGCCGGTGCAAGTTCTCAAAGGCATGGCGCCGTTTCTCTCGCCCTACTTGCAGCCGGGGACTCATACCCAGTGCAAGCCGTTGGTGGCGAGCGAATGACGTGTACAGGGATCCTGGATTAAAGAGTTACGCGAGGAACTGCATCGAAGATGACAGTGAAGTTCGCGGTGTACAGCCCCCCGGACCAGTGAGGGATGCCATAATTAACCGGGTTGATGACCATTTCCACCTGAGTCCCTGGCGTAGACGTGGCATCATCTACTACTTCTTGAGGCGCATAGCCCAACAATACGTTATTGAACCAGACGCGCAAAGGTCTGATCACGCTACCATTAGACAGATCAGGGCGTCCCTCAAGGTAAGCATGAACCGAGCCGTCGGTATTCTTTACATCAAAGGTATGGCGTATGGAACTCAACTCGTAGGTTACAGGGTTGTAATACATGTACTCATCGTTACCAAAATCCGGATTGCGTGGCTGCACATGAAACTGTTTATTAGGAATGTTCGCTGTAATATGAATAGCCGTCTGTGCGTTATCGGCAGCGAATATTAAAGAGGTATTCAAGGCCGCGACGCCAAGTACGGTCGCGCAGAGCAATTTTCCAAACATGTTTAACTCCTGTTGATAATATTTTAAACAATGAAAGGTACACACCCGCCTAAACGGCCAGCACCTTTTAGTTTTGACCTGCTTTGCAGGCCGGCGGGAGCAAGTGCTCTCGCCACGTGGGGCCAGATAGGCCAACGTTCTTCAAAGGGCTACGGCGCCACCGCATCGAACACCATGTGCACCGTGCCGTAATAGTCACCCGGTTTGTATTCATCGTCGGGCTTGATGGCGGCGATTTCCAACGGCACCTGACGTCCAGGCCGGGCCTCGATGGCCGATACGACCTGGGTCGAATCCAGGGTCAGTTCAACGTTGTTGAACTTCACCCGCAGGTCGATTCGTTCACGGCCATTGGACAAATACGCCTCTTCACTCAAGCGTGCGCCGATGGAGCCATTGCTGTTCTTCACCTCGTAGGTCGCCCGCAGTGGGCTGAGCTCATTGGTGATGGTGCTGAACGGCAAGCGTTGTTCGCGCTGGACTAGCTGCGGGTCGAGGGGCAGCACATAAAAATCCGCCGTCGGAATGGTCACGTAGAGCTCGAACGTCTCCCGCTCCACCGCCCCCCAAGCCGAAACCCAGGGTAACGTCAACGCCATCACTGCAAGAGGGCATACCGTTTTCTTGAACATTTTGATTACCTTTGGCATCAGCCTGGGTTCGACGAAGGTGATCGTCACCCCTTGATCTCGATGTTTTTGGTCACGCCGCCTTCGATCAACGTGAAGCGATATTCACGGCCCGCCTCCTTGTCGAACGAAAACGTGCGCCCGGCCATGACGTGGTGTTTGGTGGTGGGCCGGCAGTCGTTTTCCTGCTTCGCGACACAATCCTTGAACTCATCGATAATCAGGACGCTATTGCCGTTGTTGCGCATCAGGTAACGATCGGGGTTGTCATCGATCACGGTCTCGAAACGGGTATCCTTGGGCCGCACGAAAAACACCGTGCCGTAGCCCGCCAGGACCTTGACCCCCGCCTCCACGCGTTCCTTCTTGTACGCTTCGCGCTCTTGCTCGCTGACCGCGAACTCATCCTCCGCCTCCGGCACTACCGGCACAAAACGCACGCGGAAATAGCGCTCCTTGTCGCGGTTGCCCATGAACAGCAACCGCGTGCCCTGCACCCCGTTGGCCGGTACGATCAGCCGCGCCGGGCTGGCCATCAGGCCGTCCCTGGCCGTGACGCTGGCCTGGTTCTGCAAGGGAACTTCCTGATAGGTGCCATCCTGGTTGTAGATGATTTCCAGGATGTTGACCTTGACGAACGCCGTGGACGTCCCGCCGTTGAACACCCGTTTCATGTAGGTGCTTTTGTCGCCGTCGAGGTAGTCGTAGACCACCCCGACACCGATCTGCGGCCCGGCCTGGGCCACGCCGCAAAACAAAAAAACACCCATCCATGCCAATAACCGTTTCATCACTTTTTCAACCTCTGCACTAAACACAATTCACTGAATATTGCCGGCCCGCGGGCCCATCAAACTTCCGAATCCCAGATCACCGTGATATTGCCGATGTAGGTCCTGGCGCCACCGTCCAGCATCTCCTCGACACTCGCTTGGGCGATCTCGAAAGAAAGATTTCCCGGCTGGCGATCGACATAAACATTGGGCAAAAACAACTCTGTACCGCTGCCATCTCGCAGCAGGCGCCGTCGGTTGACCGGTTGACCGGCGAAGTCGGTCAACCCATCAGGCAGGCTTACCCGGACATCCACCGGTACGGCATGACCGGAGCCGGCTTCGGAGATCGCACACGTATTGCCACTGATGTATTGGCACTCGAGCGCCATCTTGAAGCGTGAGGACGTCGAGATATGAAAGCGCTGCTCACGAAACAGCCGAGTCGGTTTGTGCCCGCTGTTCAGCCAGGCTTGCCAGCCTTCCGATGGCACCAGTTCGACCCGGTTGCCGCCGGGCGGGATTTCCACTTTGAAGGCATGCTCCACATCGAGCTTGAAATTGAGCGTGAGCGCCGAATCGTTGGGCAGCATGACATCGCCCATGTCCAATTCCCGACCCGGCCCAATACCAATCGTCACATCTCCCGTGTACTGGCCTGCGGTCATTCGCATAGGGTTGGGCATGCGCAGTTCATAGGCAAAGTCCACGTAGGAATAGGCCATGCTGGGAATCAGATATTGGGCTTTTTTGGCGCACACAGTTTCCATCGGCGTCCTCCAGAAGAACTCGTAATAGTTCTCCCCGAAACGGCCAAAACCGCTCCAATGACAGCCTGTCGGGGGGTAACCCCAGTTGTCGGTCCACAATTTGGTGTGAGCGGTGCCTGGATCCACGCCCCCGCCCACCAGATCGACGACACTGCCGGGGAATTGGTATCGAGAGCCTATGCCGACCCAACGCACTTGAACGATCTCGGTTTCGCCCGTACCTGAATGAACGATTTGCGCCGTGCGCCAGTTGGCGGGCACTTGAAACATTGCCCCCTGCCGAGGATCTGTGTGCCCGGCCTGAATAGCCCTGATGGAATTGACACTCAGCGGCAGCCGGACACTGAACATCTTCCACATCTGGCATTGCGAAGGCAGTTCTGCACAATAACCACTCATAGGGGTGGTATTGAGAAAAGCAGCCTCCTGAGGCTTCGACGGATCCGGCCTGAACACCGCGCTGATGTCTTGGGTAACGGCATTGGCCATGGGCACGCAAGCAAACAAAAACGTTGAAACCACACAGCGCTCGACTAGCGGTGATCCTTTCATTGGTACGACCTCATTCAATTCCGTTGAATAGACCAAGTTCTTTTAAATCTCTGAATCCCAGATCACCGTGACGTCACCGGTATAGGCCTTGGCGCCGCTGTCCAGCATCTCTTCGACGCTGCTACGGGCCACTTCAAAGTGCAGGGTGCCCGGCCTACGATCGACGTAGAAACCCGGCAGGAACAGTTCGGTACCGCTGCCGTCACGCAGCAACCGGCGACGATTGACCGGTTGTCCGGCGGCGTCGGTCAAGCCATTGGGCAGGGTCACGCTGACGTCCACTGGCACGGCATGGCCGGTGCCGGCTTCGGAGATCGCGCAGGTATTGCCGCTGATGTATTGGCATTCGAGGCCCATCTTGAAACGTGATGAGGCGGAGATATGGAAGCTCTGGTCACGGAACAGGCGCGTGGGTTTGCGACCGCTGTTCAGCCAGGATTGCCAGCCTTCCTGGGGGACCAGTTCGACCCGGTTGCCGCCGGGGGGGACTTCGACTTTGAGGGTGTGTTCGACGTCGAGCTTGAAGTTGAGCGTGAGCGCCGAATCGTTGGGGATCATGACATCGCCCATATCAATGTCCTGCCCTGGCCCAACGCTATAGGTCAGCGACCCGGTGTATTGGCCGGACGACATTTTCAGTGGGTTGGGGGTGCGCAGCTCGTAGGCAAAGTCCAGATAGTTGTAGCTCATGGCAGGGATCAAGTATCGGGCCGTTTTCCCACACACACCTTCTGTCGGCACCTTCCAGAAAAAGGCATAACTCGTAATGTTATAGAGTGAAACACCGCTGTATTGACATGGCAAAGGCGCATACACCCATTCAAGACCGCTCCATAACGCCCGGTGGGCTCCCCAAACGCTCGCGCCGCCACCTACCAATTCGATCACACTATTGGAGAACAATTGTCTCGACCCAAAGCCGGACCAGCGCACTTCAACAGTTTCTATTTCGCCCGTCCCCGTATGGGTAACTTGTACCGGACGCCAACTGGCAGGCACTTTAAACATCGCACCTTGCCGAGGATCTTCATGATTCGCCTGGATAGGACTGATCGTATTGGCAGAGAGACGTAATCGAACGCTGAACATTCCTGTCGCCCTGCAGTCCGACGGTCTATCTGCGCAGTAACCACTGATAGGCGTGGTATTGAGAAAGGTATTCTCATTGGGCTTCGATGGGTCAGGCCTGAACAGAGCGCTGATATCCTGGGTCAAGGCATTGGCCGCAGGCACGCACGAAAACAACAACACCGAGACCACGCTGCGCACTGCAACCGATAAGGGTTTCATTTATACAACCTCATACATCAAGACAAATCACTGCAAATAGGTAGGTGAGCAATTCACTTGTGGGAGCAAGGCTTGCCCGCGATGCAGGCGCCTCGCTCTTCAGGTGAATTGCGTTATCGTTCATCGCGAGCAAGCTTTGCTCCCACAGTTTCAGGAGCAAGCTGTGCTCCCACACTCTCATGAGCGCTGCTTCGCCCCGGCCTCGGCCAGCGTCGTATCGGCCAGGGTGTCCGGCGTGCAGCGCAAGTCACCGATCATCAACACGTCGCCTTCGCGATCGGCGTTGTCCGGGTCGAGGCGGAAGCGGCAGAACAACTCGCTGCCATAACGCACCTCCAGGGTGGGCGAGCCGGCATTCATTTCCATGGAGAAGAACCCGTCCGCCTCGCTGACACCGCGACTGGCGTGATTGATGACGTGATGCCCCTTGAGCGGCTGCCCTTGTTCGTCCAACAGACGACCCAGCACGGTCACGGTTTTCATCACGCTGACCTTGCGGTAGTCCACCCCGCCCTTGTTCAGGTGATAACGGGTGCGGGACGGCTCGATGTTCGCCGCCGGCGGATGCACGCCGTCGAAATCGAAGGTCACCATGCTGTTCTTGTAGGCGGTGATCGGCACGAAATTGCGGCCCGGGTGCAAGGTGGTGCTGCCGCCGGTCAAGTCGTCGGCCCTCAGGATGATGTCGTCCAGGTCGGTTTCCACGTCGACGATCATGCCGGCACCGCGTCCCTGGGGCACGCCGGTGAAGGCGGCTTTCTGCCCGCCCACCGCCACCGTGCTGCTCAGGTTCAAACCGCCGGTGAGGTTGTCGTTGTAGGAGGAACGCTGGATGAAGCCATCGCCGTACATCGACTCGGTCATGAAGCTGGCGATACCCGACAGCCCCACGCCATAGGTGTCGGCCAGCGCCGTGGCGGAGACGCTTTGCAAGACGTGGTCTTCCAAGTTGCGGCGATATGAAACCGAGGCATTGTTGTCCCGCGCGCCATCGCGCGAAGTGCGGGTGCCAACGCTGCCCGACCAGTACTCACCCGGCCCGCCCAACGCCACGCTGACGCTCAGGTCCACGCCTCGATTGCGTCGGTCGTTGGTACTCGACGTGCCGGGGCGGTCGAACACGGACAGCCGCCAGTTGGCATCGCTGCCACGCAGCGCGGTGCGTTGGGTCCAGCCCAAGTCCAGGCCGGTGCCCTGGACGTTGCCTTCGCTGTAGGCCAACCGGCCGTTGATGGAGTTCTTGTTGCTCAAGCGATGATTGACCGACAGCGATGAATTGCTGGTCTGGCCGACGTAGACGTTGCGCTGGCGGATACGGGTGCCGTCCGACAAGGTTTCGTAGGTGTTGCGGGTGTCGAGCCAACTGCGGTTGTGACTGGCGACGATGCTGCCATGGCCGTAGCTGTACAGGCCTTGCAAGTCCATGCCGGTGCCGTACTGCTGGGTCTGGTAGACGTTGGCGTACAGGCTGGTGTTGCTGGCGAGCGTCCAGTCGATCGAAGTGCCCACTTGCAGTTTGTCCTGCACCTGGCGCGTGGACGCACCGAGGATCACCCGTGGGTGCAGCAGGTAGTTGACGCCGACGCCGGCGGTCGTGAAACCCGAGGGCTGATCTTCCCAGTTGCTCCACAGCCGGGTTTCGCGACCGGCGAACAGGTTATAGCGCCAGCGGTCCTCGGTACTGTTCCAGTTGTTGGGCTTGTAGACCAGCTCCTGGCTGGTGGCGGTGGTTTGCCCATCTTCAATCAGCCGCACTTCCACTTCATAGATACCGCCGGGCAACGGGCGGGTGTCCAGGCTCTGCAAGCCTGCGCTGACGGCCTGGGTATTGATCAGCAGGCCGCTGCGATAAATTTCCACCGACGCCTGGCGGCTGGCGGTGACATAAATGGGGTAGACGCTGGGCTTGGGATTGTCGATCACCAGGCTGTCGGAGCTGCCGTACATCACCCCCAGCGCGGTGTCCGGGTTGGCGCCGAACGAACGGATCTGGCGATTCAAGCCATCGGAACTGGGCGTGAAGTAACCCAGGCGGAAGAAATTGCCTTCCATTTCCAGTTGGGTATAGAGCTCATGGACCGCGTGGTAGAGCTTGTCGTCCGGCCCGCCAAGACGCGAGAGCTGAAGGTCCAGCGACTGGCTCCAGTTGCCCACGCTGGAACTGGCGTTGAGGCCATAACGTCCGCCGGTGTCCTGTTTCTGGCCACCGTTGATATTGAGTTGGTTATTGAAGATCAGGCCGAGGCTGCCGCCTTCCGGCTGATCGTAGAAACGCTTGGCTTCAGTTGCGCGCTCGACATCCTGGGTCAGGATCGACACCAATGAATTCTCGAGGCTGTAATGCACGGCCAACAGCCCGCCGGTGCAGTTGGTTTCACACGCGCCCAGCACTTGTCCCTGCTTGAGGCGTTGCTCCCATTGTTCGCGCTCGACGGCCTTTATCGTGCTGTCTTGCGTTTCGGTGAATTCCAGCAAGGTAATACGATCATCCCGCGTCAAGACCACCATGGCTTCACCGAGATACTGTTGATTGAGTTCAATACGAACCGCGAGTGGCACATCGAAGAAGTGGGCTTCAAACTCCGCCGGCAGGCCCTTGGCCTGGGACAACAGGCTTCTTGGCGTCGTACCGGGGGCGATTGGCGCGGCCAATGCTGTCGCGCACAAAAACAGCGCGAGCGCACCTGCGATGGGTGTCATCGGAAACATCAACGGATTCTCATATTCAGCGTGCTATCGGGGCGTTTCAGGTACAGGCCGACCGGCTGGGGAGGGCCGGTCGGCCTGCGGCGATGCCCATGGGCGAGGAGAGACTCACCGGGCAGCGAATGGCCTTACGGGCGCGGCACGGCGTCGAAGATGACGGTCATGTCAGCGGTGTACAGGCCGTTCTGGGTGTCCAGGGGCCTGGCCGGGACGATGGTCATGTCGGCCTGGGTGCCTGGCGTGGAGGTCGCATCGTCCACCACTTCCTGCGGTGTGGCGGTCAGGATGACGCCGTTGAAGGCGGTGGTCAGGGCGATGGAGTTGCTGCCGTTGTACAGCGCAGCCGGGCCGCCTTCGATGTAGGCGTTTACCGAACCTTCGGTGTTTTTCACGTCGTAGGTCTGGCGCAACGAAGTCAAGGTGCCGCTGACCGTGTTGTAGCTCATGACTTCGTTTTCACCGAAGTCAGGGTTGCGTGGCTGCACATGGAACTGCTGGGTCGGGATGTTCGCAGTGATGTGGATCGACGAGCGAGCATCACCGGCAGCAAATGCCAGCGAAGAACCCAGGGTGGCGGCGACCAGGGCAGTACTGGATACGAGTTGTTTGAGCATGTTGTTAACACCTGTTCTTGGCATAAAGAGAAAGGTTGAAGTAGCAGCTCAACAACAACTTGATCTGCTCCTCCAACGCCGGGGCATGATCGACTCTTTGCAACTAAAAAAAAGCAGGCAGATTCCCACAAGCGTGTAGTAAATCCGGCACACGAATGCGCGAAAAATACCCGACCTTTTATAAAACTTAAGTTTGTATGTCAGAAACTACCCACACGCCCAGCAGCAGCGCGGCGTCCTTCAAAGTCAAGAAAAACCGCAGCAAAATCCCATCATCCGCTGCCATATCGTATTCAGGTAAGGTCTTGTTTCATCAGAATTAGCCGGCAACGAAACTAGATATATCTTAGTTCCAAGGCATATCCAGCTTCAAAGATATATCTCACGGCAAAGTTATATCTCAGCCCTATCTTGCGCAGAACGGAGAACGCATATGACAGACCCTTATTCCCATTTCAAACGCGAATACGAACACGACGGTTTCGAACAACACCCGGTGCGCCGTGAACGTAACAGCCGTGCCCCCCGGGTCTTTGCCGCCGGTGACCTGAAGTTGCTGTCTCTGGCGCTGATTGCCGAACAACCTTGCCACGGTTATGACCTGATCCGCCGGATCGAAAACATGTTCGACGGCGCCTATAGCCCCAGCCCCGGTGTGATCTACCCGACCCTGTCCTTCCTGGAAATGAGTGCAATGGTCACCTGCGGTGTCGAAAACGGAAAAAAATGCTACAGCGTGACCGATGCCGGACGTCTATCACTTGAGGACCAGGCCCAAACGCTGGATGAGGTGCGCACGCGCATTGAAATCAGCAAGCGCATATTGCGCGGCCATGATCGTCCCCCGGAAATCCATGAAGCGGTGTATAACCTGCGCCATGCCCTGCAAAAGCACCCTGGCCACTGGAGCCCGGAAGAAATCCGGCGGGTGCGCGACCTGCTCAACGACACCGCCAAAGCCATCATCGACGGCCCCGACCGTCCACCTGTCTCGGAGTCAAGCCAATGACCGAAGTCGATCCAAACACCATTCACCGTGTCAGCCACGAGATTAAACGCCGTCGCCTGCAAGTGTTGCGTGTGGAAGACCTGACCCCACGCATGCGCCGCATCACCGTCGGCGGGCCGGAACTGGCCGGGTTCGCCAGCCTGGGTACGGACGATCACGTGAAATTGCTGTTCCCGCAGAACGCCGAGGAACACGCCGCCCTGGAAAACTTCAGCCCCAGCATCGACAAGGCCCAGGGCCCGATGCCCCAGATGCGCGACTACACCCCGCGCCGCTATGACCTCGATACCCTGGAGCTGGACATCGATTTCGTGCTCCACGGCGACGGCCCCGCCGCGACCTGGGCGGCCCAGGCAACGCCCGGGCAATACCTCTACATCGCCGGGCCACGGGGCTCGATGATCGTGCCGGACATCTTCGACAGCTACCTGCTGATCGGCGACGAAACCGCCCTGCCCGCCATCGCCCGTCGCCTCGAAGGCCTGGCGTCCAACCGGCGTGCCCTGGTGGTGGTGGAAGTGGAAAACGGCGCCGAGCAGCAGATTCTCCAGAGCCCGGCGCAGGTGCACGTGATCTGGGTGCTGCGCGAGGGGCGCCAGGACAACCTGCTGCGCACCGTGCAACAGCTGGACATGCCCGGCGGCAAGCTGTACGCCTGGGTCGCGACCGAGAGCAAGGTGTCGCGGCAGATTCGCAAGGTGTTGCTGGAAGAGAAAGGCCTGGACCAGGATTTCGTAAAGGCGGTGGGGTATTGGAAGCTGGATGACAGTGAGGAAGATTGAGGGACTGACGGCGGCTGTAGGAGCTGTCGAGTGCAACGAGGCTGCGATCTTGTCCCAGACAGTTGAGTCGCAAGCGAAAGCTCAGGATCAAAAGATCGCAGGCTTCGCCAGCTCCTACTGAGCCCAGCGCGAGCTTGCTCCCTCGCCACAGGGCCATCGCTGTCCTTTAATGTCTTGATCAACCTTCCACCAGGTACCCCGCCCCATGCTTTTCCTGCTCGCCTACATCAGCAGCGTCGTGCTGATCAACTTCGCGTTTTCCGCCGCGCCGCACCTGGACGTCATCTGGTCGGCCTGGGGCGGCCTGGTGTTTATTCTGCGGGACATGGTGCAGACCCGTTTCGGCCACGGCGCTATCGCGGCGATGCTGGCGGCGCTGGTGTTGTCCTATGCCACCTCGGACCCGACCATCGCCCTGGCCAGCGCGACGGCGTTCGCCGTGTCCGAGTGCATCGACTGGCTGGTGTTCACGATCACCAAGCGCCCACTGCATGATCGGTTGTGGATCAGTTCGGCCCTGAGCATTCCCCTGGACACCTTCATCTTCTTCGGCCTGATCGACGCCCTGACGCCCGCCGTGGTGATCACCGCCCTGCTCTCGAAATTCGCCGGGGTCACGGCCGTCTGGCTGATCATGGCCTGGCGTTTACGCAAACAGGCCATCGCCGGGCGGTTCATGTAAAATGCCGCGCTTTCTCCCATGGGAAGCTCGCCCGGCGCGCAACCCGCGATGATCCGCTCCTGTTTGAGGACCTTCAGATGACCCGTATCGGAACCCCATTGTCGCCCACCGCGACCCGCGTTTTGTTGTGTGGCAGCGGTGAGCTGGGCAAGGAAGTGGTAATCGAACTGCAGCGCCTGGGCGTCGAGGTGATTGCCGTGGACCGCTACGCCAACGCGCCGGCCATGCAAGTGGCCCACCGCAGCCATGTGATCAACATGCTCGACGGTGCTGCCCTGCGTGCGGTCATCGAGGCCGAGAAGCCGCATTTCATCGTGCCGGAAATCGAAGCCATCGCCACCGCCACCCTGGTGGAACTGGAAGCCGAAGGCTTCACCGTGATCCCCACCGCCCGCGCCGCGCAGTTGACCATGAACCGTGAAGGCATCCGTCGCCTGGCCGCCGAAGAGCTGGGTCTGCCGACCTCGCCGTACTTCTTCGCCGACACCGTGGAAGACTACCGCAAGGCCGTGGAAACCTTGGGTTTCCCATGCGTGGTCAAGCCGGTGATGAGTTCCTCGGGCAAGGGCCAGAGCCTGCTGCGCAGTACCGATGACGTGCAAAAAGCCTGGGACTACGCCCAGGAAGGCGGCCGTGCCGGCAAGGGCCGGGTGATCATCGAAGGGTTCATCGATTTCGACTACGAAATCACCCTGCTCACCGTGCGTCACGTCGGCGGCACCACCTTCTGCGCGCCGGTCGGCCACCGTCAGGAAAAGGGCGACTATCAGGAATCCTGGCAGCCACAAGCCATGAGTCCGGTGGCCCTGGCCGAATCCGAGCGCGTCGCCAAGGCAGTGACCGAGGCCCTGGGTGGTCGCGGCCTGTTTGGCGTCGAGCTGTTCATCAAGGGTGACCAGGTGTGGTTCAGCGAAGTCTCGCCGCGCCCACACGACACCGGCCTGGTGACGCTGATCTCCCAGGACCTGTCGCAGTTCGCCCTGCATGCCCGCGCCATTCTCGGCCTGCCGATCCCGCTGATCCGCCAGTTCGGCCCGTCGGCCTCGGCGGTGATCCTGGTGGAAGGCCAATCGACCCAGACCGCTTTCGCCAACCTGGGCGCCGCCCTGAGCGAACCGGACACCGCCCTGCGCCTGTTTGGCAAACCGGAAGTCAATGGCCAGCGCCGCCTGGGCGTGGCCCTGGCCCGCGATGAGTCCATCGAAGCGGCCCGTGCCAAGGCGACCCGCGCCTCGCAGGCCGTCAAGATCGAGTTGTAAAACTTGAGTAGCTTGACCCCTGTAGGAGCTGTCGAGTGCAACGAGGCTGCGATCTTTCCCCAGACACTTGAATCTCAAGCGAAAGATCAAAAGATCGCAGCCTCGCTTCGCTCGACAGCTCCTACACAGTCCAGCAGGGCTAAAGAAAAAGGCGACACCCGCAAGGGTGTCGCCTTTTTCATGGTCGCCGGTTGAGCTTAATCCGGCAGTTTGTAGGCAATCACATAATCGCCCTGCTTGGTGCCCAGGGAACCGTGGCCACCGGCAACAACCAGCACATATTGCTTGCCGTCCTTGCCGGTGTAGGTCATCGGCGTGGTCTGGGCGCCGGCTGGCAGGCGGCCTTCCCACAGTTGCTTGCCGTTTTTCACGTCATAGGCACGCAGGTACTGGTCGAGGGTGCCGCTCAGGAACGCCAGGCCGCTGGCGGTGGTGAACGTGCCACCCAGGCTCGGAACGCCCATGCTCAGCGGGATCGGTACCGGCGAGCTGTCACGCACGGTGCCGTTCTTGTGCTTCCACAGGGTCTTGTTGGTGGTCAGGTCCACGGCCGCCACATAACCCCACGCAGGCGCCTGGCAAGGCAGGCCCATTGGCGAGAGCAGCGCTTCGAGGATCACCCCATATGGCGCGCCCTTGTTCGGCTGCACGCCTTCGGTTTCGCTCTTGCGCCCCGGGCCACCAGCCACTTCGGCGGCCGGCACCAGCTTCGACTTGAACGCCATGTAGCTCGGGTTGACGAAGGCGATCTGGCGCACCGGGTCCACCGAAATGCCGCCCCAGTCGAACACGCCGAAGTTACCCGGGTAGACGATCGAGCCTTGCAGCGACGGCGGCGTGTACATGCCGTCATAGCGCAGCGACTTGAAGTCGATCCGGCAGAGCATCTGGTCGAACGGGGTCACGCCCCACATGTCGCGTTCCTTGAGGACCGGCGGCACGAAGTTCAGGTCGGACATCGGTTGGGTCGGCGAGGTGTGGTCGCCTTCCACCGCGCCCTGGGGCACCGGGATTTCCTTGATCGGGATGATCGGCTGGCCATTGCTGCGGTCCAGCACGTAGATGCTGCCCTGCTTGGTCGACGCCAGGACGGCCGGTTTCACGCCATCGGCAGTCTTCATGTCCATCAGGGTCGGTTGACCGCCGACGTCCATGTCCCACAGGTCGTGGTGGGTGAACTGGAAGTACCAGCGCACTTTACCGGTGGCGATGTCCAGGGCGGTCAGGCCGGCGGAGTATTTTTCCGATTCCGGCGTGCGCAGGCCTCCGAACTGGTCGGGGGTCTGGTTGCCCATCGGCAGGTAGAGCATGCCGAGTTTTTCATCGACGCTGAACATGGACCACATGTTCGGCGAATTGCGGGTGTAGGTCTTGCCCTCGGCAATCGGCGTGGTGTCGTCCGGGTTGCCGCTGTCCCAGTTCCACACCAGCTTGCCGGTATGCACGTCGTAGGCACGGATGACACCGCTTGGCTCGTCGGTGGAGACGTTATCGGTGACGTGGCCGCCGATCACCACCAGGTTCTGGGTGACCGCCGGTGGCGACGTGGAGTAGTAACCGCCGGCCGTGAAACCGCCGATGTTGGCGGTCAGGTCGACCTGGCCCTTGTCGCCGAAGTCTTCGCACATCTTGCCGGTGTCGGCATTGAGGGCGATCAGACGGGTGTCGGCGGTCGGCAGGAAGATCCGCCGTGGGCATACGGTGCTGGCCGGCGTGGTGCTGGCGGCACCCGTAGGGCTCTGCTCGGCAGAGGCGTACGCGGCGTCATCGTGATAGGTCACGCCACGGCAGGTCATGTGGGCCCAACCCTTGAAGTTCTGCGCTTTTTGCGTGGAAAGCTTCGGATCGAAACGCCAGATTTCCTTGCCGGTATCTGGCTCCAGGGCAATCACCTGGCTGTGAGGCGTGCACACGTAGAGCATGCCGTTGGCCTTCAGCGGGGTGTTTTCGGCAGTGGTTTCACCCGGATCGTTCGGCCCTGGCAGGTCGCCGGTGCGATAGGTCCAGGCCGGCACCAGTTTGCTGACGTTCTCGGGGGTGATCTGCGCCAACGGCGAATAGCGGTCGCCATGGGCACTGCGCCCGTAGGAGTTCCAGTCGCCGTCCGGCATGGCCGGTGCGGTGTTGGCCATGCCCGGCACGCTGTCGCGGTCCAGTTGACCCTTGACCTCACCCGGGGTGGTGAACTGGCTGGCGAGAGCGGCGATACCGGCGATGACCACGGCGGCGCCCAACGCGCGGGTGCCCGTGGCCGAGGCATCGGCGGTCAACAACGGGCGGCGGAACCACGGCAGCAACATGACGATGCCCAGGGCAAACAGCATCGCCAGGCGCGGCACCAGTTGCCACCAGTCCAGGCCCACTTCCCACAACGCCCACACGGTGCTGGCGAACAGCACCAGCGCGTACAGGCCCAGGGCCGCGCGACGGGCCATGATCAGCAACACGCCGGTCAGCGCCAGGCCGAGACCGGCCAGCAGGTAGTACAACGAGCCGCCAAGCGTGCTCAGCTTGACTCCCCCGGCCAGCAGGGCCAGGCCCATCAATAGAAGCAGAATGCCGAGCAGACTCGGTAGCAGACGGCTTCGACTCAAAGCACCCTCAGTGCTCATAGTGTGTTTCTCCGTGACGTTTTAAGGAGTCCCGCGCAAGTAGTCACTGTAGATGACGATCTTGCGGGGGCATGGTTCAGTTGAAAAAAGGCAAATTCGGTTGCCGCGATCCCCGTGGGAGCGAGCTTGCTCGCGATGGCGGCGTGTCAGTTGGCTTCGATGTTGAATGTGCAATGGCTATCGCGAGCAAGCTCGCTCCCACAGGAAGTCAACGAGACAGCGCTGTCTTTCAGGGTCAGGACATTGAGCATTCATCAGATCGTTTAGTGGGAATAAGCTGGACGCAGAGGCTTCGGCACAACAGAAGAAGCGTTTCAGCAGGCGGCGCAAGGATAATGTCCTGTTCTCAATAGAGAAAGGGCTTTTGCTGACATGAATCATCTCGGATTCGGTAACAGTGCGCCTGGCGCTGGCGGCCATGATGAAGGCTATGCTTCCACCAAAGGGGCACCTCGGCTAAGGTGCGCGGCTTTACACCTTTAGCGCGAAGGCCTCCCATGACCGAACCCAACAACAACCCGCTGCACGGCGTGACGCTGGAGCAGATCCTCAACGCCCTCGTGCAGCACTACGAATGGTCGGGCCTGGCCGAACGCATCGACATCCGTTGCTTCAAGAGCGACCCGAGCATCAAGTCGAGCCTGACCTTCCTGCGCAAGACGCCGTGGGCGCGGGAGAAGGTCGAGCGCCTGTACATCAAGTTGATGCGCACCAAACGGCCGGTCTGAGCCGTGGGAAGTGACCAGGGTCGTCACCTCACGCTGCGACAGCGTTTTGTCTGCGTGACGGCACTGCTGGGCTGGGTGGGATTGAGCATCCAGCTGTACCTGATCCTGCTGGGACGCTGGGAACTGGACGCGAGCCTGCTGGGCGGGCTGGTGAGTTTCTTCAGTTTCTTCACGGTCCTGACCAACACCCTGGTGGCCGTGGTACTGACCTGGGAACTGACCCCTCGGGAGTCGGCGGCCCGGCGCTGGTTCCTGCTACCCAGCGTGTGCAGCGGCATCGCCGTGAGCATCGCCCTGGTCGGCCTGGCCTACAACCTGCTGCTGCGCCACCTCTGGCAGCCCGAAGGCTGGCAGTTCGTGGCCGACGAGTTGCTGCACGACGTGGTGCCCTTGCTGTACGTCGCCTATTGGTGGCTGTGGGTGCCCAAAGGCAGCTTGCGCCTGGGCCACGTTGGGCTTTGGGTGATCTACCCCTTGGTGTATTTCGCCTATGTCCTGCTGCGCGGGGATCTATTGGCGGCTTACCCCTACCCTTTCATCGATGTGGCGAACCTGGGTTATCCACAGGTGTTCATCAATGCCGGGGGGATATTGCTGGGGTTTATCGCGATTGCGCTGGGGGTGGTGGGGGTGGATCGGTGGGCATCGTTGAAATAGAGGCCTGCAGAGCACATAGCTGTGTGAGCCAAACCTGTGGGAGCAAGGCTTGCCCGCGATGAAGATCACGCGGTTTACCTGAAGACCACGGCGCCTGCATCGCGAGCAAGCTTTGCTCCCACAGGTAGGTGTCCCACAGGGGTTTGTATTCCATCTCCGGTATCACCGCCTGGCCGGCAACATCCACACCAACCCACTGGCCTTGGCCCGTTCATGACACAACGCCAAGACACCGCGGCGCTCCTCGTTGTCCATCCGGCTCCACCGGGTGATCTCCGCCACGGTGCGCTGGCAACCGGTGCAGACGTCATCATCGTCCAGCGCGCAGATGTTCACGCAGGGCGAAGGCACCGGGCGTTCAGGGGCGCTCATGGTTCCTGCTCGAACAGGTCGCGGGCGTAGCGCTGGGAGTTGTGCACATAGTGCGCCGCGCTGGCCTCAAGCATGTTCTTCTGGGCCTCGGTCAGTTCACGCACCACCTTGCCGGGCGAGCCCATCACCAGCGAACCGTCGGGAATTTCCTTGCCTTCGCCGATCAGCGAGTTGGCGCCGATGATGCAGTTCTTGCCGATCTTCGCGCCGTTGAGAATCACCGCGTTGATGCCGATGAGGCTGTAGTCGCCCACCGTACAGCCATGGAGCATGGCGTTGTGGCCGATGGTCACGCCGGTGCCGATGGTCAGCGGATAACCCATGTCGGTGTGCATCACCGTGCCGTCCTGCACGTTGCTGTTCTTGCCGATCAGGATCAGTTCGTTGTCACCGCGCAATACGGCGTTGAACCAGACATTGGCGCCCTCTTCGAGGCGGACCTTGCCCACCAGCGTGGCGTTGGGCGCGACCCAGCTCTGTGGGTGGGTTTCGACACGGGCATCGCCCAGGCGGTATTTCATGAGGGTCCTCGGGTCATCAGGTATTGATGTAGCTTTTGGGCGGTGTGTGCAGGTCGATGTCGGCGTCGTACAGCAGGTTGACCAGTTCGACGATCATGATCGCCGTCAGGCCCCAGATCTTGTACTCGCCAAACCGATAGCTGGGCACGTACCAACTACGGCCCTGGTAATCGATCCGGTGCGTGTGTTCACGCGGATCCTTGCGGAAAAACTCCAGCGGCACGCTGAATACCGCAGCGATCTCGGCATCGTTGGCCTGGTATTCGACGTAGTCCGGAATCACCCCGACATACGGCGTGACCTTGATACCGTGCAGCGAGATCAGCGGGCTGAGGGGGCCGATCACTTCCACCAGGCCGGGCGGCAGGCCGATTTCTTCCTCGGCTTCGCGCAGGGCGGTGAAGATCAGGTCCGGGTCTTCCGGGTCGCGGCGCCCGCCGGGGAACGCCACCTCGCCGCCATGGGTCGAGAGCCCGCTGGCGCGCAGGGTCAGTACCAGCTCCGGTTCATCGCTGCGGGTAATCGGCACCAGCACCGCGGCTTCAGGGAAACGTTGGTCGGTCTGCAGATCGTGCGGGGTATGGTTGCTTACTCGATGCAGTAGCTCGTCCAGCATGAGACTTCTCGATTTGTTCGCTACCTTGCATCATGCACCAATCGTTCAAGCGGCCCAACCCCCGCACCGCGCCGTGTCGCGAAACGACAACTTGCCGCACCGGCCTACGCACGCCAAGATAGGCGCAGCATTCAGGAACCCAAGCATGAAATTCTGCAGCCAGTGCGGTAACCCGGTGACCCAGCGCATACCCGAAGGCGACTCGCGCCTGCGTTTTGTTTGCGACACCTGCCATACCATCCATTACCAGAACCCCAACATCGTGGCCGGTTGCGTACCGACCTGGGGCACTAAAGTCCTGTTGTGCCGGCGTGCCATCGAGCCGCGGCGCGGTTACTGGACGCTGCCGGCGGGCTTCATGGAGAACGGCGAAACCATCGAACAGGCCGCCGTACGCGAAACCGCCGAAGAAGCCTGCGCCCGGGTGCGAAACTTGAGCATCTATACGCTGATTGACGTACCGCATATCAGCCAGGTACATGTATTCTTCCGCGCCGAACTGGTGGACGAGGATTTCGCCGCCGGGCCCGAGAGCCTGGAAGTGCAGTTGTTCGAAGAAGCGGACATTCCTTGGGACGAGTTGGCTTTCCGTACGGTGGGCCGCACCCTGGAATACTTCTACGCGGACCGCCGGGCGGAGGATTACCCCGTGCGATCCGAATCGATCCCTCCGCTGGCCCAACCTGCCAACACCTGAAAAAACCAATCCAATATAGCCGCGACACCTCCTAGGGATATCGTTTCAATGCGCTGGTTGCTTGTCCTGTTCTGCTTGTCGTTCACTGCTATGTCCCAGGCCGCTGCGGTGGGAACCTACAACGGCAAGGTCATCGAAAAAGTGCTGGTGCTCAAGTCCGCCCATCAATTGCAATTGATCAACGACGACAAGCCGCTCAAGACCTATCGCATCTCCCTGGGCAAGGGCGCCAAGAAAGGCCCCAAGCTGATCGAGGGCGACAAGCGCACCCCTGAAGGCTTCTATTGGCTGGACTGGCGCAAGACCAGCGACCGGTTCTATCTGTCGATGCACATTTCCTACCCCAACATCAGCGACGCCGCCCGCGCCCGCCGCGAAGGCGTGGAACCGGGGGGCATGATCATGATCCACGGCACGCCGGATTCGGAAGAGAACCCTGAGCAGTTGTTCCATACCCTGGATTGGACCGATGGCTGCATCGCCATGCGCAATGTGGACATACGCGAGGTGTGGAACCTGGTGCCGGATGGGACGATGATCGAAATCCGACCGTAACACCCTTTTTTTACGGCGAGGAGCTCCTGTGGCGAGGGAGCTTGCTCCCGCTGGGTTGCGCCTGTAGGAGCTGTCGAGTGCAACGAGGCTGCGATCTTGCCCCAGACACTTGAGTCTCAAGCGAAAGATCAAAAGATCAAAAGATCAAAAGATCGCAGGCTTCGCCAGCTCCTACAGAGCCCCGCGCGAGATTGCTCCCTCACCACAGGTTACGTGGCATCAAGTCCGAAGCTCTACCCGGTCCAAGGCTTTGTTCGCCAACAACGTTCCCAGCTCGATCATCTGCGCCACGCCCAACGCCACATGCCGCCGCGAACCGTCCAAGTCAAACAGGAGGTCGCTAAGCACCGCATTGGCCGAGGCCAGGGTTTCGCTGAGGTTGGCCAGTAAGGTTTCGGTGTCAACGTTGTCCGATACGCTGAACAACTGCACCGAGGGTTGGGGGTCTGGTTCGCTGTCGTCGGGCTTGAGGTAATGGTCCATCGCGCGGTCGGCGGCTTCTTTCAGCTTTTCGGGGGCGTAGTCGCCGTAGGGGAAGGTGGAGGCGGGTTTTGGCATGTCAGAATTACTTTTCAATTGAAGCTCCTTTAAATTAATGGAGCCCAGGACAAAACGTCCGGGCCTATTGCCCCTTGATTTTTTTCGGACGGTCAAACCCGGTCGCTGAGTTGGCAGCGACACCCAGAGGCTAGAGCCCTCGCTTCCTAGGGACAACCTTAAAAACATGTCGGAAACTTCGGTGCGTCTGACAGACCAAGCGGTGATCATTCACACAACAAAAAACCGGCCGAAGCCGGTTTTTGAGGATGGCATTTGGGTCTACACAAACGCTGCACGCTGCTCAGCCTCATAATGCCGAGTCTGAAAAGGCAGGAGGGTTTGCACCTTCAAGCCAAGACCTTCATTCAGCCCCCAAGAGAGAGCGAGTTCATCACGGCGTCTGCGAAGCGCAACAGCGGTTTGTGAGGTTATGGCTTGCTTGGGTGTCGAGCGTAAAAATAGCTCAAGGGCTTTGAAGACTTCCAACGCACGACTGTCCGTGACACACGAAAAACGGGTGAGTCGTTCGAGCAGATAGCCTGCGCGACGCAACTCGACCTCATCAGTGTGTTGACTCAGAAAAGCTTGAGCCGCGCTTATCAAGTCCAAGTTGGAGTACCAGACAGCTTTGGCGGCGCTTACGAGCGCAACATCATCTGCGTGATCCAACGGGCTTTTGACCAATGTGTCCAGAGCGGCTGAGAGGACGTGGCCGTTAGCAGGCTTCGCCATCTGTATTCTCCAAATAATCTTGCAAAATTTGAGTAAGAACAGAAATTGGAGGCTCTTTGTTGCCAACATATACATCAATTGCCTGAAATGGCAGTCGACGCAGCTCAGTGGTCAATATGAAGCCGGCCCTTAGGAGCGCCATGATGTCGCCAATATCCTGATCCGTTGCTCTGCCCAACTTTGAAATCGCAATATCTACAGGGGCAGCAACGTGAACGTGTAGAGGAGACTCTACCGGGAACTCTTCAAGAGGGAGGCTTCGAGCCCAATAGTCCTCGTGAATCGGACCAAAGCTAGTGTTGTATTGGAGGTCGTAGTTGAGCTCCATCAATCGGCCGGACTTTTCGTCGACAAATTGCTCAGGCACTTCCGCAAGTAACGTTCGAAGATGAAAGCCTTCTGGAAGGCTAGCCTCATAAATTTCGGCGTCAACGTCCGTGGAGACACGATGGTTTGTATAAAGGTGCACTGCACACCCACCAAAAACGATGACTCTGACCACCCCAGGCACTGCATTCTCAGAAGTCAGCTCCGCTTCGACGGACTTGAACATTGAAACCAAAGCCTGTCCCAGCGCGGTACTTGTATTGAGGTGGGGGGCGATCGTATCCGGCATTTCCATGTTTGAACCTCAGAGGCTGATGTTGCTCCTTGAAACTGGGATCTGCCACTTGGCCTTGCCAAAGACCAGTGAGCGATCCCTGCGTTTGGAGACGTAGGCCCCGAAACTAGAGCCCCCGTTTCTGAGGGACAACCTTAAAAACATGTCGGAAACTTCGGTGCGTCTGACAGACCAGCCATCTGATCAGGGATGTTTCGCACAAATTCAAATAGGCTTTTTTTGGATTGAATTGGGTACATATCCGTTGCTGCGCTAACGGCCACTTAGGGTTCCGCCCTGACGGCGGGTCACTTTTGGAAAGAGCGCCAAAAGTAACCAAAAACGCTCTGCCCCACCACTCGGTGCCTCGCCTAGGCTCGGCATGCCCTCACTCCGGCATTGCTCCGTGGGCCCGCCGCGAAGGGCCATCCATGGCCCAGCGCGGCTATCCCGGCATCCATGCCGGGATGCCCACTCCACAATGCCTGCGTTCGGCCATCGTGGTTAACGGGGCGCCGAGATCAAC
>NZ_JBFREY010000055.1:0-24456 GCF_052114545.1 Pseudomonas sp. KB_12 | reverse complement strand
CATTGCTCCGTGGGCCCGCCGCGAAGGGCCATCCATGGCCCAGCGCGGCTATCCCGGCATCCATGCCGGGATGCCCACTCCACAATGCCTGCGTTCGGCCAGCGTGGTTAACGGGGCGCCGAGATCAACGTCCACCGCGAGGCGGCCTAACAGCCGACCTGACTCTCCCGGTCGTACATCCGTTAGATCTGTGGGAGCAAAGCTTGCTCGCGATAGCGGTCTGTCAGGCAGCATTAATACTGACTGAACCACCGCCATCGCGAGCAGGCTCGCTCCCACATTTTCGATCTTCAGTGGGCACAAAACTTATGCCCAGCACCGCCCCTCTGTGGGAGCGAGCTTGCTCGCGAAGGGGCCAGCAGGCCCAGCATCCATGTGACTGAACCACCGCCATCGCGAGCAGGCTCGCTCCCACATTTTCGATCTTCAGTGGGCACAAAACTTATGCCCAGCACCGCCCCTCTGTGGGAGCGAGCTTGCTCGCGAAGGGGCCAGCAGCCCCAGCATCCATGTGACTGAACCACCGCCATCGCGAGCAAGCTCGCTCCCACAGGAGAAACGCGATCACCCAGAACCAGGTCGGCTACCAGGCCGCCTCGCGGTGGCCGTTGATCTCGGGCGCCCCGTTAACCACGCTGGCTGAACGGAGGTGTTGTGGAGTGGGTAACCCGGCATGGATGCCGGGATAGCCGCGCTGGGCCATGGATGGCCCTTCGCGGCGGCCCACGGAGCTATGCCTTCGTTCAGGCATGCCGAGCCTAGGCGAGGCACCGAGTGGTGGGGCAGGAGCGTTTTGCTTACTTTTGCGCTTCTCAAAAGTGAGCCGCTGTAAGAGCGGAACCCTAAGTAGCCGTTACCGCAGCAACGGATACACACACCGATCGCCCCCCCCAAAAAAAGCGAAGCCAAAAAAAACGGCGCTTTCCATCTCGGAAGAAGCGCCGTTTTTCTTGAGCAGCTGAAGTTCAGTATCAGTCAATATACTCAAACAACTTGACGATTTTCTGCACCCCAGACACGCCCTGCACCAGGTTGGTCGCCTGCGCAGCCTCTTTCTTGGTCAACAACCCCAGCAAATAGACGATGCCATTCTCAGTCACAACCTTGATACGCGAGCCGGGAATGCTGGCGTCGGTGAGCATCTGGGTTTTGATCTTGGTGGTCAGCCAGGCGTCGTTCTGGCGAGCCAGCAGCGAGGAGGGTTGCAGGACCTGCAGTTCGTTATGCACAGTCTTGACCCGTTGCACAGCGCTGGCTTCCTGTTCGGCCTTGGCCTTGAGGTCGGCGCGCGGGGTCTGGCCGGCCAGCAGTACGACGCCATTGAAGCTGGTGACGACGATGTGCGAGTTGTTGTCCAGATCCGGGTCGGCCTTGGCGATGTTCACGCCTACCTTGGTTTCAATCAGGGAGTCGTCGATCTTGCTGCCGAAGGTGCGGGTGCCGCGGTCATCTTCAATCGGCTTTTCCCGGCTGGCGTTAACCACCGATGTGCAGCCGCTGATGCCGAGGCACAGGGTCAGGGCCAGAAGGCCTAGGCGATTAGGGGTCATTCTTCACTCCCGAACAGTTGGCTGTCGATCAAGTCGCAAAGGCAGTGGATCGCCAGCAGGTGGACTTCCTGGATACGTGCGGTGACATTGGCCGGTACGCGGATCTCGACGTCTTCTGGCAATAGCAGGGACGCCATGCCGCCGCCGTCACGACCCGTCAATGCTACGACAATCATTTCGCGATCATGTGCGGCCTGGATCGCTTGAATAATATTGGCCGAGTTGCCGCTGGTGGAAATCGCCAGCAGTACATCGCCGGGTTGGCCCAGGGCGCGGATCTGTTTGGAGAATATTTCGTTGTAGCTGTAGTCGTTGGCGATCGAGGTGATCGTCGAGCTGTCGGTGGTCAGGGCGATCGCCGGCAGGCTCGGGCGTTCGCGCTCGAAGCGGTTGAGCAGCTCCGAGGAGAAGTGCTGGGCGTCGCCGGCCGAACCGCCATTGCCGCACGAAAGCATCTTGCCCTCGTTGAGCAGGGCGTTGACCATCACTTGGCTGGCTTGCTCGATGTGCGGTGCAAGTACGTCCATCGCCTGTTGCTTGGTGTCGATACTGGCCTGAAAAAGCTGGCGAATTCGCGATTGCATGTCCATCTGTGTGACCTTAAGTAGCGCGGCTTATCGGCACAAACATGTGCGGCGCGCAAAGCAAAGAGCAAAAAAGTTAGGTGAAGGTGTCCGGCTCGGCATGGGCGCTCAACTGTCGAAGGCGTTCTGCAGCCAGTTCAACTGGGCGGCGTTGCTGTCGATGGCAACCACGTCGAAGCGGCAGGGATGATCGGCCCAGCGAGGCTCGCTTTGCAGAAAATACTGCGCGGCAAAAACCAGCTTCTGGCGCTTGCGCTCGTCAATGCTGTCGAGCGCGCCACCCCATTGAGTATTTTTTCTGTAGCGGACTTCGACGAATACTACTGTATCGCCGTCAAGCATGACCAGATCAAGCTCGCCGCGTTTACACAACCAGTTCTGCGCCACCAGCCGCAGGCCTTGTTGCTGGAGATGCGCGAGGGCCTGGCCCTCGGCATCCCGTCCGCTTTGCTGGCGTGATCGGTCGGGCATCAGCGCTGGGTATCCGGCAGGCGCTGCACCTGGCCGTTGACGAACTCGGCCCAAGGCAGTTGACGCTGTACGCGCTGGGTTGGAGACACTGCCAGGCTGCCCGACAGGCCTTCGATGCGGCTGTCCGGCAGCGTCTTGAGCTGGCCCAGGCGCGGTGCCAGGCGATAGGCGTCTACACCCATCGCGTACAACCGGCCCAGGCTGCCGCCTGCCTGGGGCCACTGGGCGGTGACCTGCTTGCGCAGCGGGTCATTGGCGTCGAGCAGCCACGGGGTCTCGCAGAAGCGGATACCGCTCATGTCGTTGTACTGGTTCTGGTCACCGCTGGCGCTGAACACTGAAGACGTCGCGTAGACCGGCACATCACCTGCGTACTGGAAGTTCAGAGTGGGCTTGATCTGCTGGGCCTGTTGGGGTGTCGAGGCCAGGAAGATGAACTCGATGTCCTGGCGACGGGACGGCTGGGCTGCGACCGTGGTGCCAACGGTGCTTTGCAGGCTCTTGGCGCGACCTTCGCTCTGGCGCAGTTGGAACATGTCGGCGATCTGCTGGGCCAGTTGCACCGGCTGGTCGACCCGTTCGATTGCGATGATGGTGCCGCCATTGGCCTGCCAGTCCTGGCTGAAGGCTTTCAGGACACGATCGCCCCATTCACCCTTCGGTACCATGGCGGCGGCACGATGCAGGCCGTCGGCGCGGGCGCGACGGGAGACTTCGCGGGCTTCATCCTCGGGGGCCAGGCCGAACTGGAACAGTTGCGGTGGCCCTTGTTCGCCTTCGCTGTAGTTCAGCGCCAGGGTGGTGATCGGCAGTTGCGGGCGGGTGCTGATCTGCTTGACCAGTGGTTTTTCCAGCGGTCCGACTACCAGCTGCACGCCGTCGGCCTGGGCCTTGCGATAGAACTCGTCCATGGAGGTCAGGCTGGAGCTGTCATAGAACTGGATGCTTGGCGGCTTCTGACCGGCCTGCTGGGCCTGGTAGTGCGCGGCCATGAAGCCCTCACGCAAGGCCTTGGCAACCGCAGCCAGCTGGCCATTCTGTGGCAGCAGCAGGGCGATCTTGCTCAGCGGCTGGCTCGCCAGTTCCTTGAGCTTGACCAGGGGTGTCGGCAGTTGCAGGGCGGCGGGGTGCTTGGGGTTCTGTTCGCGCCAGTGGTCGATCGCCGCCTGCTGTTGTTCCAGGGTGCCGGCGGTCTTGACGGCCTGGGCCAGGCTCAGCCAGCCGCCAAGGTCGTCGTTGGAGCTTGGCTGCAACTGGTCGGTGGGCAGCGAGGCGATCAACGACCAGATGGCTTCGTGGTTCTTTGCCGCAGCGTCGTTTTCCAGCAGGGGTGCGATGAAAATGCGCTCCTTGGCGGCGGCCAGGGTCTGGCCATCGGCCTCCAGGGCGCGGGCGCGGACGGTACCGGTGCGAACCTGCTGTTCCACCGGCATTTCGCTCAGGTGTTGCAGGCTTGGGTGGCCCAGGGCGGTCAGTGCCGCCTTGGGCTGGTTGCGGGTCATCGCCAGTTCGGCCGACAGCGTGCTGGCAAAAATCTGCTGGCCGGGCTTGAGTTGTTCCATCGGCACTTGTTGCAGGATCTGTGCGGATTGGCCGGCATTGCCCTGGCGGTAGGCCAGGTCGGCAGCGCTCAGGCGCAGCAGGGCGGCTTTTTCCGGATTTTTGCTTTGAGTGGCCTGTTCGAGCAACTGCTCGATACTGGCATCCGGGGTGCGTGGAAGTTCGCCAAGGCTGGACGAGGGCGAGCTGGCGCAGGCCGCCAGGAGGGCAGCGAGGCAGAGGGCGGAGAGCAGCCGCAGGCAAGCGATCATGTAAGTGTTCCTGATACGAGATCAAATTAGCGTCGAATTGTACCCAAGCGCTGGCCGGGGCGCGATGTTAGTGGTGTGAATCGATCAATTTAGGTATTTCAAAGAGTGCGGTGCACCACAAAAGACGGGGATATTGACCTCCGTGGCGAGGGAGCAGGCTCCCTCGCCACAAGGGCTTGTGTAACCTTCCAGTGAGCGACATTGCCTCGGGTTACCCGTTACCGCGAACAGCCGAGACGGCCGCTACACGCTACAATGGCGGTTTTTACCGATCATGAGGTATGTGTCTTGACTGCTCCAGGTGCTTTGAATTCCGCTGCCGGCTCGCTTTATGTGGTGGCGACGCCCATCGGCAACCTGGACGATATCAGTGCCCGGGCGCTGAAAATCCTGCAGGAAGTTGCACTGATCGCAGCTGAGGACACGCGCCACTCCCAGCGCCTGCTGCAGCATTTTGGCATTTCCACGCCGTTGGCGGCCTGTCACGAACACAATGAACGGGATGAAGGCAGTCGTTTCATTACCCGGCTGCTGGCGGGCGATAACGTCGCGCTGATTTCCGATGCCGGTACGCCACTGATTTCCGATCCTGGCTATCATCTGGTGCGTCAGGCTCGGGCGGCGGGCATCAGCGTGGTGCCGGTGCCGGGCGCTTGTGCATTGATCGCGGCGCTGTCGGCGGCGGGCCTGCCGTCGGACCGTTTCATCTTCGAAGGTTTCCTGCCGGCCAAGGCGGTGGGGCGACGGGCGCGCCTGGAAGCTATAAAGGAAGAACCGCGCACGCTGATCTTCTATGAGGCGCCGCACCGCATTCTGGAATGCCTGCAGGACATGGAACTGGTGTTCGGCGCCGAGCGCCCGGCGCTGCTGGCTCGTGAGTTGACCAAGACCTTCGAAACCCTCAAGGGGTTGCCGTTGGCGGAGCTGCGAGCCTTCGTCGAAGGCGACAGCAACCAGCAGCGCGGCGAGTGTGTCGTCCTGGTGGCCGGATGGACAGCCCCGGAAAGTGAAGACGCTGTCAGCAGCGAAGCGATGCGCGTCCTGGACCTGCTACTCGAGGAAATGCCGCTCAAGCGTGCCGCGGCCCTTGCGGCGCAAATCACTGGCGAGCGCAAGAATGTGCTGTACCAGGTCGCACTGGAAAAACAGAAAGGCCAGTGAAACCAAGGTGAGGGTCTGGCCCAAGGCTTTTAGCGCTTGTTCTTCAAGCGCTCTACCGTTAACCTTCGCGGTGGAGAGTCGATCGGACAGTCGCTGCCCTCTATGAGAATTAGGGGGGGGAGGAAAGTCCGGGCTCCATAGGGCGAAGTGCCAGGTAATGCCTGGGAGGCGTGAGCCTACGGAAAGTGCCACAGAAAATAACCGCCTAAGCGCTTCGGCGCCGGTAAGGGTGAAAAGGTGCGGTAAGAGCGCACCGCACGGCTGGCAACAGTTCGTGGCTAGGTAAACCCCACTTGGAGCAAGACCAAATAGGGTCCCAAGGCGTGGCCCGCGCTGGGACCGGGTAGGTTGCTAAAGATGTCCAGTGATGGCCATCGTAGACGAATGACTGTTCAAGACAGAACCCGGCTTACAGATCGACTCTCCACCTTTTTCCCTCCCTGCCGGAATCACTGGCAGACGCAGTTCCTAATACCAAAAAAATCTTACTCTTAATAAATCACTTTAACTTGTGCGCGCAGCCGCCTGTGCTCATTCGGGTTGAGGCGAAAATTCCTACGTCAGATTCTTGTTACCCCTCCTGAAACGCTCCTAAATCTCCGATCTATAAGGCTTTTCCTTCAATCCGCGCCTTGACGGTGCGGTGGGCGCATTCCTATAGTGTGCGCAAGTGGCGGAAAGTGGCATGAAGTGGGTTTTTTTGAAGGTAAAACGCCAAAAAGTGGAGAAACGCAGACGTGTTTCGCGGAGCTAACGCTATCAGTCTCGATGCAAAAGGCCGTCTCGCTATGCCGAGCCGGTATCGTGACGAGCTCGTTTCGCGAAGTTCGGGGCAGTTAATCGTCACGATCGACGCCGTTGACCCATGTTTGTGTGTTTACCCTCTTGATGAGTGGGAAGTCATCGAAACCAAACTGCGCGCACTGCCTTCGCTGCGGGAAGAAAACCGCCGTTTGCAACGCTTGCTGATCGGTAATGCCGTCGACCTCGAACTCGATGGCAGCGGTCGTTTCCTGGTTCCGCCGCGCCTGCGCGAGTACGCCAAGCTGGACAAGCGCGCGATGCTGGTGGGCCAACTGAACAAGTTCCAACTGTGGGACGAAGATGCCTGGAATGCGGTTTCTGCCGCCGACCTCGCTGCTATTCAACAACCGGGCGCCATGCCTGATGAACTGCGTGATTTGATCCTGTGACTATTGATAGCGGCTTTAACCACATCACCGTACTGCTTGACGAAGCCGTCGAGGCTCTCGCCGTACGTCCTGATGGCTGCTATCTGGACGGCACATTCGGGCGTGGCGGACACAGCCGGTTGATTCTCAGCAAGCTCGATCCGGGTGGCCGGTTGCTGGGATTCGACAAGGATCCTCAAGCGATTGCCACCGGGCAAGCGCTGGCGGCCGAAGACGGCCGCTTTGTCATTGTGCAACGCAGCTTTGCCGAGCTGRCTTCGGAAGTCGCCGAGCGTGGCCTGGCCGGCAAGGTCAGTGGTGTGCTGCTCGACCTGGGCGTGTCTTCGCCACAACTGGACGACCCGGAGCGCGGCTTCAGCTTCCTCAATGACGGTCCGCTGGACATGCGTATGGACCCGTCCCGTGGCATCAGTGCCGCCGAATTCGTCAATACCGCCCCGGTGGAAGAAATCGCCCGTGTCTTCAAGGAATACGGTGAAGAGCGTTTCTCCGGCCGCATGGCCCGTGCCGTGGTCGAGCGGCGCGACATCAAGCCGTTCGAGCGCACCGGCGACCTGGCCGAGGTGCTGAAAGTTGCCAATCCGGCCTGGGAAAAGGGCAAGAACCCGGCGACCCGCGCGTTCCAGGGCTTGCGCATCCACGTCAATAACGAGCTGGGCGATCTGGAAGTCGGTCTTGAAGCGGCTCTTGAAGCGCTGGAGATCGGCGGTCGGCTGGTGGTGATCAGCTTCCATTCCCTGGAAGACCGCATCGTCAAGCTGTTCATGCGCAAACTCACCAAGGGCGAAGCCGATAACCTGCCGCGCAACCTGCCGGTGCGTTTCGAAGCCTTCGTGCCAAAAATCAAGATCCATGGCAAAGCGCAGTTCGCCTCCGAGGCTGAACTCAAGGCCAACCCGCGCGCCCGTAGCGCCGTCATGCGTGTTGCGGAGAAGTTGCGGTGAGCAAGCTCTTCGCCAAGCCACTGCCCGGCGGCAGCTTTTTCATGCTGCTGCTGTTTATCGGCGTGCTCGTGTCGGCCATCGCCGTGTCCTATAGCGCGCACTGGAACCGGCAGCTTCTCAATTCCCTTTACAACGAGCTGAGCGTGCGGGACAAGGCGCAGGCCGAGTGGGGCCGGTTGATCCTGGAGCAGAGCACCTGGACCGCCCATAGCCGTATCGAAGTGTTGGCCACCGAGCAGCTGAAAATGCGCATTCCCGGCGCTGCCGAAGTGCAGATGGTGGCGCCATGATGAAACTCGAAGGGGCGCTGTTCCCGTGGCGGTTTCGTCTGGTCCTGGGCTTGCTCGGGATCATGGTGGCGGCGATTTCGTGGCGCATCATCGACCTGCAAGTCGTCGACCGTGATTTCCTCAAGGGGCAGGGCGATGCGCGCAGTGTGCGGCATATTCCGATCCCGGCTCACCGTGGGCTGATCACCGACCGCAATGGCGAACCCCTGGCCGTGAGCACCCCGGTGACCACCTTGTGGGCCAACGCCAAGGAAATGCAGCTGGCCAAGGAAAAATGGCCGGCACTGGCCGCTGCCCTCGGGCAGGATCCCAAGGCCCTGGCCGAGCGCCTCGAAGCCCAGGCCAACAAGGAATTCATCTATCTGGTGCGCGGGTTGACGCCCGAACAGGGCCAGAGCGTGCTCGACCTGAAAGTACCTGGTGTCTACGGCATCGAAGAGTTCCGGCGTTTCTACCCGGCCGGTGAAGTCACGGCCCATATGGTCGGGTTTACCGACATTGATGACCGAGGGCGGGAAGGTGTCGAACTGGCCTATGACGAATGGCTCGCCGGGGTCGCCGGTAAGCGTCAGGTCATCAAGGACCGGCGCGGCAGGCTGATCAAGGATGTCCAAGTCACCAAAAACGCCAAGGCCGGCAAGCCCTTGGCGTTGTCCATTGACCTGCGTCTGCAATACCTGGCCAACCGTGAGCTGCGCAATGCCATCGTCGAGAACGGTGCCAAGGCCGGCAGCCTGGTAATCATGGACGTGAAGACCGGCGAGATCCTGGCGATGGTCAATCAGCCGACCTACAACCCGAACAACCGTCGCAACCTGCAACCGGCGATGATGCGCAACCGCGCGATGATCGACGTGTTCGAGCCCGGTTCGACCATGAAAGCCGTGTCCATGGCCGCTGCCCTGGAAACCGGGCGCTGGAAACCGAGCGACACCGTCGAGGTGTACCCGGGCACCCTGCAGATCGGCAAGTACACCATTCGTGACGTGTCCAAGACCGAAGGCCCGGTGCTCGACCTGACCGGCATCCTGATCAACTCCAGTAACGTGGGCATGAGCAAGATCGCCTTCGATATCGGCGGCGAGACGATTTATCGCCTGGCCCAGAAAATCGGCCTCGGCCAGGACACCGGCCTGGGCTTCCCGGGCGAGCGTGTCGGCAACCTGCCGAACTACCGGGATTGGCGCAAGGCTGAAACGGCTACGTTGTCCTACGGTTACGGTGTTTCCGTGACGGCGATCCAACTGGTCCACGCGTTCTCCGCGCTGGCCAACAATGGCCGTATCGCACCACTGACCCTGATCAAGACCGACAAGGCGCCGCAGACCACCCAGGTGATCCCGGAGAATGTCGCCAAGACCATGCAGGGCATGCTGCAACAGGTGATCGAGGCGCCGCGCGGTGTCTATCGCGCCCAGGTGCCGGCTTATCACGTGGCAGGCAAATCGGGTACGGCCCGTAAAACCTCCGTGGGCACCAAAGGCTACGCCGAGAATTCCTACCGTTCGCTGTTTGCCGGCTTCGGCCCGATGAGCGACCCGCGCTATGCCATCGTCGTGGTCATCGACGAACCAAGCAAGGCGGGCTACTTCGGTGGCCTGGTCTCGGCGCCGGTGTTCAGCAAAGTGATGTCCGGCACCCTGCGCCTGATGAACATTACCCCGGATAACCTGCCGCCGACCCAGCAGGCCAATACCGCACCGGTCGTTCCCTTGAAAGCCGAAGGAGGGCGTGGCTGATGTCCCTGAGCCTGAACAAGATTTTTGCCCACGCCGGCCACGATCTGCTGATTCGTGAGCTGGCCCTGGACAGCCGCAATGTCCGCGCCGGGGATTTGTTCCTGGCGGTGCCGGGTGCCCGTTTCGATGGCCGTGCCCACATCGCCGATGCCCTGAAGCGTGGCGCGGCTGCCGTGGCTTATGAAGTGCAAGGCGCGACTGTGCTGCCGATCACCGATGTTCCGCTGATTCCAGTCAAGGGCCTGGCAGCGCAGCTGTCGGACATCGCCGGGCGTTTCTATGGCGAACCGAGCCGTCACCTGAACCTGGTGGGCGTGACCGGTACCAACGGCAAGACCAGCGTGACCCAACTGGTGGCCCAGGCCCTCGACCTGCTCGGCCAGCACTGCGGCATTGTCGGGACCCTGGGCAACGGCTTCCATGGCGCGCTGGAAAGCGGCCTGCACACCACGCCGAACCCGATTGCCGTGCAAGCGACCCTGGCTGACCTGAAAAAGGCTGGTGCCAAGGCCGTGGCGATGGAAGTCTCTTCCCATGGTTTGGACCAGGGCCGTGTGACCGCGCTGGCGTTCGATGTCGCGGTGCTGACCAACCTGTCCCGGGATCACCTGGATTACCACGGCACCATGCAGGCCTACGGTGAAGCCAAGGCCAAGCTGTTTGCCTGGAATGACCTGAAGTGCCGGGTCATCAACCTCGATGACGAATTCGGTCGGCAACTGGCTGCCGAAAAGCGCGAATCGCGATTGATCACCTATAGCCTGGAAGATGCCAGCGCCTACCTTTATGTACGCCAGGCGCAATTCAATGACGAAGGCGTGCGCGCCACCTTGGTCACGCCCCAGGGCGAGCACCATTTGCGCAGCACCTTGCTCGGCCGCTTCAACCTGAGCAACGTATTGGCGGCCATCGGCGCCTTGCTCGGCCTGGACTACGCGCTGGACGAAATTCTCAAGGTCTTGCCGAAGCTCGAGGGCCCGGCCGGTCGCATGCAGCGTTTGGGCGGTGGGACTCAACCACTGGTTGTGGTCGATTACGCCCATACCCCCGACGCGTTGGAAAAAGTTCTCACGGCCCTGCGTCCTCACGCCAAGGGCAAGTTGCTGTGCCTGTTCGGCTGCGGTGGCGATCGCGATCGCGGCAAACGCCCGTTGATGGCCGAAGTGGTAGAGCGGCTGGCAGACGGCGTACTGGTCACCGACGACAACCCACGCAGCGAAGACCCGCAGCGGATTTTCGACGACATCCGCGCCGGTTTTGCGGCTGTGGATAACGTCACCTTCGTGGCTGGTCGTGGCCAGGCCATTGCCCAGTTGATCGCCAGCGCCTCGGCGGACGATGTCATCGTCCTGGCCGGCAAGGGCCACGAGGACTATCAGGAAATCAACGGCGAACGCCATGCGTTCTCCGACCTGGTGGAAGCCGATCATGCCCTGACCGCGTGGGAGGTGGCCCATGCTTAAGGCCCTGAAGCTCAGCGAACTGACCAACGCCCTGAATGCGCGCCTCATCGCTGCGGACGCCACCTTCAACGGCGTCAGCATCGACAGCCGGGCGATCGCGCCGGGGCAATTGTTCGTCGCCCTGGCTGGGCCACGTTTCGATGGTCACGACTACTTGAGCGAAGTCGCGGGCAAAGGTGCGGTCGCGGCCCTGGTCGAGCGCGAAGTGACCAACAGCACGCTGCCGCAATTACTCGTCAACGACACCCGCCAGGCCCTGGGCCAGCTCGGTGCGCTGAACCGCGCGGCGTTTGGCAACCCGGTCGCGGCCATCACCGGCTCCAGCGGCAAGACCACGGTCAAGGAAATGCTGGCCAGCATCCTGCGCACCCGCGGTCCGGTACTGGCGACTCGCGGCAATCTGAACAATGACCTTGGTGTGCCGCTGACCCTGCTGGAGCTGGTGCCGGAACACAGCGCCGCCGTCATCGAGCTGGGCGCTTCGCGGCTCGGCGAGATTGCCTACACCGTGGGCATGACCAAGCCTCATGTGGCGGTGCTCAACAACGCCGGGACTGCCCACGTCGGCGAGTTCGGCGGCCCGGAAAAAATCGTCGAGGCCAAGGGCGAGATCATCGAGGGGCTGGATGCCGATGGCGTCGCCGTGCTGAATCTCGACGACAAGGCCTTCGAAATCTGGAAGACCCGGGCGGGCGAGCGCAAGGTGCTGACCTTTGCCCTGAGCAATCTCGCCGCGAATTTCTACGCCAGCGACCTGGACCGCGACGCTCGTGGTTGCCCGGCCTTCAACTTGCACAGCCCGGATGGCGCCGAGCGGGTGCAGTTGAACCTGCTCGGCACTCATAACGTTGCCAACGCCCTGGCCGCGGCGGCTGCCGCCCATGCGCTGGGCGTGTCGCTGCCGGGCATTGTCGCCGGGCTGAACGCCGTGCAGCCGGTCAAGGGGCGCTCTGTTGCGCAACTGGCCAGCAATGGCATGCGCGTGATCGACGACACCTATAACGCCAACCCGTCGTCCATGTGCGCGGCTGTGGATATCCTCGCCGGTTTCTCCGGCCGTACCGTATTGGTGCTGGGGGATATCGGTGAGCTGGGCGAGTGGGCGCAACAGGGGCATCACGATGTCGGTGCCTATGCGCGCGGCAAGGTCGACGCGCTGTATGCGGTCGGTCCGATGATGGCCCATGCAGTCGCCGCGTTTGGCGAACACGCACGGCATTTCACCACTCAGGCCGAACTGATCCAGGCCCTGGTCGCCGAGCAGGATCCGAACACCACCTTATTGATCAAGGGCTCACGCAGCGCAGCGATGGAAAACATCGTCGCGGCACTGTGCGGCGCCTCCACGGAGAAACATTAATGCTGCTGCTGCTAGCGGAGTACCTGCAACAGTTCTACAAAGGCTTCGCGGTCTTCCAGTACCTGACCCTGCGCGGGATCCTGGGTGTGCTGACCGCGCTGTCGTTGTCGCTGTTCCTGGGCCCGTGGATGATCCGCACCCTGCAGAACCTGCAAATCGGCCAGTCGGTTCGTAACGATGGCCCGCAATCGCACCTGTCCAAATCCGGCACCCCGACCATGGGCGGCGCGCTGATCCTGTCGTCCATCGGCATCAGCACCCTGCTCTGGGCCGACCTGGCGAACCGGTATGTCTGGGTCGTGCTGCTGGTTACCCTGCTCTTCGGCGCCATCGGCTGGGTCGACGACTACCGCAAGGTCATCGAGAAGAACTCCCGTGGGCTGCCAAGCCGCTGGAAGTATTTCTGGCAGTCGGTGTTCGGCCTCGGCGCGGCGATCTTCCTTTATATGACCGCCGCTTCGCCGGTGGAGACCACCCTGATCCTGCCGATGCTCAAGGACTACAGCATCCCACTGGGCGCAGGTTTCATCGTGCTGACCTACCTGGTGATCGTCGGTTCGAGCAACGCGGTCAACCTTACCGACGGCCTCGATGGCCTGGCGATCATGCCCACGGTCATGGTCGGCGGCGCCCTGGGGATTTTCTGCTACCTGTCGGGTAACGTGAAATTCGCTGAATACCTGTTGATCCCCTATGTGCCAGGGGCGGGCGAGCTGATCGTGTTCTGCGGAGCGCTGATCGGTGCCGGCCTGGGCTTCCTGTGGTTCAACACCTACCCGGCGCAAGTCTTCATGGGCGACGTCGGCGCGCTGGCGCTGGGCGCGGCCCTGGGCACCATCGCCGTTATCGTTCGCCAGGAAATCGTCCTGTTCATCATGGGCGGTGTGTTCGTGATGGAGACCCTGTCAGTCGTCATTCAGGTTGCTTCCTTTAAATTGACCGGCCGCCGCGTATTCCGCATGGCGCCGATCCATCACCACTTTGAACTCAAGGGCTGGCCCGAGCCGCGTGTGATCGTCCGTTTCTGGATCATCACTGTGATTCTGGTGCTGATCGGCCTTGCCACCCTGAAGCTGAGGTAGAACGAGTGTCCCTGATCGCTTCTGACCACTTCCGCATCGTTGTCGGCCTCGGCAAGAGCGGCATGTCCCTGGTTCGCTTCCTGGCGAGCCGGGGTGTGTCGTTTGCCGTCGCCGATACGCGGGAAAATCCACCTGAGCTGGCCACGCTGCGCCGTGACTATCCGCAGGTGGACGTGCGTTGTGGCGAGTTGGACGTCGAATTCCTGTGCCGCGCCGATGAGCTCTACGTGAGCCCCGGCCTGGCCCTGGCGACTCCAGCCCTGCAGGCGGCCGCTGCCCGTGGCGTGAAATTGTCCGGCGACATCGAGCTGTTCGCGCGTAACGCCAAGGCGCCGATCGTCGCCATCAGCGGTTCCAATGCCAAGAGCACTGTCACGACCCTGGTGGGCGAGATGGCCGCGGCGGCCGGCAAGCGCGTCGCCGTGGGCGGCAACCTCGGTACCCCGGCGCTGGACCTGCTCAGTGACGACGTCGAGCTGTACGTGATGGAGCTATCGAGCTTCCAGCTGGAAACCACCGACCACCTGGGCGCCGAAGTGGCGACCGTGCTCAATGTCAGCGAAGACCACATGGACCGCTACAGCGGCCTGCCGGCTTATCACCTGGCCAAGCACCGGATCTTCCGTGGTGCCCGGCAAGTGGTGTTCAACCGCCAGGACGCCCTGACTCGTCCGTTGTTGGGCGAGGGCATGCCGTGCTGGTCCTTCGGCCTGGGCGTGCCGGACTTCAAAGGCTTCGGGCTGCGCGAAGAGAATGGCGAGAAATACCTGGCCTTCGAATTCCAGAACCTGATGCCGGTGCGCGAACTGAAGATTCGTGGCGCCCACAACCAGGCCAATGCCCTGGCCGCGCTGGCCCTGGGGCATGCGGTCGGCCTGCCGTTCGACGCCATGCTCTCGGCCCTGCGTACCTTTGCCGGTCTTGAGCACCGCTGCCAGTGGGTGCGCGACCTGGACGGCGTGGCTTGGTACAACGACTCCAAGGCCACCAACGTCGGTGCCGCACTGGCGGCTATCGAAGGGCTGGGTGCGGACATCGAAGGCAAGCTCGTGCTGATCGCCGGCGGCGACGGCAAGGGCGCCGACTTCAAGGACCTGCGCGACCCGGTGGCGGCCAACTGCCGTGCCGTGGTGCTGATGGGCCGTGACCGTGAATTGATCGCCCAGGCCCTCGGCGATGCCGTGCCGCTGGTTCGGGTCGGTTCGCTGGACGAGGCGGTGCAACAGTGCCGCGCCCTTGCGCAACCAGGCGATGCGGTGCTGTTGTCGCCGGCCTGCGCCAGTTTCGACATGTTCAAGAACTATGAAGAGCGCGGGCAGCTGTTCGCCCGGGCCGCGGAGGACTTGGCATGAGCCTGATGAACATCATCAAGCCGTACCCGTCGCCGCTGATCACTGGGCGCGGCATCGACCTGGATTTCCCGATGCTTGCCGGTTGCCTGGCCTTGCTGGGCCTTGGCCTGGTGATGATCACGTCCGCGTCGTCGGAAGTGGCCGCCGTGCAGTCGGGCAACACGCTTTACCACATGATCCGCCACTTGGTTTACCTGGTGATCGGCTTGGGTGCGTGCGTCGTCACCATGATGGTGCCGATCGCCACCTGGCAGCGCCTGGGCTGGATGATGCTGCTCGGTGCCTTCGGCCTGTTGGTGATGGTGCTGTTGCCGGGCATCGGCCGCGAGGTCAACGGCTCGATGCGCTGGATCGGCTTCAGTTTCTTCAACGTTCAGCCTTCGGAGATCGCCAAGGTCTTTGTGGTGATCTACCTCGCCGGTTACCTGGTGCGTCGCCAGAAAGAAGTGCGCGAGAGCTGGATGGGGTTCTTCAAGCCATTCATCGTGTTGCTGCCGATGGCGGGCCTGCTGCTGATGGAGCCGGACTTCGGCGCCACGGTGGTGATGATGGGCGCGGCGGCGGCCATGCTGTTCCTGGGCGGCGTCGGGCTGTTCCGGTTCACCCTGATGGTGGCGCTGGCGGTTGCCGCCGTGACGGTGCTGGTGCAGGCGCAACCCTATCGGATGGCGCGTTTGATCACCTTTACCGACCCGTGGGCCGACCAGTTCGGTTCCGGCTATCAATTGACCCAGGCGCTGATCGCCTTCGGTCGCGGCGAATGGCTGGGCGTAGGCCTGGGCAACAGCGTGCAGAAGCAGTTCTACCTGCCGGAAGCCCACACCGACTTCGTGTTCTCGGTATTGGCCGAAGAGCTGGGCGTGGTCGGCTCCTTGTGCACCGTTGCCTTGTTCGTATTCGTCTGCGTGCGCGGCATGTACATCGGCTTGTGGGCCGAGAAGGCCAAGCAGTTTTTTGCCGCTTACGTGGCGTATGGCTTGTCGTTCCTGTGGATCGGCCAGTTCCTGATCAACATCGGCGTGAACGTCGGCCTGCTGCCGACCAAGGGTTTGACGCTGCCGTTCCTCAGTTATGGCGGCAGCTCCCTGGTGATCTGCTGCGCCTGTCTCGGCCTGTTGTTGCGCATCGAATGGGAGAGTCGAACCCACCTGGGCAGCGAAGAGATGGAGTTTCAAGAGAGCGACTTCGCCGAGGAACCGACTCATGGGCGCTAATGTGCTGATCATGGCGGGTGGTACCGGCGGGCACGTATTCCCGGCGCTGGCCTGTGCCCGGGAGTTCCAGGCGCGCGGCTACACCGTGCACTGGCTGGGCACGCCACGGGGCATCGAGAACGAACTGGTGCCCGGCGCGGGCCTTGAGCTGCACCGGATCGACGCCAGCGGCCTGCGGGGCAAGGGCAAGTTGTCGTTGCTCAAGGCGCCGCTGATGCTGCTCAAGTCGGTCTGGCAGGCGCGGGCGATCATCCGTCGGTTGCGCCCGGTGTGCGTGGTCGGGTTTGGCGGTTATGTGACCGGTCCTGGCGGTGTTGCGGCGAAATTGGCCGGTGTGCCGGTGATCGTTCACGAGCAGAACGCCGTGGCCGGTACCGCCAATCGGTTACTGGTGCCGTTGGCCGCCCGGGTCTGTGAAGCCTTTCCCGACACCTTTACCCTGTCGGGCAGCCGCCGCACCACTGGTAATCCGGTGCGTACCGAGCTGTTTTTCGATACACCGCGCCCGGCCCTGGCTGGACGCAAAGCGCGTTTGCTGGTCCTGGGCGGAAGCCTGGGGGCCGAACCGTTGAACAAATTGCTGCCCGAAGCCCTGTCGCAGGTCGCCCCCGAACTGCGCCCGGAAGTGTTTCACCAGGCCGGCAAAAACCACGATGAAGTGACCGCCGAGCGCTACCGCGCCGTTGGCGTCGAGGCGCAAGTGCAGCCTTTCATCAAAGACATGGCCCAAGCCTATGGCTGGGCCGACCTGGTGGTCTGCCGCGCAGGCGCGCTGACCATCAGTGAACTGGCTGCCGCCGGTCTGCCCTCGATGCTGGTGCCTTTGCCCCACGCCATCGACGATCACCAGACCCGTAACGCCGATTATTTGGCCCGTGAAGGCGCTGCCTTCCTGATGCCGCAAAGAACGACTGGTGCCGCGGATCTTGCCGCCCGCCTGACAGAGGTTTTGATGCAGCCGCAACGACTTGAAGACATGGCCCGCGCCGCACGCCGCCTGGCCAAACCCGATGCCACGACCCAAGTGGTCGATACCTGCCTGGAGGTGGCCCATGGTTGAGAATCGCAAAGCCATGCCGCAACCGGAAATGCGCCGTATCCGCCGCATCCACTTCGTCGGTATCGGCGGCGTGGGCATGTGCGGGATCGCCGAGGTGCTGCTGAACCTGGGTTACCAGGTCTCGGGTTCCGACCTGAAGGCCTCCCCGGTCACCGAGCGCCTGGAATCCTTCGGCGCGCAGATCTTTATCGGCCACCGTGCCGAGAACGCCGCCAATGCCGACGTGCTGGTGGTTTCCAGTGCCGTGAACACCTCCAACCCGGAAGTCGCCACTGCCCTGGAGCGCCGTATCCCCGTGGTGCCACGGGCCGAGATGCTGGCCGAGCTGATGCGCTATCGCCACGGCATCGCCGTCGCCGGTACCCACGGCAAGACCACCACCACCAGCCTGATCGCCTCGGTGTTCGCGGCCGGTGGCCTGGACCCGACTTTCGTGATCGGTGGTCGTCTGAACGCCGCGGGCACCAATGCCCAGCTGGGCACCAGCCGCTACCTGATCGCCGAAGCCGACGAGAGCGATGCGAGCTTCCTGCACCTGCAACCGCTGGTGGCCGTGGTCACCAACATCGACGCCGACCACATGGCGACCTACGACGGTGACTTCAACAAACTGAAGAAAACCTTCGTCGAGTTCCTGCACAACCTGCCGTTCTACGGTTTGGCGGTGGTGTGCCTGGACGACCCGGTGGTGCGCGAAATCCTTCCGCTGATCAAGCGTCCGACCATGACCTACGGTTTTGGCGAAGAAGCCGACGTGCGCGCCATCAACGTGCGCCAGCAGGGCATGCAGACGTTCTTTACCGTGCTGCGCCCTGATCGCGAGCCGTTGGATGTGTCGGTGAACATGCCCGGCAATCACAACGTACTCAATGCCTTGGCCACCATCTGCATCGCCACCGACGAAGGCGTCAGCGATGAAGCCATTGTCCAGGGCCTGTCCGGGTTCCAGGGCGTGGGCCGACGTTTCCAGGTCTACGGCGAACTGCCGGTGGACGGCGGCAACGTGATGCTGGTGGACGACTACGGCCACCACCCGACCGAAGTCGCGGCGGTGATCAAGGCCGTGCGCGGTGGCTGGCCGGAGCGGCGCCTGGTGATGGTCTACCAGCCGCACCGCTACAGCCGCACCCGCGACCTGTACGACGATTTCGTCCAGGTGCTGGCCGACGCCAACGTACTGCTGTTGATGGAAGTCTACCCGGCCGGTGAAGAGCCGATCCCGGGGGCTGACAGCCGCCAGCTGTGCCACAGCATTCGCCAGCGCGGCCAGTTGGACCCGATCTACATCGAACGCGGCGTGGACCTCGCGCCGCTGGTCAAGCCGCTGCTGCGCGCCGGCGACATCCTGCTGTGCCAGGGTGCCGGTGACATTGGGGGCCTGGCCCCGAAACTGTTGAACAGTCCGTTATTCGCCGGGGCAATCGTGGCTTCCAGCGAGGGGAAATTGAAATGACTGCTGCCTACGCCAACCTGGTCTCGACCCTTGATCCGAAAGCCTTCGGCCGCGTTGCCGTGCTGTTCGGCGGCAAGAGCGCCGAGCGCGAGGTGTCCCTCAAGTCCGGCAACGCCGTACTGCAAGCCCTGCAAGGCGCCGGTGTCGACGCATTCGGCATCGACGTGGGCGACGATTTCCTGCAGCGCCTGCTGAGCGAAAAAATCGACCGCGCGTTCATCATCCTGCACGGCCGTGGCGGCGAAGACGGCAGCATGCAAGGCCTGCTCGAGTGCCTGGGCATTCCCTACACCGGCAGCGGCATCCTGGCTTCCGCCCTGGCGATGGACAAGCTGCGCACCAAGCAGGTCTGGCACAGCCTTGGCATTCCAACACCGCGTCACGCCGTGCTGGCGTCCGAGGCCGATTGTATTTCGGCGGCCACGGAACTGGGCTTCCCTTTGATCGTCAAACCGGCCCATGAAGGTTCAAGTATCGGCATGGCGAAAGTGAATTCGCTGCCTGAGTTGACCGCGGCATGGAAAGACGCCAGTTCCTACGATTCGCAAGTGTTGGTCGAACAATGGATCTCCGGTCCCGAGTTCACCATCGCCACCCTGCGTGACCAGGTGTTGCCCCCGATTGCGCTGGGCACGCCCCACACGTTCTATGACTACGACGCCAAGTACGTCGCCAACGATACCCAGTACCGCATTCCCTGCGGGCTGGACGCCGCCAAGGAAAAACAACTGATGGACCTCACGGCCAAGGCCTGTGAGGCGCTGGGTATTGCCGGTTGGGGCAGGGCAGACGTGATGCAGGACGCCGATGGGCAGTTCTGGTTCCTGGAAGTCAACACCGCACCTGGTATGACCGACCACAGCCTGGTGCCGATGGCGGCTCGCGCCGCCGGTCTGGATTTCCAGCAACTGGTGGTGTCGATCCTGGCCGCCAGTGTCGGCCATCAAGAGCCAAGAGGTTAAGCCATGCAAGGCGCATCGCTTCGTCATCAGCCATCCGCTCCCGGTCGCAAGCCGGTGCCGCGGGGTGCCAGCCGAATGGTGGCCAAAGAGCCGATGTCGGCGCGCTTGCCGAAAGCCAATTTTGGTTTTCTCAAGAGCTTGTTCTGGCCGGTGCTGCTGGTGGCGTTGGGGTTCGGTACGTATGAAGGCGCGCAACGGTTGCTGCCTTATGCCGACCGGCCGATCGCCCGGATCAACGTCCAGGGCGACCTGAGCTACATCAGTCAGCAGGCCGTGCAGCAGCGGATCGCTCCGTTCGTCGCGTCGAGTTTCTTCACCATCGACCTGGCGGGCATGCGCACGGAGCTGGAACAGATGCCTTGGATCGCCCACGCCGAAGTCCGTCGGGTGTGGCCTGACCAGGTGTCGATCCGCCTGGAAGAGCAATTGCCGGTGGCCCGTTGGGGCGACGAGTCGTTGTTGAACAACCAGGGCCAGGCGTTTACGCCGCGGGAACTGGCCAACTATGAACATTTGCCACAACTGTTCGGCCCACAGCGGGCCCAGCAGCAAGTGATGCAGCAATACCAGGTGTTGAGCCAGATGTTGCGGCCATTGGGCTTCTCCATCGCGCGCCTGGAATTGCGTGAGCGCGGCAGTTGGTTTTTGACCACTGGCGCGGGTAGCTCGGGGCCGGGCATCGAGCTGTTGCTCGGTCGCGGCAACCTGGTGGAAAAGATGCGCCGCTTCATCGCCATCTATGACAAGACGCTTAAAGAACAGATTACGAACATTGCGCGCATCGATCTGCGCTACGCCAACGGCCTGGCTGTTGGCTGGCGGGAACCTGTAGCGCCCACGACGGCCGCACCCGCCGTCGCGAAGAATTAAGAAGAGGCAGGACCCATGGCAAACGTGCAAAGCGGGAAAATGATCGTCGGTCTCGATATCGGCACTTCCAAGGTGGTGGCGCTGGTAGGCGAAGTCGCGGACGACGGCACGCTGGTCATCGTCGGGATCGGTACACACCCGTCCCGTGGCTTGAAAAAAGGCGTGGTGGTGAACATCGAGTCCACCGTGCAATCGATCCAGCGCGCCATCGAAGAGGCGCAGCTGATGGCCGGTTGCCGGATCCACTCGGCGTTCGTCGGCGTGGCGGGCAATCACATCCGCAGCCTGAACTCCCACGGCATCGTGGCGATTCGTGATCGCGAAGTCAGCTCCGCCGACCTTGAGCGCGTACTCGACGCGGCCCAGGCCGTGGCGATCCCGGCCGACCAGCGTGTGCTGCACACCCTGCCGCAGGATTACGTGATCGATAACCAGGAAGGCGTGCGCGAACCCCTGGGCATGTCCGGCGTGCGCCTGGAAGCCAAGGTTCACGTGGTGACCTGTGCGGTGAACGCGGCGCAGAACATCGAGAAATGCGTGCGCCGCTGTGGCCTGGAAATCGACGACATCATCCTCGAGCAACTGGCTTCGGCCTACTCGGTGCTGACCGACGACGAGAAAGAGCTGGGCGTGTGCCTGGTGGACATCGGCGGCGGTACCACCGACATCGCGATCTTCACCGAAGGCGCCATTCGCCACACGGCGGTGATCCCGATTGCCGGTGACCAGGTGACCAACGACATCGCCATGGCGTTGCGCACCCCGACCCAGTACGCCGAGGAAATCAAGATCCGTTATGCCTGCGCCCTGGCGAAGCTGGCCGGTGCCGGCGAAACCATCAAGGTGCCAAGCGTCGGCGACCGTCCACCGCGCGAGCTGTCGCGCCAGGCCCTGGCCGAAGTGGTCGAGCCGCGTTACGACGAGCTGTTCACGCTGATCCAGGCCGAACTGCGTCGCAGTGGCTACGAAGACCTGATCCCGGCCGGCATCGTGCTGACTGGCGGTACGTCGAAGATGGAAGGCGCGGTCGAGCTGGCCGAAGAGATTTTCCACATGCCGGTGCGCCTGGGCGTGCCCCATGGCATCAAGGGCCTGGATGACGTGGTCCGCAACCCGATCTATTCCACTGGCGTGGGCCTGTTGATGTACGGCCTGCAGAAACAGTCCGACGGGATTTCGTTTTCAGGGATTGGCAGCCGCGACAGCTACAGCAGCGACGAGCCGAAGGCTCCGCTGTTCGAGCAGCTCAAGGCTTGGGTCAAAGGCAACTTTTAAACAGTTTCAAAGCTTCAAGCGGCAAGTTTCAGGCTTGGCGCTGGAAGACGCGGCAAACGCAGTAGGCGAAAAAACTAGAGAATGAAAGGAGAGGGAAAATGTTCGAACTCGTAGACAACATCCCCGCTAGCCCGGTTATTAAAGTAATCGGTGTCGGCGGTGGCGGCGGCAACGCTGTCAACCACATGGTCAAGAGCAACATTGAAGGCGTTGAATTCATCTGCGCCAACACTGATGCCCAGGCGCTGAAATCCATCGGCGCGCGGACCATCCTGCAATTGGGCACTGGCGTGACCAAAGGCCTGGGCGCCGGCGCCAACCCGGAAGTCGGTCGTCAGGCCGCTCTCGAAGACCGTGAGCGCATCGCTGAAGTCCTGCAAGGCACCAACATGGTGTTCATCACCACGGGCATGGGCGGCGGCACCGGTACTGGTGCGGCGCCGATCATTGCCGAAGTGGCCAAGGAAATGGGGATCCTCACCGTTGCGGTGGTGACTCGTCCGTTCCCTTTCGAAGGCCGCAAGCGTATGCAGATCGCCGACGAAGGTATCCGTCTGCTGTCTGAAAGCGTCGACTCGTTGATCACCATTCCCAACGAGAAGCTGCTGACCATCCTGGGTAAAGACGCAAGCCTGCTGTCGGCTTTCGCCAAGGCTGACGACGTACTGGCCGGTGCCGTTCGCGGTATCTCCGACATCATCAAGCGTCCAGGCATGATCAACGTCGACTTTGCCGACGTACGGACTGTCATGAGCGAAATGGGCATGGCAATGATGGGCACTGGCTGCGCCAGCGGTCCGAACCGTGCACGCGAGGCCACCGAAGCGGCCATCCGCAACCCGTTGCTCGAAGACGTGAACCTGCAAGGTGCACGCGGTATCCTGGTGAACATCACCGCCGGTCCTGACCTGTCCCTGGGTGAGTACTCCGACGTGGGTAGCATCATCGAAGCCTTCGCTTCCGAGCACGCGATGGTCAAGGTCGGTACCGTTATCGATCCGGACATGCGCGACGAGCTGCACGTTACCGTGGTTGCCACGGGCCTGGGCGCGAAAATCGAGAAGCCTGTGAAGGTCATCGACAACACCGTTCACACTTCCATGGCTTCGCAACCGCAACAACAAGTGGCTTCGCGTCAGGAAGCGCCTGCGGTGAACTACCGTGACCTGGACCGTCCGACCGTCATGCGCAACCAGGCCCAGGCCGGTACTGCGACTGCCGCGAAGATGAATCCGCAAGACGATCTGGATTACCTGGACATCCCGGCTTTCCTGCGTCGTCAGGCCGATTGATGAAATGTATCAGGGGGATACGGGTGATTGGTGTTCAGCAAAGGTCTGGTCTGCTATCATCGCCAGCCTTTGTTGATACCAGTTCGCAATTTGCGCTGAAGCGGCCCATGCCATGATTAAACAACGCACCCTGAAGAATATTATCCGTGCCACAGGTGTCGGCTTGCACTCCGGCGAGAAGGTCTACCTGACCCTCAAGCCCGCGCCTATCGATACCGGCATTGTGTTTTGTCGTGCCGACCTCGACCCTGTGGTGCAGATTCCTGCTCGCGCGGAAAACGTTGGTGAAACCACTATGTCGACCACATTGGTCAACGGTGACACCAAAGTGGATACGGTGGAGCATTTGCTCTCGGCCATGGCTGGCCTGGGCATCGATAACGCCTACGTCGAGCTCTCCGCGTCCGAAGTCCCGATCATGGATGGCAGTGCCGGACCCTTCGTATTCCTGATTCAATCGGCTGGCCTGGAAGAGCAGGACGCAGCCAAGAAGTTCATCCGTATCCTGCGGGAAGTGACAGTGGAAGACGGCGACAAGCGCGCCACTTTCGTCCCTTTCGAAGGTTTCAAGGTGAGCTTCGAGATCGATTTCGATCACCCGGTTTTCCGTGACCGCACCCAGAGTGCAAGCGTGGATTTTTCCAGCACTTCGTTCGTAAAAGAAGTCAGCCGCGCCCGTACCTTTGGTTTCATGAGTGACATCGAGTACCTGCGCAAGCACAACCTCGCACTCGGCGGCAGTGTTGAAAACGCGATCGTGGTCGATTCCGATGGTGTATTGAACGAAGACGGCCTTCGCTATGAAGACGAATTCGTCAAACACAAGATCCTCGATGCAATCGGCGACCTCTACCTGCTGGGCAATAGCCTGATTGGTGAGTTCAAGGGGTTCAAGTCCGGCCATGCACTGAACAACCAGCTGCTGCGCAAGTTGATTGAGCAGAAAGATGCTTGGGAAGTCGTGACGTTCGAAGACGCCAGCACCGCGCCAATCTCCTACATGCGCCCTGTTGCGGCCGTGTAGGCAAAAAAACCTCTCTAGTTTTTGAAGGCTGCCTTTGGGTGGCCTTTTTTTATGGGCGCTTTTTTTGTGTGTATATCCGTTATTTTGGTAATGGCGGCTTAGGGTTCCGCCCTGACGGCGGGTCACTTTTGAGAAGCGCAAAAGTAACCAAAACGCTTCTGCCCCACCACTCGGCACCTCGCCTAGGCTCGGTGTGCCCTCACTCCGGCATTGCTCCGTGGGCCCGCCGCGAAGGGCCATCCATGGCCCAGCGCGGCTATCCCGGCATCCATGCCGGGATGCCCACTGCGCAATGCCTGCGTTCGG
>NZ_JBFREY010000054.1:0-24659 GCF_052114545.1 Pseudomonas sp. KB_12 | reverse complement strand
TTTTTCGGCACCCTGAAGTCAGAATGGGTCCCTCGCAACGGTTACAGCACGAGCGAGGAAGCACAAACCGATATGGTGCGCTTCTTCATGTACTACAACCGCACCAGGCTCCACAGCTACAACGACTACCTATCGCCAATAGCCATGGARCAAAAAGCAGCATAAACACCGTAACTGGTGTCCGGATTTACTTGACCAGTTCAAGCTCGCTCCCACAGGAGGCCTTCTGCCCCAACTCCGCGCACACCCGCGCCAACAAGGGGCGATTTACGGTCAAAGTTATTGGCCATTTCGATCCCCTTTTGGCCTCTCCTGCCGTTCTCTGAAACGCCGCGCGCCGCAAGACTGTGTTCACACCGATCAGCCTTGCGGAGAACAAAAATGCTGACGATCTATTCGGACGATCACCACCTGCACCACGGGCGCTGCGAGTTGATGGACGGCCAATTGATGCCCTGCTTCGAAATGCCGTCCCGGGCCGATCACGTGTTGGAGCGGGTCAAGGCGCAGGGGCTGGGGCCGGTGGAGGCGCCGCAGGATTTTGGCTTGGGGCCGATCCAGCGTATCCACAGCGCGGCGTACCTGGAGTTTTTCAAAGGCGCCTGGGACCGTTGGGCCAAGTACAACCGCGACGGCGATTTGTTGCCCTTCACTTGGCCGGCGCGGACCTTTCGTACGGTCATCCCCACCAGCCTGCACGGCCAACTGGGTTATTACAGTTTCGACGCGGGCGCGCCGATTACCGCCGGCACTTGGCAGGCGGCCTACAGCGCCGCACAAGTGGCCCTCACCGCCCAGGCGGACATCCAGCGCGGTGCGCGCAGTGCCTTTGCCTTGTGCCGCCCACCGGGGCACCACGCCGCTGGCGATTTGATGGGCGGTTATTGCTACCTCAACAACGCTGCCATCGCCGCCCAGGCCTTTCTCGACCAGGGCCGTAAGAAGGTCGCGATCCTGGATGTGGATTACCACCACGGCAACGGCACCCAATCGATTTTCTACGAACGCTGCGACGTGTTGTTCACGTCGATCCACGGCCATCCGGAGGCGGAGTTTCCGTTTTTCCTGGGTTATGCGGATGAGCACGGCGAAGGCGAAGGTGCGGGTTTCAACTTCAACTACCCTTTGCCGGCCGGCTCAGGCTGGGACACCTGGAGCGCGGCGCTGGAGCAGGCCTGCGGGCAAATCCGCGGTTACGACGCCGACGTCATCGTCGTGTCCCTGGGCGTGGACACGTTCAAGGACGACCCCATCTCGCAATTCAAGCTCGACAGCCCGGATTACCTGGCGATGGGCAAGCGCATCGCGGCGCTCGGCAAGCCAACATTGTTCGTGATGGAAGGCGGCTACGCGGTGGCAGAAATCGGCATCAATGCCGTGAACGTTCTTGAAGGTTTCCAAAGCGCCCCATGAGGAATAACAGCATGAACAGACTCAAGCGTTTAATGGCTCCAGCCGTGTGCGCCGCGCTGCTTTGCGGCGCTGTCCAGGCCGAGGAGCGCACCTTGCGCGTCTACAACTGGTTCGACTACATCACGCCCAAGGCCCTGGAGGATTTCAAGGCGCAGAACAGCCAGGTCAAGCTGGTCTACGACATCTTCGACACCAACGAGGCCCTGGAGGCCAAGCTGCTGACGGGCAACTCCGGCTATGACGTGGTGGTGCCGTCCAATGTGTTCCTGGCCAAGCAGATCGAAGCCGGGGTGTTCCAGCCCCTGGACCGCAGCAAGCTGCAGAACTGGAACCACCTCGACCCCAAGCTGATGAAGCTGATCGAAGCCAACGACCCGGGCAACAAGTTCGCCGTGCCCTACATGTACGGCACCATCCTGATCGGCTTCAACCCGGACAAGGTCAAGGCCGCCCTGGGCGACAACGCACCCGTGGACAGCTGGGATCTGATCTTCAAGGAAGAGAACATCAGCAAGCTCAAGCAGTGCGGCGTGGCGCTGCTCGATTCGCCGTCGGAGATCCTGCCCCTGGCCTTGCAGCACCTGGGCCTGGACCCCAACAGCAAGAAGCCGGCGGACTATGCCAAGGCTGAAGCGCTGATGATGAAGATCCGCCCGTACATCACTTATTTCCACTCGTCCAAGTACATGGCCGACATCGCCAACGGTGATATCTGCGTGGCGGTGGGCTATTCCGGCAGCTTCTCCCAGGCGGCCAACCGCGCCAAGGAAGCCAAGAACGGCGTGACGGTGGACATGCGCCTGCCCAAGGAAGGCGCGCCGATCTGGTTCGACATGCTCGCCATCCCCAAAGGCGCGAAAAACCCGGACGACGCCTACACCTTCATCAACTACTTGCTGCAACCCCAGGTGATCGCGCCGGTCAGCGATTTTGTCGGCTACCCGAACCCGAACAAGGACGCCACCGAAATGGTCGACCCGGCGATCCGCGGCAACCCCAACCTGTACCCGACCGCTGCGGCCATGACCACGCTCTACACTTTGCAACCGTTGCCCCGGGATGCCGAGCGCGCGCGGACGCGGGCCTGGACGCGGATCAAATCTGGGCAGTGAGGTTGACTGCTTTGTGAGCGCTTCGCGCTCAAGCGCGAGCAAGCTCCCTCGCCACGGGTTTTGCATGAACCAAGCGCGCTATACATAGTTACCACCTTCCCTGTCTTGTGCCGCCCTAGCATGGATTCCCCCAGCGTTTCGCTCCGGGACTGCACGTCGCACAAGTCAGGGAGACTCCGATGACACCAAGCTCTACAAGCACACGCCTCACCCCCGCAACCGACCCCAAGGATGCCGTGCTCAACCGGTTGCTCGCCGGCCCCACCTACCCCGAGGTGGCCGCCATCCTCCTGCGGGACGGCCTCAAGAAGCTCTACCCCACGCTCAACCTCGACCCCCACACCACCGTGGTCGGCGAGCCGCACTGGGGCATCGTCGACGACGAAATCGTCGAGCGCCCGACGCGTTATGAAACCCTCAGCGACATGCTCGCCGGGCTGTTGAACGACAGTAGCCCGATGCTGCTGATCGAAGGGTTGCACTTTCTGACCCTGCTCCCCCTCACCACGCCTGATGTGCACTTGCCGGTGCGCATCGACCAGATCGGGCGGCTGATCAACGAGCTGCAACCGGCCATGCTGACGGCCTGCCAGGAGCAGCAATTGGCCTATTGGAATGCCTCCATCGGCGACGCCGGCCCGCGCTGGCATGAACTCTCCAGTGCGCTGCGCTCGGCCTGGGACGTCACACGGGTCAAGGGTTGGAGCGAGGCTGAATGCGCCATGGCCAGGCATCTGTTCCGTTATCCCGACCGGCAAGGCCGCCAGGACAATAACCTCTATGACGCCCACGCCTATCTGATCGACATCGACGGCATCGAGGGCGATCAAGTGCAACGCATGAGTGACAACACCATCGTGGTGCTGATCGGCAAGATCGACAACCAGGAGGTCGTCCTCAAGTACTCGGTCTTCAACGGCTATGAACGGTTCGATTCCCAACTGGCACTCGGGCAATCGCTCCGCGCCCATTTGGGCCCGGACAGCTACCGGAAAATCCAATGGCGGCTGTATGAGCCCGACGGCAATATCTTCGATTACAAGGCCTGCGGGATGATTGCCGAGCAGGTCAAGATCATCGGCATCTCCAACGCCCCGGACATGTTGACGTTCCATGAAAACAGCCAGGCCTCCAGCCAGGATACGACTGACGACCTGATGGAGGGCTGGTTTCAAAAACAGATGCCCTACTGGTTGCAGGCGGCGTCGCCGTCCGATCAGGTGCTGTTTGCCCAGCACATGAAGAACCTGTCGATCTTGAGCCACACCCACGCCGGCAAAACCTATCTGGACGATATTCCCGCCATCAAGGCCTTTGCATTGAACGCGCTGGAAACCCAGATGACCGCCGACCATGCCGAGGCCGCGAAGCTCGATCTGGAAGCCATCGAGATCGAGGTGCGCAGCCCGGTCATCTGGGGGAGCTTCGTGGTGCCCGGCAGGGTCGACACGGCCCGGTTCAGCCTGGTGGAGCTGGCCTTGCAAAACCTGATCGCGCTGCCCCTGGGCAACAAAACCGTCAGGTCGCTGGACGACAGTGAGCTGCCCGAATGGATGACCGTCGACTATCTCGAAAACCTCATCACCCAAATCGATATCGGTCGCGTTTATCCTGAACGGGTCAAGAGCAAGTTGCTCGACGATCCAACGGAGTCGGCCCGCCGCGAAAAACTCTACACCGACCAGTTACGTATTCAGTTGCCGATGCTGGCCCTGGAAAGCAAGATCCGTGGCCAGGGTGACCTGGACGAAAAGGGCTACCGGTACGTCGTCGCCCTGATGGAGCCTGAAGAAGCCGATCGCAAGGTGGACGGCAACCTCATCGTCCTGCGCCAACTGGCCTTCGTCCCTGAACTGCAACTGGGCAGCTCGGAGGACGTGGTCACCAATATGTTCGTCATCGGCCCGCAGGATTCGAACGCTGGGCCCTGCCTGTTGTATCGACCGATGCTCGAACCACAGTTGTGCCAATACCCGTCGTTCAGCAACCTGCTGTATGCGATCAGGCAAACGCCTGCCTTGCGCCAATCGGTGCTGGCCTGGTTGCCCGATGGGGTGCGTGACGATTACGGCCGATACGTGTTCCCGGACCTGCTGCCCTCTCCTTGGAGCATCGTGGCATTCGTGGCCGCGCCGTTGACGTCCCTGGCCAATAGCGGCCCCATCGGCTTGACCGACAAGACCCTGGGTGCGGATTTCCTGCCGCGATTGTTCAAAGCCAACGCCGATGCCTTGGTCGAATTGGCCGACCGCGAATCGATCTCCAACCACGAGAGTCGCTGGCAAACGTTTAAGCGTGCCGGCTGGCTGATCCTGAACCTGGCCTTGCCTTACCTGGGAACGGCTGTCGGCACCGCAACGTGGCTCTGGCAAATTCTCGACGATATGGAACAGCTGACACAGAACCGCGAAGGGGCCGACAGCCAGGCCAAGTGGGAGACGCTCACCGACCTGTTGTTGAACATCGCCTTGGCAATCATTACCCACACCATCGACCGCGCCAGGGCCGCACGGCGTCCGCGCCGGCCAGAGGCACCGGAAGTGGTGCGCGAACTGGAAAATCTGCCCAAGCCAAAACCTGAGCTCGTGATAGAGCAACGGGTGCCGCTTGCCAGCACGGCGTTGCCGACCGAGCACTACGAGACCATTCGTTCCAGCGGCGCCTTGATGGGCCAGTCGAGGGAGAGCGCCAAGCTGCTCGACAGCTTCAGCCTCGACGCGCTGCAAGACCCAGGCCAACGTCAGACCGAGGGCGCGCTCAAAGGGCTCTATGAGCAGGCCGGCGACTGGTACGCCAACCTGGCCGGCAAATGGTTCAAGGTGCTGGTGGAAGGCGAACAGGTGTCGATCATCGATGAGAAAGACCCTGCGCGAACAGGCCCTCCCCTGATGGGCGATGCACAGGGCAAGTGGCACGTGGATACGCGTCTGCGCCTGCGCGGCAGCGGGTCGCAAGGGGTCAGGCAGAAAGTCATCGCCCAGGCGACACGCCGCCGAGTCGAACTGTTGCTCGAACTGAACCAGTTCGAAGCCAAGAAGCCGCAGCACCAGAAGCTGTTGACCATGCAGGCCCAGGAAATGAACGAGGCGACGGGCGCCGCCAAGGAGACCAAGCGCGACACCTACGTCAGTACCTTGAAAGCGCAGCGGGAAAACTACGAACAAGCCTTGAAGACCCTCTTGGAATGGCCGGTGTTCCAGTCACGGCCCGACTACCCTCGCACCCGGCTTGGCTACTTGAACGCGCAGGTCAATTTCACCTTCGTGGAGATGGAGGCGCTGAACGAACGTTTCACCCCGGTCATGAGCAAGGCCAAGGCCATGATCACCTCCGGGGTCAAGGTGCTGGAGCAAGCGCATATAGACACCGCCGAAAACATGGTCCGCGTCGGTGACGACGTGATCGAGCGCCTGGACTACATGCAGACCCGCTTCACCGAACTGAAGGAGGTGGGCCACGAAGGCTTCGAGTTTGTCCGGCAACACCGCCGGAAGATGCCGCTGTACACGAGTGACGACCTGCAACTGATCAAGATCGACATGTTTCGCCACCTCTGCCTGTCCCTTGAAAGCGTCGAGTCGATGCCCGAAGGCTGGGAGGCCATCAACCTGATCGTCGATAACGCCACGGTGGCGTACCAAAGCCTGCGCGACGCGATCGATGAGCGCAGTGTGATCCGCCTGGACGAGCAGATCGACGCCTTCGGCAGCCTGATCGAACAGTTCACGGCCATCGATGAACATCTCCAGTACCTGGCCAATGAATACAAGACCAGCATCCACCCGATACAACTCACTCGATTGCGGACCGGGATCGGCCTCGCCAAGAAACGCACGTTGAGTCATTTGGCGGCGGCCCTCGATGAACGAAGCAACCGGCGCGTCGAAAGCAGGTCTTACGAGCTGCGCCCCAGACCCCGGAAAAAATTCATCCGGGCGCGCTTCTGGGGGCTCGTCAGTGGTGAACCGCGCTTATCGAAAAACCTGGAGGAAACCGATTGGGTCGACGTGAAGAACCCGTTTTCGGGAGAGATCATCGTCACATTCCACCGCAAGGAAACCGGCGAATGGATTCCTCACGTCAAGCCCGACGCCCCGCCGGTCGCCGTCCCGGCATTGGCCACCAGCATCAATAAGGGCACCGACCTGATCAACGGCCTGGCGGCGTTCAAGGCACAGATCGAGGACACCGTAGAGCAGACGCACCAAACGCCCGCCGGCATCGGGATGATCCTCAACGCCCATGCCGGCAGGATGGAAAAAGTCAGCGCGGCCATAAAAAAAGCCCTCGACCAGGCACAAGGCGTCGAGTCAAACGAGACCGCGGAGCTTCCCGCCGTACAACGACGCTCGGCCGAGGCCTTGCGCCAGCAATTGGAGAAGGAGGCGAGCAGCCTGTATGTGCTGGGGTTTGAAACCGTATTGAACGTCATCAAGCGCCGCCCACCGACCATGAGTGGTGTCATCTGGCTGAAAAGCCGCAATCAGATCTCCATCACCAAACAAAAGGCCCGGCAACGCATCAAGACCCCACCCTATGGCTACCTCGACCGGTATGAGATCAAGGACCTGAAAACCAATAAGACGCTGTGGTTCGCCGATTTCCGTTACTCGACCAACTGGGTGCCCGCCTACGCATTTCTTTCCGGGCGCTTGAAAACCCTTGAGCAAATCGACCAGAAGACCTCCTCGCTCGTCCCCACCAAGGCGTTCAACCAGCGGCAATTGATCGACCACTACCGCAGCGAAATTGCCACGGACCAAGCCAGGGAGGTGTTCTTCCAAAAAAAATACGGGTGACCAGGACGCCGTACGGCTGCGTATACATAGTTACCACCTTCGCTGTCATGCCCCTGCCTAGCATGGAACCCCCGAAGCACTCGGTTTCGGGGACTCCACGTATCACCAGACAGGGAAAGCCAGATGACAGAAACCGTCACAGCCACCACGACGCCTACCTCCGAAGTCAGCCTCAGAGAGGCGCTGCTCAATCAAATGCTCGCAGGGCCCACCTCCCCGGAGGTTGCCAGCCTGCTCCTGCGCAAAGCGCTCAAGAAAATGTACTCGACGCTGGACCTCGATCCACACAACACGGTAGTCGGCGAACCGAATTGGGACGTCGTCGACGGCAACATCGTGGAGCTTCCCACCCGCTATACATCCCTCAGCGATCTGTTGGCCGAGCGCGTGGGCGAGAGCGAGTCGACCTTGCTGATCGAAGGGCTGCATTTCTTGACCAAACTGCCCCTCACTTTTCCACCGGTGCATCTGCCGGTGCGTATCAGCCTGATCGGACTGCTGATCAACGAACTGGCCCCCGCCATGGCGTCCGCTTTCCAGGAACAACAACTGGTGTACTGGAACACGCCACTCGGCACGGCCGGCCCTCGCTGGCATGAGCTCTCCAGCAACCTGCGCAAGATCTGGAACGTCAGCCAGGTCCCGGGCTGGACAGCGACTGAATGCGACATGGCCAGGCAGTTGTTCCTTTACCCGGACCTGCAGGACCGCAAGCGCCATGACCGCTATGACAGCCATGCCTATTTGATCGATATCGATGAAGTGGACGGCGATACGGTCAATCGTGTGAACGAAAACTCGATCGTGGCCTTGAGCGCAACGATCGACCGCAAGGAAGTTATCCTGACGTACTCGCTGCGCAACGGGTATGAGAAGTTCGCTTCACAAGACGCGTTGGGTCAATCGCTGCCGACTCATCTGAACAGCGCCAAGCGCACACGAATCCAGTGGCGGCTGTATGAGCCCGACGGCAATGTGTTCGATCACAAGGCCTGCGGGCTGATCGCCATGCAGGTCAAAGTCATCGGCGATCCCGGGTTCCTGGAAGGCCTGATCGCCGACGATCGCGAACAGGCGGATAACGAGGGAGCGGGCCGGGATAACGAACCTGCCGAGGACTGGTTTCAGAAGCAGATTCCCGGTTGGTTGCAGGCCGCGCCGACATCCGACCAGTTCCTGTTCGCCCAACACCTGAAGAATCTTTCGGCGCTGGGCAGCGCCCATGCCGGCAAGACCTACATGGAGGGTATTCCTTCCATCAAGCAGTACACGTTGAACAGCCTCAAGCAGAAAATGTTGTCGGACCATGCCGACGCCTCGACCCTTCACCTGGAAAGCATCGAGGTCCAGATACGCAGCCCGGTGGTCTGGGGGACGTTCGTGGTCCCCGGAAAAATCCAGACCACGCGGTTCAGCCTCGTTGAACTGGCCTTGCAAAACCTGATTGCGCTGCCCTTGGGGGACAAAATAGTCAGGTCGGTCGACGGCCATGCATTGCCCAAATGGATGACCGCCGATTATGTCGAAAACCTCGTCACCCAAATCGACATCGGTCGCGTTTATCCCAACCTGATCAAGAACAAACTCCTCGACGATCCGGCCGAATCCAGCCGCCGCGAAAACCTCTACGCCGCTCAGTTACGCATCCAGTTACCGCTGCTCGCGTTGGAGAGCAAAATCCGTGGCCTGGGGGACATCGATGAACGGGGTTACCGCTATGTCGCCGCGCTGATGGAGCCCAAGGCGTCCGAGCGCCAGGTCGATGGGCAAACCATCGTCTTGCGCCCATTGGCGTTCGAATCCAAGCACGCGCTGAGCACCTCGGCAGACGTGGTCACCAACATGTTCGTGATCGGCCCGAAAGATCCCGATGCCGGCCCCTGCCTGCTGTATCAACCGTTGCTTGAGCCGCAGCTGTGTCAGTATCCGTCGCTCAGCAACTTGATCTACGCCATCCGGCAAACCGCCTCCTTGCGCCAATCGGTACTGGCGTGGCTGCCCGATGGGGTACGCGCCACTTACAGCCGGTTCGTTTTTCCGGGCCCGCTGCCGTCACCCTGGGCCATGGTGGAGTTTGCGGTCGACCCTGTGTCGTCTTGGCTCAATAGCACGCCCATCGGCTTGAGCGAGAAAACCCTGGGGGCTGATTTCCTGCCGCAGCTGTTCAAAGCCAACGCCGATGCCCTGGTCGAGCTGGCCGATCGGCAATCGGTGTCCAACAGCGAAAATCGCTGGGCCACTTTCAAACAAGCCGGCTGGTTGATTTTCAACCTGGCGCTGCCTTACCTGGGCACCGCCGTGGGCACCGCGGCCTGGCTCTGGCAAATTCTGGACGACCTTGAAACGTTGACCCAGAGCGACGAAACCTCCAACCGCCAAGCCACCGGGGAAGCCTTCGTCGACCTGCTGTTGAACATGTCCATGGCGATTACGACTCACGCCATCGACCGCGCCAGGGAAAGCGCGAACAGCCGTCGACCCGAGGCGCCAGCGGTCGTGCATGAATTGGAAAGCCCGACAAAACCTGAGCTCGTGATCGAGAGGCTCGCCCCGTTAGCGCACAAGAAACCCTCACCCGAGCACTATGACGCTATCCGCGCCAGCGGTGCCTTGACAGGCCAACCCGCAAAGCGCGCCAAGCTGCTTGAATCCTTCAGCGTGAACGAACCTGAAAACGCCGAACACCCCATGATCGAAGGCGCGCTCAAAGGGCTCTACCAGCAGGGCGGGAACTGGTACGCAAAAATCGCCAACCAGTGGTTCAACGTGACGGCGGAGGGCGAGCATGTGTCCATCGTCGATGAGAACGACCCCGCACGCACCGGCCCGCCCCTGATCAATGACGCAGCAGGCGAATGGCGTGTCGACCCTCGCCTGCGTTTGCGCGGCAGCGGGTCAAAAGGTGTCAGGCAGAAAATCATCGCGGATGCGAAACGCCTCAGCACCCAACTGCTCGCCGAACTGAACCGGTTCGAGGAAAGGAAAACACAAAACCAGAAGCTGCTGACCATGAACGCCAAGGAGATGAACCAGGCGTCAGGCTCGTCCAGGGAGGCCAGGCACAACGTCTATTTGAGCACCTTGAGAACGCAGCGGGAAAGCTACGAAGAAGCGTTGGAGATTTTGATCCAGTGGCCCGTCTTCCAATCGAGGCCCGACGCGCCTCAAGCCAGGCTCGGTTACCTGAATGCGCAAATCAACTTCACGTTCGAAGAGATAGACACCTTGCAGGAGCGATTCGCCCCGGCCCTGAGAACAGCCGTGGACATGACCACCTCGAACATCGAGAGCGTGGAGCAAGAGCACGTTGACGCAGCCGACCGCATGATCAGGATCGGAGACGACATGATCGAGCGCCTGGATTACATGGAGACGCGCTTCTCCAGGCTGAGAAAGGTTGGGCGCGAAGGCATTGAACTGCTGCGGCAACACCGGGGGAAGATGCCGGCCTACAAGAGCGATGCGATTCGACTTATCCAGTTGGACATGTATCGCCACCTCTGCCTGTCACTGGAAAGCGTCAACGACATCCCCGAAGGCTGGGCCGACATGAACCAGCTGGTCGATAACACCACGGTCGCGTTTCAAAGCCTGCACGACGCTATCGATGAGCGCAGCGTGATCCGCCTGGACGAGCAGATCGACGCATTCGGCAGCCTGACGGAACAGTTCACGGCCATTGAAGAACACATCCAATACCTGGGCGACGAATACAAGGACAGCGTTCGCACGACAGAACTCAATCGACTGGGCAAGCAGGTCGGCAATCTTAAAAAAAGGGCGTTGCATCATCTGGCGCGCGCCCTTGATGAACGAAGCAACCAGCGAAGCGAAGCCGGCCCTTATCGGGAACGCCCAAGGCCCAAGAAGAAATTCATCCGGGCGCGTTTTTGGGGCTTGGTCAGCGGGGAACCGCGTTTAACCAAGACCCTGGAAGAAACCGATTGGGTCGATGTCAAGCATCCGCTCACGGATCGAGTCATCGCCACCTTCCATCGCAAGGAAACCGGCGAGTGGCTGCCCCATGTGAATACCAACACACCGCTGGCCGTCCCGGTGCTGGCAACCAGCCTCACCAAGGGCAAGGCGCTGCTCGACGGATTGGCGGCATTCAAGGCGCAGATCGAGCAATACACGAAGAAGCCAGAGCGGTCGCCCACCGGTATCGGCCTGCTTCTGAACGCACACGCCAACCGAATGGAGAAAGTCGCTATCGCGATCACCAAGGGCCTGGACAATGCGTCAAACGAAACGGTGGGCATTTCGGCCGAGCAACAACGTCTGGCGCAATCCACGCGCACGGCTCTCAAGAAGGCTTCGAAAACCCTTCATGACGAAAGCTTCGAAACCGTACTGAACGTCATCAAGCAACGCCCACCGACCATGAGCGACGTCCTTTGGCTTAAGAGCCGAAACCAGATTTCCATTACCAAGCAAAAAAATCGGCAACGCATCAAGGCGCCTCTCCATGGCTATCTGGACCGGTATGAGATCAAGGACCTGTCAACCAATAAGACTCTCTGGTTTGCCGATTTCCATTACTCGAGGAACTGGGTGCCGCCTCATGCATTCCTGTCTGCACGCCTGCGGACACCTGAGCAGGTCAGTCAAGGGGCAGCCGTCGAGTCCACCCAGACGCTTAATCAACGGCAACTGATCGAGCATTACCGCAGCGAAATTGCCGTGGATCAGGCCAAGGAAGTGTTTTTTCCAAAACAAGTGTCATGACGGCAAGCAACCAGGGCATCCACTGATGCCCTGGCACTGCACTTTTCAGATTTTCCAGGCGGTTGCCAGGTTCGCCAGTGCGATGGCTATCGCCGCTGGCGGGACCGCCGCGAACCCCAGCACCAAGCCGGCGCGCACCTGCGACGGCGTGGTGGGTAACCAATAACTGCTCAGGCCATTGATCTCCACACCCACATTCGTCGCTTGGGCGATCAGTTCGCGCTCGCGCTCGATGCTCTCCACAGGAACCGTGAGATGCAGCCCGGCCACGACAGTAGGTAGGGCACCGACACCCGCAACAGCCTTGGGCCAGCCCGCCAGCAACGCATCACGCCGAGCCAGGGCAGCCCTGCGCATACGCCGGATATGCCGTTGGAAATGCCCCGCAGCCATGAACTCGGCCATCACCGCCTGGGTGCTGACTTCGGAGTGGCGCACGTCCACGGCGCGCCGTCGGGCAAAGGCGTTGACCAGGCCTGGCGGCAGCACCAGGTAGCCCAGGCGCAGGGCCGGGAACGCCACTTTGCCGAACGTGCCGACGTAAAGCACCCGCCCCTGGCGATCCAGAGCAGCCAAGGGCGCCAGCGGCGCGCCGCTGTAGCGGTACTCGCCATCGTAGTCATCCTCGACGATCCAGCCGTCGTTGCGCTCGGCCCAGGCCAGCAACTCCAGCCGCCGTGGCAGGCTCATGACCACCCCGGTCGGGTATTGATGGGACGGGGTGACGTAGGCCAGCCGACAGTGGCTCAACGCGCCCAGCGCGGCGCAATCCAAGCCGTCGCCATCCACCGGCACGCCCCTGACATCGGCCCCGGCAACGGCGAACGCATGCCCGGCCGCGCGATAGCCGGGATTTTCCACCGCCACGACGTCGCCCGGGTCGACCAACAGCTGTGCACAAAGGCTGATGCCCTGCTGTGCGCCACTGGTGATCACAATTTGTTCAGCCGTGCAGTGCAGCCCCCGGGAGCTGCGCAAGTACGCCGCGATCAGCCCGCGCAAGCGCGCATCGCCCTGGGAATCGCCATAACACAGCTGCTGCAAGTCCGGCTTGCGCCAGAAAGCCGCATTCAGCTTGGCCCAGACGTCGAAAGGGAACAGATCGAAAGCCGGTACACCGACCCGAAACGCTCGCGGCGGGCCGCTGGGCGGTTGGGCCAAATGGTGTTTTTCGACGCGGTTTAGCGCATCGCTGTGGATAACTTTACTGGATGGACCCACAGGTAAATCGAGCCAATCTGTGGATAAGGCTGTGGGTAAGCCTGTTGAAAACCCTGTGGATACTTTTGTGGATATGTTTTTCAGCGGCAACGTCGTGGAGGACAGTTTTGCCACATAAGTGCCGTCACCGACCCGCCCTTCGATGAAACCCTCGGCGTAGAGCTGGTCATAGGCCCGCACCACGCTGTTGCGCGAGATCGACAAGGCCGCCGCCAGGTCACGGCTGGCCGGCAAGCGCGTGCCGCTGGCCAGGCGTCCATCGAGCACCCGGGTACGCAACGCCTGGTAGAGCTGGCGGCTGAGCCCCTGGCGGCGGTCCAGCTCGATACCAGCGGGGTTGAACGACAATGGCGGCGCGGCGTTGTGCATGACAGCCCTCGCGAATGGACCTATCGAATTGGTCGGAAGTGGCTCTTACAACAGACCAATAGCCTGCCTAGGATGTTCGCATTCGCCAAGGAAAATCATCATGTACAACCCAAAAGCCTTTGCCGTCGAAGACCTGCCCGAACTGCACCAGATGATCGGCGATTGCCGCCTGGCCGTATTGGTCACCCAGGGTGAACACGGTTTGCAGGCCAGCCATTTGCCGCTGTTGCTGGACACCCAACAAGGGCCGAACGGCAGCCTCTACGGCCACATGGCCCGGGCCAATCCACAATGGCGCGACCTGGAAGCCGGCGCCGAGGCCCTGGTGATATTCGCCGGGGCCGATGCCTACGTCAGCCCAGGGTTGTACGCCAGCAAGGCCGAACACGGCAAAGTCGTGCCGACCTGGAACTTCGTGGCCGTCCACGCCTACGGCAGCGCCGAGGTGTTCAGCGACGCCCATCGCCTGCGCAACCTGGTGGGCGCCCTCACCGACCGCCACGAAACCGGTCGCGAGCAGCCGTGGAAGATCGATGATGCTCCGCCCGAGTACATCGACAGCATGCTCAAGGCGATCGTCGGCTTCGCCCTGCCCATCCAGCGCCTGGAGGGCAAGCGCAAGCTCAGCCAGAACCGTAGCCCCGCGGATGTCGCTGGCGTACGCAACGGCCTCGCCGCCAGCCACGACCCGCAGGACCGGGCGCTCGCCCACCTGATGCCTGAACAATTGTCCAAGGAGTGAACATGAGCCAACCTGAAATCCGCCTCGTCAGCGCCGACGATCACGCCGCCTGGCTGCCGCTGTGGCAAGCCTACCTGCGGTTCTATAAAACCGAATTGCCGGACGCCGTCAGCCAAAGCACCTGGCAACGCTTGCTCGATGAGCATGAACCGACCCATGCTGCCCTCGCCTGGGATGGCGACACGGCGGTGGGCCTGGTGCACTTTATCTATCACCGCTCGAACTGGAGCATCGAGAATTCCTGCTACCTGCAAGACCTGCTGGTAACGGAACAGAGCCGTGGCAGTGGTGTAGGTCGCCAGCTCATCGAATTCGTCTACGCCACCGCCAAGGCCGATGGTTGCTGCAAGGTGCACTGGTTGACCCACGAAACCAACGCCACGGCGATCCAGCTGTACGAGCGCATCGCCGAGCGCCCAGGCTTCATTCAATTTCGCAAAGCCCTTTAAGGAGCGCAGCATGTCGACTTCACTCGCCGATTGGAAAGGTGTCCCGGCGCCCTCTGCACAGGTGCTCGAAGGGCGTTTCATCCGCCTGGAAAAGCTCGACCCGGCGCGGCATGCCGATGGCCTCTGGCAAGCCCTTGAAGGCCCCGGCGCCGACCCGAAGCTCTGGGATTACTTGCCCTATGGTCCGTTCACGGACCGCGGAGCTTTCGATGCCTGGCTGAACAACCATGCGGCCAACACCGACCCGTATTTCTTCAGCGTGATCGACCGCGCCAGTGGCGAGGTGCAGGGCATTCTCAGCCTGATGTCCATCGTCCCGGCCCAGGGCCGCATCGAGATTGGCCACGTGACCTTCGGCGCGCCGATGCAGCGTTCGCCGAAAAGCACCGAGGCGGTTTATCTGCTGGCCAAGGAGTCTTTCGCCCTGGGTTATCGCCGGCTGGAATGGAAGTGCAACAACGGCAATGCCCGCTCCAAATACGCGGCCGAACGGCTGGGGTTCACGTTTGAAGGGGTGTTCCGCCAGCACATGGTGGTCAAGGGCCAGAACCGAGATACGGCGTGGTACTCAATACTGGATTCGGAATGGCCGGAGATCGCGGCAGGATTCGAGCAGTGGTTGAGTGAGGAGAATCAGAGCGAAAGTGGGCAAGTGCGAGGGCTAGTAGAGTGTCGGACATCCGCTGTCGGTGGCTGACGGCCCGTTTCGGCGAGCAGGCTCGGCGTCCATCACGTAGTTGACGACCCCACCGCCAATCCTTGCGGGGAATGGCGATGGGGCGACTTGCATCAGAGCTGTAAGTAGCCCGCGACTAAGCGATCAAGGTTTCTTTTTGGCTCCAAATGGCTTGAGCGTTTCGCGCGTGACGCCCTGCCTCAGGTATCGCCAGGCCCAATCGGGCACCGCCATTTGGCTTTCCAAATACAATGCAAAGTCCAAAAGCCTGTGGCCCAAACGATTGGCTGGGAACTCGAAATTGTAGAGATATTGTTGAGCCTGCCGCTGGCCAAGACCGAATGTATCTCTAACGATTTGGTTCGCGCGCGCCCCGTCCACGCCAAGCCCAACTCTTAACGCCCTTGCAATATCCAACTCTGAACGAAGCGAGCCAGGTTGCCTGAGCGCGGCTCGAACAGTGGCATCGCTGAAATACGGCCCAACGAGGTCCTCCCATATTTGTATAGCGTGATTCCTCGGGAAGCGTTGGAGCAAATTAAAAATATTCGGCGTATTTAATAAAATCGAAACCCTGGTATTAGAAACAGTTTGTCCCGAACTGCTAAACAAACCTACCACTGCTGGCGTTTCGGCGTTCGATTGTACCCACCCCAGAAACTCTACAAATCTCGTCAGGCTGTCTTGCTGCTGGACAATACTGTTCAGATTCTGATCATCGAACGACTGCATCCAGTCAATACTTATCGTGCCGTCGTCAATCACTTCGGTGTAGCGGGTATTGGCATATTCCGCAATGATCCCAAGCCGCGCCTCAGACAGCTTCGGATCACGTAGCCACCTGGCAAGGACATTGACCGGTAGCGCGCCACCGAGGTTCGAGGAAATCACCGTTGAGCGAAGCAGCAGATTAGCCCGTCGCTGCAAATCGGGAAACCGTTCGAGGGCAACGCTGAGCAGATCGATGGTGTCTTCTACGCGATCGTAATACATGAACTGATTCATTAACTTGGCATCGTCATTAATGGTGACGCCCGACTCACGTTGATACCTTTGCTTTACTTCATTCAGATCGGCCTGATCCACCAGCTCAGCACCTTCCAGTAAATCATCCAGTAAATCATCCTGTTGATCATCGTCCAAATGGCCGTGCAGAGTCTCATTGTATTTTACGTAGGCCAGCTCATTCCTTGGATGATGGTCGGTCAACTGTCGAGCCCTGACACCATACTCAAGCATGATATGGATCACATCCTGCGAAAGTTGAAGGTATTCGTTATTGAGCAGTTCGGTCAGATGCAAATCATCGATGGGACCCAGCAGCACGTCTTCGAAGAACCTGCGCAATGACTCCGTTTCCTGAGTGTAAAAGGGAGCGCTACTTGGCATCAGGCGCTCCGGAGACCGAACCGATAGATGATGCCCGATCTCCTGCAACACCTCCGGCGGCAGGATGGCGTCCCGCGCTGCGTCCAGCGTCCTTCGGCCCAAGCTGTTGGCGTGACGGTCAAGGTAATCCAGAACCGGCTGGAACAAGCGATGTGGGTTGGTGGCGTTGTAGACAATCCGAGTGAGATCAGAGAGCGCTGCCTCCTCCAAGAGCTCTTGTAACCAAGGCGCGATGTCGGAGAGCGCCAATTGCAAGCCGGAGGCCGGCGGCATCATGAAGTGGCTGATTTGCGGATGCCCATCGATGTAATCGGCAGCTGCATTACGCAGCCCTTGCATCGTGAAGGCTTCCTGCGCCTGCCCTTCATTGAGCCCACGGGCGACGGCATTGAAAAAACAATCGCCATCGGCGGGAATCCCAACGACCCGCCTACCCAAGATCAAGCTGTAGTGATTTTCAGCCGTTCGCCTCAAGACGATATCCGTGGGTGATCTATCGGGGTGCTGACTCATCGGATAGAAACGCTCGTATTGCCCCGGCGTGAAGCGTACTGACCAACTACTCCCTGCGGTTATTTCGTCCATGATCAGCAAGCTCCGGTTCTGCGGCCAGCTCGGAAGACGAGTCATGACAGAGGGGACCAGATCCATGATGTCGTTGTCCCAATGACCAGCGGTCCATACCCATTCGGAGGCACGAGGCGACAGAGCAGGCACTTTGGGTTCGCAAGGGCCTGGTTGTGTAGAGCTACCTGCCGGGCGTTTCCCGCCGCCCTGACCAAATCCAACCGCACGCCACTCTCCGTCGGGCATCCGGGCAACGGTACTTCGCATCACGCCACTGGAGCGGATACTCGACCCGGTGCCAGGGTCGACAAGGGTGGCTTCGGTTGCATTCAATCTCGTATGGTCATGAACCCGGAATACGGTCCCGTCGGGTTGCTGTATGTAGACGGGTCGGGAACTGCCCCCAGCAGCAGAATTGAGCGTGGGGCGATAGAAGCCCTGGGCATCTGCAGCCAACCCTCGCAACAGTGAAGTGTCGGTCACCGCATAACGGTTATAGAGTGCCGCTTCCAGGGGCAACCCGGCCAGTGCATCACTCTGGCTCTGGCGCGCCGTAACCGCCAGGAAAGACGACTGGCCTCGGACCGGAACCGTGGCCCCTGCGGCAAGTTCCCGTCCGCCATGGTTAGCCACTCTGTAGACAAATGCCAGGGTGTCCAGGTCCATCGGAACAGCGCCGGTCCTGGCCACGAGCAGGCCCGTCTTGACAGCACGCCTGAGTATTTGGAAACCGGGTATCAACAGCATGCCGGCCAAGTCCATGAACACTTCCATGGCTACCATGACCATCCTTACTGCTGTTTCACGACGTATATCCGCGTTGCTGTTGGAGCGGTGGTCCGCATAAGCGCTATGGAAATCAACGTGCGCTCGGTGAAGCGCTTCAAGCAGATCGCCTGTGATAACGCTTGCGCGAATCAAGGGAAGACCACGGTGCGGCCCCAGTACACGTTTTATTTCTTCGGGATTGACCGCGCAAATGCGTGAACGGAAGTAGTCCTGCCATGGCTCTTGTCGTAGAAGCCCCCCGACACCATCGGCCAGATTGGCAAATTCGTGAAAATCTTCTCCGTCGGGACTGTCTGGAAAATAAACACCTACGGTTCCCTTAATATCCGGCCCGTCCTGATCGGAAAAAATCAAGGCGCCGTCAACGCTGACTGCGTTACCCATCGTCCCGTGCTGGCCTCCAGCCCCTACACTGCCACCCAGCAAAAGGCCATGTACCTGCACGTTTTTTCCCATGACCCGTGGACGCATTTTTGCCTCTGGCGATTGCAGCACAGCGTCTAGCCAGAGCGTGACCAGTTTTTTGACTTTAGGTGGCTCGAAGGCTTTATCGAGTCGGGTGACCTTGAATATTTCATCCCCCCTGAGCGCGGTCTCGTAACCTTTGAATTTCATACTGGCCGTATACGCTTTTTGCCAGGCAGCTTTGTAATCCGGCTTGTTCATCTGTGCCCTGAGCAGGGTTTCATAACGTGCGCCAGCGTCGATGCTTGTCGCCATCGTGGCGAGTTCGCGCCCTTTCAATGTCATCAGCAAGCCACTCACCGGATGTCGTATCCGCTTGCCATCTTTATCGACAAGGTGAACAGCCATGACCTCTCGCATTGCATTGGGGTACTGCCGCGGGCGCAAGTTATCGAGTATCAGCTGGGTCAGGCTGGTAATACGAGACTGCCTCGGGTTGGCACCCTTTGCGAAAGCAAGCGTCACCATCGTTTTGTCTGGATCGGGCTTTATCGCGTGATGCAGGGTTCGCTGCAGGTATTGCTGGATCTTCTGGCGGGTAAATTGATGCAGCGTCCGGATACCGTCACCCAAATCTGAAACAGCTTGGAGGACATCTTGCTCCAAGCGACGATAACGAGTCTGTTCTGAAAGCGTTGCGGTTTTATAGAAATGAGGACGGTTGTTTTCAATCAAGGTTTGCTGACGAGTCGCCAATGCACCGGCAAGAGATAACGTAGGCAGGCGCAATGCATCTTCGGTCCTTTGGGCAAAAGTCCTCAGGGCCACCGTTTCGTTTTCTGGCGCATTCAGGACGGCTTCGAGCGCGTTGCTTTGCAGTTGGAGCAGTTCCGATGCCGCCACTTCGAACACATCCCCGGACAGCTCAGTCGAAATCTCCCGTATCGTGCGCTGATGCCCTGCATGGACGACCTGTACTTTTTTGACCATGTCTTGAAAAGAATCGAACCGTTGAATGCCGCGTTCCATGGAATAGAGGAACAGTGGTGCTTGATCGGTTCGTTTGATCACCATCGCGGCAGGCCATTTCTGTGGCTTCGCGGCTCCCATGTCGAGCATGACGGCATAGACATGGGGAATGGGCGCTCGCAGCAAACGGCTTCTGTCCGCCATGGACGGGTGGGTGGTGATCAGATCCAGCAGGCGATCTTCCTCATCCTGCAGGGTTCGCGCACTTTGGGTTAACGGGGTGGACGGATACCGGTCGACTTTGTACAAGTCGAAAAGATGCAGGAATCGTCGGGACAGCAGATGAGCAAGTGCCGCGTCAGTGGTCGACGTGTCGAGCGCCTGTGCATCGCTTCTGTCATGGCGAAAGGCGCTGAGATCGTCACGGAACTGCTGCTTCAAGCTGTCATTGGTCGCGGGCTCGGCGATATAGAGCACGGACTCCATGATCGCTGGAATTTTCGCGCCCAGCGGGCTGACGAATACGCTGTCGACCTCTTCCACCGAATCCGGACGGGTGTAGAAGCCCACGCCACCGCGCGAGTAAGTGGGCGGTGTATCCGTCGCTAAACAGCCCAACATCACGTCGGTAAAGCACTGTGAGGCTGTCAATGAACGGCCACCGAATGAGTCCACGCTAAAGTGGTTCACGTACCAGTGATCCGGGTCGATGCCCTGGAGCAGTGAAGTGTGGAATTTGCGCCCAGGGATCTTGGCCTCGATGCGGCTGACCAGCAGACGCTTGAGCACTGTGTCGAACGTTGGCAAAGCGGCGAACAGACGCGCCAGCTTCACCTGATTGGCATCCAAGTGCCCCAGTTGCCTGATTTGTTCTTTTTCACGGGGGCTGAGCAGATTGCCTTGGGCGTTCACCTCAGTAATGACCGGCTGCCCAATGCCCTGGTAGCCGGGCGCAATGCCAACTTGCAGTTGCTGCAAGACATCTGGTGAAAGACCTTTACCGTTGACCCGCAGTGACGAGAAGTCCAGGGACATATGACTTCGGTGGGGATAAACCCAACCCTCGCGCGGAGAAGGCTCAGCGGTCGCCCTGCTTTGATGGGCGATCAAAAAGCCTCGTGTCACAGCGTCACGCAGCGGCACCGATGAGGTTTTTCTTTGAGCGGCCGAATCGACTGTCTCGACCTCTTGATAGGTGACCTGTACCCGCGTATCGCCGATAAGGCCCCATTGATTTAGCCATTGATCGGCGAATTCATGAGGTTGAAATCGAATACCGTGGGGTAACAGGCTGATGGGTTTGAGCTGTACGCCGGCAGCATGCGGCGTCACGCCAGGTGCATTTTCAGGGAAGGCAGTCATTCAGGTGTCCCGGTGATGAGTAGGACTGGGACCCTATCGCGCCGTTTCAGCGGGAATGACGTACATATGTATAGGCGTGGCTACGGGCTTCGGGGAAAGCGTAAGCCCAAATGTCAGCAAGCTCTCACGGATCCGTGGCGAGGGAGCTTGCTCCCGCTGGGCCGCGAAGCGGCCCTAAAATCTTGCGGTCGCTGCGCAACCGAGCGGGAGCAAGCTCCCTCGCCACAGGTTATTTCATCAAGTTCAGACCAGCTTTTGCGCCAACACCGCAATATGCTCCGGCCCGATCCCGCAGCAGCCGCCCAGATGGCTGGCACCGCGTTTTTGCCAGTCCGCCGCCCATTGCAGATAACCCGGTGGGTCGAGGTCTTCGCGTAGCGGGTCCAATCCGTCGTTGGCCGTCGCTTCCTTCGGTTGCGGCGGGAAGGCGTTGGCGTAGGCACCGATGTGGATCTTCACGCCCAGGCGCGCGAAGGTGTCCCGCGCGGCATCGATGGCCGCACCGATCACTTCCGGCTGGCTGCAGTTGAACAGCAGCACCTCGACACCCAGCTCAGCCGCCACCGCAGCGGCGTCCGCCACCGGTTCACCGGAACGCAGGCGTGGCACTTCATCGGTGTCTTCGTCTTTCAGGGTGAACGACAGCCAGAACGGCTTGCCGTCCTTTGGCAACCCGGCGTGAATCGCCCGCGCTTCGACCGTGGAGCTTTGGGTCTCGGCCAGCCACACGTCGACGTGGGGCGCCAGGCCGTTCACCAGGGGCGCGAGCAATTCACTGGCGCGGGAAGCGTCGAACAGATCCGGCCGATAGGAACCGAACAGTGGCGGCAGCGACCCGGCCACCCGCACTGCTTTGCCCGAAGCGTGCACTGCCCGCTGCGCCAACTCACCCGCCAGCGCGGCCAGGGCCTGGCCTTCTTCGGCGAAACGCGCCTCGCCAATATGAAACGGCACCACGGCATAGCTGTTGCTGGTGATTACGTTGGCGCCGCTGGCAATATAGGCCGCGTGCACGGCCTCTACCGCCTGGGGCGCTTCGCTCAAGGCCAGCGCCGACCACTCGGGCTGTCGGAACGGGGCGCCCCGGCGTTGCAGTTCGCGGCCCATGCCGCCATCGAGAATGACTGTCGTTGCTGAGCCCATATGCGATTCACTCATAAGCTTATGAAAAATACTCACTACCGGAGTTGTTCTTATAACTATTTAATACGCACCATTCGGTGAACTACAACTTATTTTTCTATCAGGGGCCTCACATGAAACTACAACCACTGCTGGCCCTGGGCCTGACTCTGCTGGCTGCCTCTTCGCAAGCGTTCGCCGGTGCCACGCTGGATCGCATCGAACAGAAAAAAGAACTGGTCGGCGTGTTGATGGAAAGCTATCCGCCCTTCTCGTTCCTCAACGATCAGAACCAGCTCGACGGTTTTGACGTGGACGTCGCCAAGGCCGTGGCGCAGAAACTGGGCGTGAAGCTGCGCCTGGAAACCCCTTCCTGGGACGTGATCGCGGCCGGCCACTGGAGCGGGCGCTATGACATCTGCATTTGCTCCATGACGCCAAGCAAGGCACGCGCCGAAGTGTTCAATTTCCCGGTCCAGTACTACGCTTCGCCGGCGGTGATTGTAGTCAACGCCAAGGACGACCGTATCCACGGCGCCAAGGACTTGAGCGGCAAGAAGGTCGGCCTGACCAGCGCCTCCAGCTACGAGAGCTACCTGAACAAGAACCTGGTGATCGAAGGCGCCGAGGATACTCAACTGAGCTATCCATTCGAAGACGTGCAGATCGCCCCGTACGACACCGACAACGTGGCCTTCCAGGACCTGGGCCTGGGCGCCGGGGTGCGCCTGGACGCGGTGCTGACCAACCTGGTGACCGCACAGCCGCGCCTGACCGAAGACAAGCGCTTCAAGCTGGCCGGCGAGGCGCTCTACTCCGAGCCGAACTCGGTGGCCATCGAAAAGGGCGACGCCCAGTGGGACAACAAGGTGCGTGAAGTCTTTGCCCAGTTGAAACAGGACGGCACCTTGAGCAAACTCTCGCAGAAATGGATCGGCGCCGACATTACCCAATGACTTCTTTTCCACCCCCTCAGCCACCGCCACCGGTGGCTGAGTCACGCTTGCAAAAAATCTTCGGTTTTCGCACCCGGCTGTACCTGACCTGGGCGGCCATGCTGGTGCTGTTCGCGAGTTTCTTCCTGAGCTTCGACCTGAAGTTCTCCATCATCCTCGACAAACTGCCGAACCTGCTGGGTGTGCACCTGGCGCCCAATGGCTTTTTGCAAGGCGCGGTGCTGACACTGTTCCTGTGCTTGTGCTCGATCGTCGCTTCGTCATTGCTGGGCTTCATCACCGCCCTGGCGCGGCTGTCCAGCAGTGCGGTGGCGTTCGGTATCGCCAGTTTCTATGCGTCGTTCTTTCGCGGCACGCCGCTGCTGATCCAGATCCTGCTGATCTACCTGGGCCTGCCCCAACTGGGCGTGGTCCCGGGCGCCATCGCCGCCGGGATCATCGCCCTGTCGCTGAACTACGGCGCCTACCTGAGCGAGATCTTCCGCGCCGGTATCCTCGGCGTTCCCAACGGCCAACGCGAAGCTTCCCTCGCCCTGGGCCTGAGCGAAACCGTGATCTTCTGGCGCGTCACCCTGCCCCAGGCCATGCGCACCATCATCCCGCCGACCACCAACCAATTCATCTCCATGCTCAAGGACTCTTCGCTGATTTCGGTGATGGGGGTTTGGGAGGTGATGTTTCTGGCGCAGTCTTATGGGCGTTCCAGTTATCGCTATATTGAGATGCTGACGACGGCGGCGATTATTTACTGGTTGATGTCCATTGCGTTGGAGCTGATTCAGGCGCGGATGGAGCGGCATTATGGGAAGGCTTATTTGAATAATCGTTGAGTTGGGGTGGGGTTTTAAGGTTGGTGTGTATATCCGTTGCTGCGGTAACGGCGGCTGGCGGTTTCGCCCTTACGGCGAGTCACTTTCGAAAAGCCCGGAAGCCGGCCCAGTCGAAAGTAACCAAAGCGCTTCTGCCCCACCACTCGGTGCCTCGCTTAGGCTCGGCATGCCCTCACTCCGGCATTGCTCCGTGGGCCCGCCGCGAAGGGCCATCCATGGCCCAGCGCGGCTAGCGTGGTTAACGGGGCACCCGAGATCAACGTCCACCGCGAGGCGGCCTGGTAGCCGACCTGGCTCTCCCGGTCGTACACCCATCAGATCTGTGGGAGCAAAGCTTGCTCGCGAAGAAGCCGGCAAACCCAACATCCCTGTGACTGAACCACCGCCATCGCGAGCAAGCTCGCTCCCACATTCAATCTTCAGCGGACACAAAATTCATATCCAACACAGACCTCCTGTGGGAGCGAGCTTGCTCGCGATGAGGCCAGCAAGCCCAATATCCATGTGACTGAGCTATCGCCATCGCGAGCAAGCTCGCTCCCACAGGAGAAACGCGATCCCATCAAGAACCAGGTCGGCTATCAGGCCGCCTCGCGGTGGACGTTGATCTCAGCGCCCCGTTAACCACGATGGCCGAACGCAGGCATTGCGTAGTGGGCAACCCGGCATGGATGCCGGGTTAGCCGCGCTGGGCCATGGATGGCCCTTCGCGGCGGCCCACGGAGCAATGCCGGAGTGAGGGCACACCGAGCCTAGGCGAG
>NZ_JBFREY010000053.1:0-25270 GCF_052114545.1 Pseudomonas sp. KB_12 | reverse complement strand
CATTGGAACCACCTGATCCCATCCCGAACTCAGCAGTGAAACGATGCATCGCCGATGGTAGTGTGGGGTTTCCCCATGTGAGAGTAGGTCATCGTCAAGATTAAATTCCGAAACCCCTATCTGCTGATGCAGGTAGGGGTTTTGTTTTTGTCCGCAATAAAAAACTTTGGCCAAAAAAAGGATGACCTGTAGAGGTCATCCTTTTTTGCATCCGGGCCCTTAAGCCTCGGGTACTGGGCAGCTCAGATCCCCTTCCTTGCACTTGAGATAGGTCTTGAATGCCTCGACCCGGGCTTTAGTCTGGGCGGTGATGCAGTTGCTGTAGATCAGCGGGTAGACGCTACCGCCCTCGACCCCGGAGGCGGAGAAATTGCATTCGGCATCACGGAAACCTATCCAGGCACGTTGCGCCTTGACCAGCATCTGCTTGGCCTGCGGGTTGTCCTTCAGGCGTGCTGTGATCTGCTTGTACAAACTGTTCAGCTCGTTGTCGGCGGCCTTGTTTTCTTTGGCTGCGCATTGGTTCATTTCGCCTTGAGTGGTGGCGTCGGCGCAGTCGTCGGCCTGGGCAACAGTGACGAAAAGCAGCGGCATCAGGGTCAGAAGCAAGCGCAGGGACATGTTCGGTCTCTCCTCGAGGGGGTTGAAAACGCCGGGTGAGTTTACATCGCTCCATGCAGTTTTAAAGAAGGCGATCCTGATACAACTTTCTGGTTGGCCTTGTGGTCTTACAAGCCTACTGTTGAAACACAGGAGGTGACCCATGCATTCATCCGACCGCATTGAAAGAAAGATCCTGCTCAAGGCTCCGCGCTCTCATGTCTGGCGAGCCCTGGCCAATGCCGAAGCTTTCGGCCAATGGTTCGGTGTCGCCCTTGAGGGGAAACGGTTTGTGGCAGGGGAGCGTACCCAGGGGCAAATCACTTATCCAGGTTACGAGCATCTCATCTGGGACGTAGCGGTGGAGCGGGTGGAGCCTGAGCGGGTGTTCTCGTTTCGCTGGCATCCTTACGCTGTCGAGCCGCAGGTGGATTACTCTCAAGAGTCCGAAACCCGGGTGCTATTCGAACTTGAAGACATGGATGGCGGTACCTTGCTCAAAGTCGTGGAGTCGGGTTTCAACAACATTCCCGAGGCTCGCCGGCTCAAGGCTTTTCGCATGGACAGTCGTGGCTGGGACGAGCAGATGGCCAATATTGAAGCCTTCCTGAGCAAGTCTTGACGGGGACTGCTGAGGGGCTAAGGGGTTTCGGAAGGGCGGTATAGCGAATGTCTTACACGAGATGGTAGCTATGTCGTCTATTTCGTTTTGGATCCGAGGCGTAATCTGGACTCATCCACTGAAGCACAGGAAGTGCTCAGGATCAGGGACGATCGACCTTGCAAGGAAAGCTATCGACAGGGAGTCGTAATGGTCTTGGAAAAACCCGCTTCGGCGGGTTTTTTTTCGCCCGCAAAAATCTGAAAGGGTCCTATAGCGAAACGCTTACACGTCGTTGCAGCTTTCTCGTCTTTTTCCCAGATACCGATGGGCCTAATCTATGTTCATCCACTGGGTACAGGGAGTGCTCGGGGTCATGGATGATTGGACCAGGCATGGAATGCCGGACAGGGAGTCAAATTGGTCCTCAAAAAACCCGCCTAGGCGGGTTTTTTTTCGTCTGCGAAAAAGTGGCCTGATCATACCAGGCGCCGGGTCATGGTGCGGTCGGAACCATCGGCAGCGAGAGTCTAGGATCAGGCGCTACTGGCTTGCAGCGCCTGGGCCCGCAAACGAGCGATGTCCTTGCTCGGGGAGGCGCCAAATAGACGGCTGTATTCACGGCTGAACTGCGAAGGGCTTTCATACCCCATCTTGTAGCCAATTGACGAAACGTCGCTGTTCTCCGCCAATAGTAACCGTCGGGCTTCCTGCAAGCGCAGTTGTTTCTGGTATTGCAGCGGGCTCATGGCGGTCACGGCTTTGAAGCGGTGGTGCAGCGCCGAAGGGCTGAGATTGATCATTTGTGCCAGGCTGTCGATGCTCAGCGGTTCGGCGTAATGGGTATTGAGCCATTCGATGGCACGGCTGATGCGATGGGTCTGGGTGTCGGGAATGGCGATTTCGTGCAAGCGCTGGCCTTGGGCGCCACGCAGCAGCCGGTAGAAAATCTCCTGTTGGGCCAACGGCGCGAGGGTGGCGATATCGTCCGGGCTGTCCAACAGCCGCAGTAAGCGCAACAGCGCGTCGAGCAATGGCGTATCAATGCGATCCAGGAATAGCCCGCGCCCGGCTCTTTCGGCCGGCACGCCGATAGGGCTGGCGTCGGCAATCAGGCGGCAGATCTGTGCCGGGTCGATGTCGAGGCGGATGCACAAGTAGGGGCGCTCGGGGCTGGCTTCAATCACCTGGCCGGCCAGCGGCAGGGTCACCGAGACGACCAGGTAATTGAGCGGGTCATACACGTAGCATTCGTCCGCCAGGCGCACTTCCTTGCGCCCCTCGATAATCACGCATAAACCAGGTTTGTGCACGGTGTGCAGGGCTTCGGTCGGCTGGTCGCTACGGATCAGGTGCAAGGCCTCGATGGCCGTAGGGTGAACGCCGTATTCCGGTGCAAAGCGCTTCATCAGGCTCGCCAGTTCGGCACGGCGCTGGCTGACGCCGTCGTCTGGCGCAATGTGGATGGACGTGGATACCGACATGCCGATCAATCTCCCAGGCCAAATTGAGTGGACCGAGCTAGTAAAGCCGATTGCGCGGCTGTCGGCCAGAGTCGGTTTTATCGCCACAGGATCGTGCAAGTGCGCAGGAGGATCCGGCTAACCCAGGCCGTGGTCGGTTCCCTAATCTGGACCTGTCAAAACGCTCCCACCGGGGCAACACATCCAGACGAGGGAACCATCATGTCCGATATTCAAAACAAAGTAGTGGTCATCACTGGCGCCAGCAGCGGGATTGGTGAAGCGGCGGCGCGGTTGCTCGCGGCTCGCGGTGCCCGTGTCGTGCTTGGCGCCCGGCGCATCGATCGTCTGCAAACACTGGTGCAGGAACTCGAAACCGCCGGCCAGCAGGCGGTCTGCAAAGCGGTGGACGTGACCCGCCGCGAGGATGTCCAGCAGTTGATCGACTTTGCTGTCGAGCGATTCGGTCGGGTCGACGTGATCATCAACAATGCCGGGGTCATGCCGCTCTCCAAGCTCGAGGCGCTGAAAGTCGAGGAGTGGGACCGCATGATCGACGTCAACATCCGTGGTGTGCTGCACGGTATCGCCGCCGGCCTGCCGTTGATGCAGCGCCAGCGCAGCGGCCAGTTCATCAACATCGCGTCCATCGGTGCCTACGCCGTCAGCCCGACTGCCGCCGTGTATTGCGCGACCAAGTACGCTGTGCGGGCGATTTCCGAGGGCTTGCGCCAGGAAGTCGGGGGTGATGTTCGGGTGACGGTGATTTCCCCCGGCGTGACCGAATCGGAACTGGCCGAGAGCATTTCCGATGAAGGTGGTCGTGCCGAAATGCGCGAGTTCCGCAGGATCTCCATTCCGGCCGAAGCCATCGCCCGGGCGATCGTCTACGCCATCGAACAACCAGCGGATGTGGACGTCAGCGAACTGATCGTGCGCCCCACTGCCAGCCCGTTTTGAATCGAGTTGACCCGACAGGAGACCGCTCATGAGCGAGTGGTATCGCATGAGGGAAACCTGAGTTCTGTGGCAGGCCCAGCTGTGTGGGAGCAAGGCTTGCCCGCGATAGAGGCGATGCGGTCTTTCCAGAAATAGAGGCGCCTGTTTCGCGAGCAAGCTTTGCTCCCACAGCACAGCACAGCACAGCACAGGCACAGCACAGCACAGCAGTGCCTGGCTGGGGCTTATCGTTACGCCCGCTCCAACCGCGCCGCAGCCCGCTGAGCGATCTGCGATCGCACCCGGAACGACTCTGCGGTACGCCGGTGGGCTTCTTCCAGTACGCGCGTCGGCGCGGTGTCGGGGCTGCCGGCGTTGAACGGCGGGGCAGGGGCGTATTCGAGCTGCAGCTGGACCAGTTCGGCGGTGTCCTGGTCGAACAGTTCGGCCGCCAGGGTCAAGGCAAAATCGATCCCGGCCGTGATGCCGCCACCGGTGAGCAGGTTGCCATCGCGGACCACGCGATCCTTGACCGGTGTCGCGCCCAAGGTTTGCAGCAGGCTGTGATAGGCCCAATGGGTGGTGGCGCGCTTGCCTTGCAACAGGCCCGACGCACCGAGCACCAGCGAACCGGTGCACACGGACGTGATGTATTTCGCCTCGGCGGCCTGCCGCTTGATGAAGGCCAACGTCTGCTCGTCTTCCATCAGGGGCCCGACGCCGGTCCCGCCGGGAACGCAGATCACGTCGAGCTTCGGGCAGTCCTCGAACGTGGTGGTGGGTAGCAACACCAGCCCGGTGCTGGCAGTGACCGGCGCCAGGTCCTTCCAGATCAGGTGGACCTTCACGTCTGGCAACGAGGCCAGTACGTCATAAGGGCCGGTCAGGTCCAACTGCTGGACTTGGGGGAATAACAGCAAACCGATCTGCAGCGTCATGTCGCGTGCTCCTTTGGATGATGCCCGAGGGGTGGACGGTTTTACTTTAGATCCGTAGGCTCTGGCGTATACGCCAATAAACCCACGAATCACGCCAATATGCCCAACCCACCGAAAACCGTTCATGTGCTGGCCTTCGCCAACGTGCAAGTGCTGGATGTCACCGGGCCTTTGCAGGTGTTTGCCTCGGCCAACGACCTGGCCCGCCAGCAAGGCCTGCCGTTGCCCTACACGCCGACAGTCATCGCTGTGGGGGGCGGGGCGGTAATGTCCTCGGCAGGGTTGGCGCTGTTAGCCGAGCCGCTGCCGAGCGAAGGCAGCGACACGCTGTTGATCGCTGGTGGCTGGGGCGTGTACGAAGCGGCGAAGGATCCGGCGCTGGTGGCCTGGGTCAAGGAGCACGGCCTGAGTTCGCGAAGGGTGGCGTCGGTGTGCACCGGGGCGTTCCTGCTGGCCGCCAGCGGTTGGCTGGACGGGCGACGCGTGGTGACGCACTGGACCCGCTGCGAACAACTGGCCGAGCAGCATCCGCAGTTGCGGGTGGAACCCAACCCGATTTTCATCAACGACGGTCCGGTCTGGACCTCGGCCGGGGTCACGGCCGGCATCGACCTGGCCTTGGCGCTAGTGGAGGAAGACCTGGGCCGCGCGGTGGCGCTGGAAGTCGCCCGGCACCTGGTGGTGTTCCTCAAGCGGCCTGGCGGGCAATCGCAGTTCAGCGTGACGTTGTCGCTGCAAAAGCAGGGCAGTCGGTTTGATGACCTGCATGCCTGGATCGCTGAAAACCTCACCCGTGACCTGGGCCTGTCGAGCCTGGCCGCCGAGGTCGGCATGAGCGAACGCAGCTTTGTGCGGCACTACCGCGCCGACACCGGCCAGACCCCGGCGCGGGCGGTGGAGTTGATTCGCGTGGAAACCGCTCGCCGCCTGTTGTCCGACACCGCTGTGTCGATCAAGCGGGTGGCGGTGCAATGTGGCTTCGGCAGTGAGGAAACCTTGCGCCGCAGCTTTTTGCGGGCCATGGGAGTGACGCCACAGGCCTATCGCGAGCGCTTCGCCGTCAGCCCTCAAGCAGATCCAGCAATGCCTTGAGCGTGGCCTTGGGGGCTTCCTGTGGGATGTTGTGGCCGACACCGGCCAGCACGCGGCGCTCGTAAAAACCTGTGAAATGTTCGGCGTCTTCATCATGTTCCGGCGCTGGCCCCACGCCGTCGTCGGCGCCGCACAGGGAAATGCTCGGCACGCTGATGGCCGGTTGTGCCGCCAGCCGTTCCTCCATCCACTCCAGCGTCGGGTCGCCCGGTGCGTACATGAAGCGATGGCGGTAGGAGTGGATCACCACGTCGACGAAGTCCGGGTTGTCGAACGACGCAGCACTGAGGGGATACCGTTCGGCGCCACGTTTCCAGGTCGGTGACCACAGGCGCCAGAGCAACTCACACAGTTCACGTCGGTTCCGGGTCAGGCCCTCGACGCCCCGCGCCGTGTGGAAATAGTACTGGTACCACAGGCGATGTTCGGTTTCCGGGTCCAGCGGCTGCGTGGAACGGGGAATGTCCTGCAGGTTGTAGCCGTCGCCGGTCACCAGGCAGCGAACGCGCTCGGGCCACAGCGCCGCGACGATACACGCCGCCCGACCGCCCCAGTCGTAGCCGCACAGCGCGGCCTGGGGGATGGAGAGTGCGTGCATCAGGTCCAGCAGGTCCTGCGCCAGTGCCGCTTGCTGGCCGGAGCGCAGGATGGCCGGGTTGTTGAACCGGGTCGGGCCGTAGCCGCGCAGGTAGGGCACGATGACCCAATATCCACGCTCGGCCAGGGCTGGTGCGACTTCATCGAAAGCCCTGGGGTCGTAAGGAAAGCCGTGCAGCAGGATGACGGGCTCGCCGCTGGCGGGACCGTGTTCTTCGTAGGCGATGCGCAACAGCGGCGTCACGGCGAAGTTGACCTTGGGATCGAGGTTCATGTTGGCCTCCGGCATTGCTCGGTTGCGGTCAGGCGGGTTCCTGGTTCACGTATTTGGCCCGATCCGGCGTGAACGTCACGATCATGTTCGTGCTGGAGCAGGTGAGGGTGCGCTCCTGGGTCAAGTCGATGTCCAGGTCTTCACCGCGCAGGCCCTGCCATTGGGCGAGGTACTTGAGACAGCCGAATTTTTCGCTTTTCTTCAGGCTGCGGCTGACGCCACCTTTCCAGCCCAGTACCGGCAACTCACCGGCCAGGCAGCGCTGCGCCAGTTCGGGAAACTTCACCGCGCGGTCGCGGCCGATTTCCCAGCATTTGATCAGGCCCCGGTCCTGGCCCTCCCAGAGGTCTTCGCGGGTAAGGCCTCTTCGGGGTGGGGTGGTGATGGGGCGTTTGATATGGGTCATGTCAGGTCCTTGAGTCGGGTTTTTATCGGGCAGCTCCGCTGCACCCGTGAGAGCATCGATCTTAGGAGGGGTTTGGGGGGCTGGCAACTCGAAACGGGACGTAACGATAAATGGGAAGCGGGTACTGCAATGCTCTTGTGGCGAGGGAGCTTGCTCCCGCTGGGTTGCGAAGCGACCCCAAGATTTTTGCGCCTGCTGCGCAGTCGAGCGGGAGCAAGCTCCCTCGCCACGGGGTTGTGTTCCTACAAAAAAATAGGTGAACCGGAATTTTCTGACGAGTCGCGGCGGTTGCCGGTTAGGAAATAGCGGGGATAGGCTTTGCTCGTCGCTGCAAAATCAGCGACCGGGTTTGGTCACCCGTCCAATGTCAGGCGCACACGCGCCAACCTCAGCATGTCGGCGCTTTTTTGCGTGCTTGTCGGTATGCTTTGCGGTGGGCTGTGCGCGGGGCACTTTCGAGTGCGCCGGGTGCCTGACTTCCCGGTTGACCAACCTGCGTATAGCCCACCACCCTCGTTTGGTCACGAGGAGGGGTGAGCTCAACTTCAAGTCAGGAGTTTCACAATGGTCAAGATCACCCCCAACCCTCCACGCGCCGAAGACCTCTCTGCCTACACCACCCTCGATACAAAAAAGCTCCGCGAAGCCGCCGACCGGGCGCTAAATATCCATTTGTCGCCCACCCCGCCCAAACCCGACACCCAGGACGGCCAGGTTTTCACCGTGGTCCCCGGCCTCAACACCGAATCGGTGCTGACCACTCTCAGCGAAACCCTGGCCTCGGCCGATGCGCTGGTCAGTGACCTGGGGTTCGAGTTGGAGGGTTCCCGGCGGCATGTTGCGCTGGGGATTCAGCAGTTGATCGAACTGGCCAGGTTGCTGGCCAGCCGTGCGTTGGATGACCTCGAACTGGCCGACTCAGCGCGGTAGTAGGAGCTGTGTAGGAGCTGTCGAGTGCAACGAGGCTGCGATCTTTCCCCAGACACTTGAATCCCAAGCGAAAGATCAAAAGATCGCAGGCTTCGCCAGCTCCTACACAGTCGAGCGGGAGCAAGCTCCCTCGCCACAGGGACTGTGCCCAGTCTGAAGGGCAACTCAGTTCACGGCTGCCAATGAGTTTTCTCCCCGCTCAACTTGCGATCCAGGAAGCTCGCCGCGCTGATCAGCGCAAGATGGGTCAGGGCTTGGGGAGTGTTGCCCAGGTGGTAGCCGTGGCTGTCGAATTCTTCGGCGTACAGCCCCAGCGGGTTGGCGTAGCGCAGCAGTTGTTCGAACTCCAGCTGGGCTTTTTCCACGCGGCCGGCGCGGGCCAGGCATTCGACGTACCAGAATGAGCAGGCCGCGAATGAGCCTTCGATGCCGCTGAGGCCGTCGATGGGGCTGTCGTCGTTGCGGTAGCGATAGACCATGCCGTCGCGCACCAGGTTTTTTTCGATGGCATCGAGTGTCGAGAGCCAGCGCGGGTCGCGGGCGCTGACGAAGCGCACCAGCGGCATCAACAGCATCGAGCCGTCCAGGGCGCTGCTGCCCAGGCGCTGGATGAAGTGCTGGTGTTCGTCGTTCCAGAAGTTCGTCCAGATGTCCTCGTAGATGGCCTGGCGCGTCTCGTCCCAGCGGGCGAACGGGGCGGGCAGGGAGCGTTTTTCGGCCAGGCGGATGGCGCGATCCACGGCGACCCAACACATGAGCCGCGAATGCAGGAAATGCTGTTTGTCGCCGCGCATTTCCCAGATACCCACATCCTTGTCCTGCCAGACCTTGCACACTTGGTCGACCACCTCGACGGTGTGTTTCCAGCCTTGATGGGAGATGGCTTCGCCGTATTTGTTGACCAGGTACACCGCGTCCATCAGCTCGCCGAAAATGTCCAACTGCACCTGTTTGTAGGCCAGGTTGCCGATGCGCACCGGTCGGGCGTTGCCGAAGCCACTCAGGTGCGGCAGTTCGGTTTCCGGCAGTTCCAGCCTGCCATCCAGACCGTAGAGAATATTGAGTTTGGTCGGCTGATCGCAGCAGTCGCTGACCCGGCCGCGCAGCCAGCGCATGTAGGCGTTGGCTTCTTCGACGAAGCCCAGGCGCATGAACGCATAGACGGTAAAGGAAGAGTCGCGGATCCAGGTGTAGCGATAATCCCAGTTGCGTTCGCCGCCGCGGGTTTCCGGCAGGCCGAAGGTGGCGGCGGCGAGGATGGCGCCGTGCTTGCGCGAGGTCAGCAGCTTCAGCGCCAGGGCCGAGCGGTTGACCACTTCCCGCCAGCGGCCCCGGTAGGTGGACTGGCCGATCCAGCCGCGCCAGAACGCCAGGGTGCGTTCCAGGCAAATTGCGCTGACATCGTCCTGAAGGCGCGGGTCGTCGATGCCACCCAGCAGGAATTCGGCGCTCTGGCCCTGCGCCAGGGTGAACTCGGCCACCGCCGCATTGCCGTCCAGCGTCATGGGCTGATCGGAGCATAAGCGTAGGCTCGGTTGTCCCGGTGCCTCGAAACAGATGTGGGCAGCGTCCTGGCGCGCAGTGGTGGCGGCCCGGGCGTAGTCATGCCGCACGGCGCAGCGCATGCGAAACGTCGCGCTGCCGACGGTCATGTGCACCTTGCGCATCAGCACCGGCAAATCATCCTCGCTGTCGCCAATGGGCAGCAGGTCGGTGACTTCCACCACGGCACCGTCGCTCAGCCAGCGGGTTTGCAGCACGTTGGTGTCGGGCAAGTAGATCTGCTGGCGGCGGGCATTCGGCAGGTCCGGGGCCAGTTGGAAAATCCCCGCTTCGGGCGTATCCAGCAGCGAACAGAAGATCGACGGGCTGTCGAATTCCGGCCAGCAGAAAAAATCTATGCTGCCTTGGTCATTGACCAGCGCGGCGCTGCGCATGTCGCCAATGATGCCGTGGTTCTCGATGGGGCTTTGTGGTTCGTCATGATCAGCCATTGCCGCGAAACCCCGGATAAAGGCTCATCCCGCCATCGATGAACAGCGTGGTGCCCACCACATAATCGGACAAGTCCGAGGCCAGCCAGACCACCGCGTTGGCGACGTCCTCCACAGCGCCGACGCGACCGTAAGGAATCAGCTCCAGCAGTTTCTGTTCCTGCTCGCCCTCGGTGGCGTCCTGGTTGATGGCCGTGCGGATGGCGCCGGGGGCGATGCTGTTGATGCGGATGCGTTGGTGGCTGGTTTCCTGGGCCAGGCTCTGCATCAGCAGATCGACTCCGCCCTTGGACGCGGCGTAATTGGCGTGGCCCGCCCAGGGAATGCGCTGGTGCACCGAACTCATGTGAATGATCTTGCCTGCGGCCCGGGACACGCCCTGGCGAATACCCTGGCGGGTGAAAATCCGCAGGGCGGCGCGAGCACAGAGGAACTGGCCGGTGAGGTTGGTGCCGATCACGGTGTTCCAGTCTTCCAGGTGCATGTCGACGGTTGCGGCGTCTTTTTGCAGGCCGGAGTTGGCGACCAGGATGTCCAGCGCGCCAAACGCTTCGAGGGTCTGGGCGAACAGCCGCTCGACGTCCGGCTCCTTCGACACATCGGCCCCGACGGCGATGGCGCGGCCGCCGGTGGCGTTGATTTCACGGGCCAGTGCTTCGGCCGGGCCGGCGCTGGAGTGGTAGTTGAGTACCACCGCGGCACCCGCGTCTGCCAACGCCCTGGCCGCGCCTGCGCCAATGCCGGAGCTGGCGCCGGTGACCAGGGCAACCTGTCGGGCGAGGGATATCTGCATGGTCTAGCACCTTGAACGGAGGGGCCTTACCTGCTGACTGGTGTGAGGGGGGCAGAGTTCAGTTGGGTGAAGCGGTCTTCATATTCCAGGTCCAAACACAAACCTGTGGCAAGGGGACCGTGGGAGCATAGCTTGCTCGCGAAACAGGCGACTCGATTTCTGAAAGACCGCATTGCCTTCATCGCGGGCAAGCCTTGCTCCCACAATCCTCCAGCCACAAAGAATGTTGCTTCAGGTCGGTTGTTACCAACCCCGCCCCGAATTCACCCAGAAATTCACCGACAACGACGTAGACACCGACTCCACCTGATGGAACCAGCCCTCAGGCAAAAACAGCAAATCCCCAGCTTCCAATGTCACGCGCATGAAGGTCACGTCGCGGGCGTGGGGGAAGCGTTGGTAGTCCGGCGCGTCCGGGTTGAAATCACAGCCGTCCAGCCCGCCTTGGGGCGCCGTGGACCAGGTGCCCAGGGCTTCGCGGTGGTGAGGCGCGGCGAGGGTGAAGGTTTTCTGGCCCCAGACCTGGGCGAACAGGTTGTCGGTGTCGTCGCGGTGCAGCGGCGTCAGGGTGCCCTTGGGGCCGATCCAGATGCGCGGCGGGATGAACAGCGAGGCGTCGAAGTAGGGCGGGTACTTGATCTGCTCCATCAGTTGCGCCGGCAGGATGTTGTTGCCCATGTAGGCCGGTGGCTCGCCGTCGGCGCCCTTGGTCGCCGGGCTGTCGAGGGAGGCGATGAAGTCGGCCATGGACGTGGAGCGGAAATCCCGCTCGGTGGAGAAGGTCTTCTTCACGTAGTCGCCGTGGCGGGTGATGCCTTGCAGCTCGGCAAAATGCACCAGGGATTCTTCGCGGCTGAGCTTGAACAACGGCCAGTCCTGCAAGGCATCGCTGATGACCAGTGGAATGCCGTGGGGTAAATAGCGCGCTTGAAACTCCTGCACCGACAGCCCGCTGCGAGGCCGACGCTCCACGCTGCGTTGGGGCGGCAGGCTGGCGGTGAGTTTTTCGCTGAAGCGCGACGGGGTGGGGTAGCGCTTGTTCATGTCGACCTTTTCCACCACGCCACCGCCATGCCGGGCATGGTCGATGATCTGCGGCAGCAACGTCGCCAGGCCCATGTTGCCGCCGATCTTCAGGCGCCCGCTGGCGAACAGTTCCTCGACATTGGCCAGGCCGGCCATGATCCCGAGGAAGTCCTTTTCCGCCACCTCGATGGTCACGTCAGGGCTGCTGTGGCGGCCCGCCTCGGTGCGGCTGCTGGCCTTGACCTCGGACCAGTACGCCTGGTGCGGGCCGAACACGAATTGGAAGACGCCTTCGATACCAACGGCGCCGGCATTGGCGAACAGCTTGCCCAGGATGGTGTGCAGGTCCACGGCGGTCACTCTTGCGGGTTTTTGGTCTTAGCAGGTAACGAGGGCCCGGATCAGAAATTTAGGCCCCGTCGCTGCGTTATCGACCGTCGCCCTAGCGCGTCGCGACCATGAACAACCGGGGAAACGGCAGCAGCACCGTCCCATCGTCCTGGGCTGGATAAGCCTGTTCGATCGCCTTGAGGTACTGCGCCAGGTACTGCTCGCGTTGCGCCTCGTCCAGCGGCTCGAGAAACGGCCGCAAGGCGCTGCCCTTGAACCATTCCACCACGCCTGCGGCACCGCCGGCCAAGGGGTGATGGTAGGTGGTGCGCCACACATCGACGCGGCTGCAGTGGGGCTTGAGGATCGAGTAATAGGCGCTGGCATCCGCCATCTCGGTACGCGAATCAGCCGCCGCGGCCAGTTGGCTGGCCCAAGGCCCGTTGGCGGCGATTTCCCGCATCAAGCGGTGGGAGGGCTGGTGCAGGTTGTCGGGCATCTGGATCGCCAGGCTGCCGCCGGGAGCGAGCTTGCCCACCAGCGAGGGCAGTAGGGTGGCGTGGTCGGGCAGCCATTGCAGCACGGCGTTGGCGAAGATCACGTCGAACGGCCCGGGTTCATCCCATTGGCCGATGTCGGCGGTGTCGAACGTCACGGCGGGCAGGCGTTTGCGTGCGGCGTCGACCATGTCGCTGGAACTGTCCAGGCCGCGCACCGTGGCGCTGTTGAAATGTTCCACCAGCAGCTCGGTGGAATTGCCCGGGCCGCACCCCAGGTCGATCACCGAACGGGCTTGTGTGGGGGGAATGGCGGCGAGCAGGTCCCGGGACGGACGGGTGCGTTCCTGTTCGAAGGTGACGTATTGCTTGGCGGACCAGCTCATGGCGTTCTCCCGTGTGGTGCAGTGATCGAGGTATCGCCAGTATAAGGTCGGGTGGGAAGATGAACCGCGTTATCGTTCATCGCGGGCAAGTCTTGCTCCCACAAGGTGCCGTCATCGCGTAGCGAACGTCACGGTTTTGACTAATTCCATGGGTTACGATTTCGTTATCTTTTCTACACGACCGATCGGAGAAAACCGCAGTGACCCAACTGACCCTGCTGTGCCTGCCTTATTCCGGCGCCAGCGCGATGGTGTACAGCCGCTGGCGGCGCACGTTGCCGCAATGGCTGCACGTGCAACCGGTGGAACTGCCGGGGCGCGGAGCGCGCTTCGACGAACCACTGCACACCGACATGGGCCCGTTGGCGATGCAACTGGCGCGGGAGCTGTCCGCGACACTCCAGGCCCCTTACGCCTTGTTCGGCCACAGCCTGGGCGCGCTGCTGGCTTGCGAGATCGGCCATGCCCTGCGTGAGCTCGGCTGCCCGGAACCAGTGGCGCTGTTTGCGTCCGGCACCGCGGCGCCGACGATGCGCGCCGACTATGACCGCGGTTTCGCCGAGCCGAGAACCGACGCTGAACTGATCGAGCAACTGCGCACCCTCAACGGCACCAGCGAAGAGATATTGGCCAATGAAGAGCTGATGGCCCTGACGTTGCCGGTCCTGCGGGCCGACTTCCTGCTGTGTGGACGCTTCCAACCGCGGCAGCGGCCGCTGCTCAACTGTCCGGTGCACGTGTTCGGCGGCACCACCGACAAGGCCACCACGGAGCAACTGATTGGCTGGCGCCAGGAAACCACGGGCAGTTTTTCCGTGGACATGCTGGCCGGTGGGCACTTCTTCATTCATGAGCACGAGGCCAAGGTGCTGCGGCTGATCAAGGATCAGTTGAGCGTGCATCATCGGCGGCATGGGTTGGCGATCAGCGCCTGACCTGTTGAGCCCGTCATGATCGTTCCCACGCTCCTGCGTGGGAATGCCGCCCTGGACGCTCCGCGTCCCCTGCGTGACGCAGAGCGTCACCGGATGCGTTCCCACGCAGAGCGTGGGAACGATCAGAATCTCCCTTCCTGACACAAATTCTCAAACGCTAATTTTTCCGGTCTGCATTCGTTTTATAGGGACGACTTGCCTTTGTGCCTTGTGCCCACTGATTCCGGATACCCCAGAAATGAATGCTGAAGACGCCTTGAAACTTGCTCGCCGGTTTATCGGGTTGCCCCTGGAAAAGCGCCGGATGTTCCTGGCCGCGCTGGACAAGGAGGGCGTGGAGTTCAGCGGTTTCCCCATCCCTCGGGGTGTCGAGGCCGAGGATCGCCAGGCCTTGTCTTATGCCCAGCAGCGCATGTGGTTTCTCTGGCAGCTGGAGCCGGACAGCGGCGCCTACAACTTGCCGGGAGCGGTGCGGCTCAAGGGTGCGTTGAGCCTGCCGGCGCTGGAGCAAGCCTTCGCCAGCCTGGTGGCCCGTCATGAAACCCTGCGCACGGTGTTCCAGCGCCAGGCCGACGACAGCCTCCTGCAAGTGCCGACCGACGCGCCGTTGGTGATCGAGCACAGGGACTTCAGCGCCATGCCGGCAGCCGAGCGCGAGCAAGCGGTGCGTCGGGCCGCCGAGGAACAATCACTGCGGCCCTTCGACCTGTCCAGCGGCCCCTTGCTGCGGGTCGAACTGCTCAAGCTTGATGATCAGGAGCACGTGCTGCTGCTGACCTTGCACCACATCGTCTCCGACGGCTGGTCGATGAACGTGCTGATCGATGAATTCATCCGCTGCTACGACGCCCATGAAGCAGGGGTTGCGCCGCAACTGGCCGACTTGCCGATCCAGTACAGCGACTATGCCCTGTGGCAGCGGCGCTGGCTGGAAGCGGGCGAGCTGCAGCGTCAACTCGATTACTGGCAAGCGCAGCTAGGCGATGAGCATCCGGTGCTGGAGCTGCCGATCGACTATCCGCGCCCGGTGCTGCCGAGCTATCGCGGTCGCCGCCTGGAGCATGTGGTGGACGCCGCGCTGGTCGAGCAACTGCGCGGCGTTGCCCGCCAGCATGGGGTCACGTTGTTCATGCTGCTGCTGGGGACTTTCAATATCCTGCTGCACCGCTATACCGGGCAAGACGACTTGCGGGTCGGCGTCCCGATCGCCAACCGCAACCGCCGGGAAATCGAAGGGCTGATCGGTTTCTTCGTCAACACCCAGGTATTGCGGGTGCAACTGGACGGCCAGACCCGCCTCGATGAGCTGTTGCGTGACATCAAGGAAACCGCCCTCGGCGCCCAGGCCCACCAGGATCTGCCCTTCGAACGGTTGGTCGAGGCGCTGAAGCTTGAGCGCAGCCTGAGCTACAACCCATTGTTCCAGGTGATGTACAACCACCAGCCGGAAGTGGCCGACGTCACCACGCTGAAAGTCGGCAGCGGTCTGGAGTTGGGCGTCATCGAGTGGGAAACCCGCAGCACCCAGTTCGACTTGAGCCTGGACACCTACGAAAAGGGCGGGCACTTGCATGCGGCGTTCACCTACGCCAGTGACCTGTTCAGCCACGACACCATCGAGCGCATGGCTCGGCACTGGACGTTGCTGTTGCGCAACATCGTCAACGACCCGCAGCAGTGCGTCGGCGAGCTGGCGTTGTTGGCGCCGGCCGACTATCGGCAGGTGGTGACAGAGTGGGCGCGCCACGACACAAGCTGGCCGAGTGAGCGCCCGGTGCATGAACTGTTCGAGGCCCAAGCTGAACGTAGCCCTGACGCCATCGCCTTGATCTGCGATGGACAACGATTGAGCTATGGCCAGCTCAATGCCCGATCCAACCGCCTGGCGCGCACATTGGTGGCGGCGGGGGGCGGTCCTGACGTGCTGGTGGGCATCGCTGTCGACCGGAGCCTGGACCTGGTGGTGGCCATTCTTGCCGTGCTCAAGGCCGGCGGTGCCTACGTGCCGCTGGACCCCCAGTACCCGGTGGATCGCCTTCGATTCATGATCGAAGACAGCGCCAGCCGTTTGCTCCTGAGCCAAAGCCATTTGCTTGAACGACTGCCTGTGCCTGACGGCGTGCGTTGCCTGTGCCTGGATCAGGCCGAGTCCTGGGAAAGCGCCGAGCCAGGCAACCTGCAACGCACGGTGTGGGCCGACAGCCTGGCCTACGTCATGTTCACCTCCGGCTCGACCGGGCGGCCGAAAGGCGTCGGTATCAGTCATGGCGCGCTGAGCAAGCATGCGTTTGCCTCGCAGTACTATTACGGCTTGAACAGCGCCGACTGCGTGCTGCAATTCGCGACGTTCAACTTCGATGCCTTTGGCGAGCAACTGTTCGGCCCGCTGACCTGCGGCGCCTCGGTGGTGCTGCGCGGCAACGAGGTCTGGGACAGCGAAACCCTGTACCGCCAGATCGTCGAGCAGGGCATCACGGTCATGGACTTGACCACCGCCTACTGGAACATGGTCGCCAAGGAGTTCGCCGCTGTCGGGCCGCGTGACTATGCAGCGCTGCGCCAGGTGCACAGTGGGGGTGAAGCCATGCCGCCCGAAGGCGTGCAGGCCTGGCGCCGGGCCGGGCTGGAGCAGGTCAAGCTGCTCAACACCTACGGCCCGACCGAGGCCACGGTCACGGCCACCACCCTTGATTGCAGCGATTACGTGTTTAATCGCCGGCCGCTGCCGCTGACCTTGCCCATTGGTCAACCGCTTCCAGGCCGGCATACCTATCTGCTCGATGCGCATCTGGCGCCCACGCCGGTGGGGGTGACCGGGGAGTTGCTGATTGGCGGCGAGCTGCTGGCGCGTGGTTACTTTCAACGCCCGGCCTTGACCGCCGAACGTTTCATCCCCGATCCGTTTTCCACCAGCGGTGCGCGCCTGTATCGCACCGGCGACTTGGCGCGCTTCAATGCCTTGGGCGAAATCGAATACGTGGGCCGCGTTGACCATCAAGTGAAGATCCGCGGCTTGCGCATCGAGCTGGGCGAGGTCGAAGCACGCCTGTTGGAACTGGCGGCGGTCAGTGAAGCCGTCGTACTGGCGGTGCAGGGTGGCAGCAGCTTGCAACTGGTGGGTTATGTGGTGCCCAACGACACTTCGCTGGTGTCGGCCTCGGCGGATGAACAGGGCGCTGCTCGGGAAACTCTCAAGGCGCAACTCAAGGAGCACCTGCCGGATTACATGGTGCCGACCCAGCTGGTGTTCCTTGCGCAAATGCCGTTGAGCCCCAACGGCAAGCTCGACCGCAAGGCCTTGCCTTCAGCGGATGCCAGCCAACTGCAGCAGGCCTATATCGCCCCCCGCAGCGAACTGGAGCGAGGCATCGCAGCCGTCTGGCAGGACGTGCTCAAGCTTGAACAGGTCGGCTTGACCGACAACTTTTTCGAGCTGGGTGGCGACTCGATCATCTCGATCCAGGTGGTCAGCCGCTCGCGGCAGGCCGGGATCCATTTCACCCCCCGTGACCTGTTCCAGCATCAAACCGTGCAAGGCCTGGCGAGCGTCGCGCAACAGGGTGGCAGCGGGCTGCAGATCGATCAGGGGCCGGTCAGCGGCGAGCTGCCGTTGCTGCCCATCCAGCAGCTGTTTTTCGAGGACGCCATTGCCCAGCGTCACCACTGGAACCAGGCCGTCTTGTTGCGCAGCCATCTACCGTTGCAGGCCCCGGTGCTGCGGCAGGCCCTCAACGCCGTGTTGGCGCATCACGATGCCTTGCGTTCGCGCTTCGTCGAAACCCCTGCCGGCTGGCGGGCCGAGGTGGCGCCGATGGTGGTCGACCCTGAGTTGTTGTGGACGGCGGACAACCTGAGCGCCGCTGAGCTGCAAGACCTGTGTGCCAAGGCTCAGTGCAGCCTCGACCTGCACAATGGCCCGCTGCTGCGTGCGGTGCTGGCGAGCATGGCCGATGGCAGCCAGCGGCTGTTATTGGCCGTGCACCACCTGGCCGTGGACGGTGTGTCGTGGCGCATCCTGCTGGAAGATCTGCAACGGGCTTATCAACAGGCCAGCGCCGGCGCCGCCATCAAGCTGCCGGCCAAGACCAGCGCCTACAAGGCCTGGGGCGAACATCTGCAGGCCTACGCCAGCACTGAAAACGTTCAGGCCGAACTGACGTTCTGGCAGCAACAACTGCAAGGCGCGGGAGTGGATCTGCCGTGGGATAACCCCCAAGGCAGCCGGCAGAGCCGTTACGCCAAAGTGCTGCACAGCCGTCTCGACAAAACCCTCACCCGGCAACTGCTGCAAGAGGCTCCCGCGGCGTATCGCACCCAGGTCAACGACCTGCTGCTGACCGCCCTGGCGCGGGTAATCTGTCGCTGGACCGGCCACGCCGACACCTTGATCCAGCTCGAAGGCCATGGCCGCGAAGAGTTGTTCAAAGGCGTCGATCTGACCCGTACGGTCGGCTGGTTTACCAGCCTGTTCCCCGTGCGGCTGACCCCGGCCGATGGCGTGGGCGCCGCGATCAAGCAGATCAAGGAGCAACTGCGGGCGATCCCGAACAAGGGCATCGGTTTCGGTGTGCTGCGCTACCTCGGCGACGATGCGGCGCAAGCCTGTCTCAAGGCCTTGCCATTGCCATGCATCACCTTCAATTACCTCGGCCAGTTCGACGGCAGTTTCGATGCCCGGGAGGGTGCGCTGTTCAGCCCGGCGGGGGAAAGCGCCGGGCGCGAGCAGAGCCTTGATGCGCCATTGGATAACTGGCTGAGTGTCGAAGGCCAGGTCTACGACGGCGAGCTCGACTTGCGTTGGACGTTCAGCCATGAGCAATTCAACGAGGCGACCATCGCTCGTCTGGCCGATGACTATGCCCGCGAACTGGAAGCGCTGATCGGCCATTGCTGCTCGGCCGCCTCCATGGGCACCACGCCGTCGGACTTCCCGCTGGCGCGCATCACCCAGGCGCAGTTGGACGCGATCCCCGTGCCGGCTGCCGCCATCGAAGACATTTATCCACTGTCGCCGATGCAACAAGGCATGCTCTTTCATACCCTGTACGAGCAGGGCACCGGTGCCTACATCAACCAATTGTGCGTGGATGTCGATGGCCTGGACCCCGAGCGTTTCCGCGCGGCGTGGCAGGCGACCCTGGACGCCCATGAGATCCTGCGCAGCGGCTTCATCTGGCAGGGCGAGTTGCAGCAACAGTTGCAGATCATCCACCGCCGTCTGGCGCTGCCCTACACCGTGCTCGATTGGCGCGAACGCCAGGATGTCGCCCTGGCCCTCAAGGATTTCATTGCCGCTGACCTGGCCATGGGGTTCGACCTGACCCAGGCCGGGCTGCTGCGGGTCACGCTGATTCAACTGAGCGATGAGCGTCATCACCTGATCTTCACCAACCACCATATCCTGATGGATGGCTGGAGCAGCGCGCAGATGCTCGGTGAAGTGCTGCAACGCTATGCCGGTCAACAGCCGCCGCGCCCGGTCAGCCGCTATGCCGATTACATCCAATGGTTGCAGCGCCAGGACGCCGCCCTCAGTGAAGCGTTCTGGCGGGGGCAACTGGCCGATCTCCAGGAGCCGACTGTACTGGCGAACGCCGCTGCGGCGAGTGGCGAAATGCGCAGCGAAAGCGCTCATGCGCTCAGGCATTACCACCTGGATGCGCCGGGCACTGGCCGTCTCAACGCGTTCGCCCGCCAGCAGAAAGTCACCGTCAATACGCTGGTGCAAGCGGCTTGGCTGCTGCTGTTGCAGCGCTACACAGGCAGCGACTGCGTGGCATTTGGCACCACCGTGGCCGGGCGGCCGGCGGAGCTGGTTGGCATCGAACAACAGGTCGGCCTGTTCATCAACACCTTGCCGGTGATCGCCGGCTCGCGTCCGGACCAGACCGTCGCGGCCTGGCTGGCCGCCGTACAGGCGCAGAACCTGAGCCTGCGCGAGTTCGAGCATACGCCGCTGGCGAGCATCCAACGTTGGGCCGGGCAGGGCGGGGGAGCGCTGTTCGACAGCCTGCTGGTGTTCGAGAACTTCCCGATTTCCGCGGCGTTGCAACACGGCACCGCCCAAGGCGTGGTATTCGGCGAAGTCGCCAACCAGGATCAGACTCACTATCCGCTGACCCTGGGCGTGACCTTGGGCGAGACGCTGGCGCTGCACATGAGTTTCGACCAGGCGCATTTCAGCGTTGCAACCATTGAGCGCTTGAGTGCGCAACTGCTGCTCCTGCTGGAGCGGTTTGCCGAGTCCGCTGAGCGTCGCCTCGGCGAGATCGCCCTGGCCGATGACGAGGAGCACAGGGCGCAACAGGCGGCCAACCACCCGCAGCCGTACCCGACCGACATTGCCGTGCATCAGCGCATCGCCCATCTGGCGACGCATAAGCCCGACGCGACGGCGGTGATCTTCGACGGCCAGCGCTTCAGCTATGGCGAGATCGACCGGCGGGCCAACCAGTTGGCCCACGCCTTGATTGCCCGTGGCGTGGGTCCGGAAACCCGCATTGGCGTAGCCCTGCCGCGCAGCGAAGGGGTGATCGTCGCACTGCTGGCGGTGCTCAAGGCCGGCGCGGCCTATGTGCCGCTGGACACCAGCTACCCACGGGAACGCCTGGCCTACCTGATCGAGGATTCCGGTCTGGCGCTGTTGCTCACCGACTCCCGGGTGTCGGCGCAACTGCCGCTGGAAGGCGCCAACCAGGTGCTGGAGCTCGATCACCTGGACCTGAGCCTGCAATCGGCGGATGCACCTTTGGTCACCGTCGATCCGCAGAACCTCGTCTACGTGATCTACACCTCCGGTTCCACCGGCAATCCGAAAGGCGTGAGCGTGGCCCACGGTCCGCTGGCGATGCACTGCCAGGCCATCGGCGAACGCTACGAGATGCGCGACAGCGATTGCGAATTCCATTTCATGTCGTTCGCCTTCGACGGTGCCCATGAGCGCTGGCTCACCAGCCTGACCCACGGCGCCTCGCTGCTGATTCGCGATGACAGCCTGTGGACCCCGGAGCAGACCTACAACGCCATGCGCGAGCACGGCGTGACGGTGGTGGCGTTCCCGCCGGTGTACCTGCAACAACTGGCCGAACACGCCGAGCGCGAGGGCAACCCGCCGAAGGTGCGCATCTACTGCTTTGGCGGCGATGCGGTGCACAATGCCAGCTTCGAACGGGTCAAGCGCGCCCTCGACCCGGACTACATCATCAACGGCTACGGCCCGACCGAAACCGTGGTCACGCCGCTGATCTGGAAGGCTGGGCGCGACGTGGCGTGTGGCGCCGCCTATGCGCCCATCGGCAGCCGCATCGGCGACCGCAGCGCCTACGTGCTCGACGCTGACTTGAACCTGCTGCCCCAGGGCATGGCCGGTGAACTGTACCTGGGCGGTACGGGGCTGGCGCGGGGTTACCTGAACCGTCCGGGCCTGACGGCCGAGCGATTTATCGCTGACCCATTCAGCCGCGGCGGCTTGCTCTACCGCACCGGCGACCTGGTGCGCCAACGCGCCGATGGCACCTTCGATTACCTGGACCGCATCGACAACCAGGTGAAAATCCGCGGCTTCCGCATCGAGTTGGGCGAAGTCGAAGCCAGCCTGCAAGCCCTTGAAGGCGTGCGCGAAGCGGTTGTCGTAGCCCAGGAAGGTGCTGCTGGCAGCGGCAAGCGCCTGGTGGCCTATGTGGTGGCCAATGAAACCGTGCAAAAGGATTTCGCCGAGCACTTGCGTGACCAGCTCAAGGCGACCCTGCCGGCACACATGGTCCCGGCTTATCTGCTGCTGCTCGAACGCCTGCCGCTGACCCCCAACGGCAAGCTCGACCGCAAGAACCTGCCCAAGCCCGACGTCAGCCAATTGCAGCAAACCTACGTGGCCCCGCGCAGTGCGCTGGAACAGCAACTGGTGTCGATCTGGCAGGACGTGCTCAAGCTCGAGCAAGTGGGCCTGCGGGACAACTTCTTCGAACTGGGCGGTGACTCCATCGTCTCGATCCAGGTGGTCAGCCGTGCTCGGTTGGTCGGTATGCACTTCACGCCGAAGGACCTGTTCCAGCACCAGACCATCGAGGCCCTGGCCGCCGTGGTACAGACGGGCGCGCCGCTGCAATTGATCGACCAGCAACCCGCGACCGGCGAAACCGCGCTGCTGCCGATTCATCATTGGTTCTTCACCCAGCCGATCCCCGACCGCCATCACTGGAACCAGTCGGTGATGCTCAAGCCGACCCAGGCGCTGGATGCCCAGGCGCTGGAACAGGCCTTGGGCGCACTGGTCGTGCACCACGACAGCTTGCGCCTGGACTTCATCGAGCAGGGCGAACGCTGGACCGCGCGTTACCGTGACGTCGAGGCGCAGGCCGCCGACACGCTGCTCTGGCAAGCCGACGTCGCCGATCTCGTCGCACTGCAAGTGCTGGGCAACCAGGCCCAGCGCAGCCTGCGACTGGCGGGCGGGCCGCTGATCCGCGCGCTGCTGGCGAACCTCGCCGATGGCTCGCAGCGGCTGTTGCTGATTGTCCATCACCTGGTGGTGGACGGTGTGTCCTGGCGGATTCTGTTCGAAGACCTGCAAAGCGCTTATCGACAGACCCTGGCCGGCGCGGCGGTGCAACTGCCGGCCAAGACCAGCGCGGTCAACGCCTGGACGGCAGCGTTGCAGGACTATGCCGCCAGCGCACCCGTGCAGGCCGAACTGGGCTTCTGGCAGCAGCAGTTGCACGGCGCCCCGGCGGGCTTGCCGTGGGACAACCCCCAGGGCGGACAGCAACAGGGCCAAGCCGTGACGATTCGCACGGCACTGGACAAAAACCTCACCCGGCAACTGCTGCAGCAAGCCCCGGCGGCCTATCGCACCCAGGTCAACGACCTGCTGCTGACGGCGCTGGCGCGGGTGATGGTGCGCTGGACCGGCGATGGCAGTGTGTGGGTGCAGCTCGAAGGCCACGGCCGTGAAGATCTGTTCACCCACGTCGACCTGAGCCGTACCGTAGGCTGGTTCACCAGCCTGTTCCCGGCCCGCTTGACGCCGGTCGCCGAGATGGGCGCCTCGCTGAAGCAGATCAAGGAGCAACTGCGCGCCATCCCCAACAAGGGCATTGGCTTCGGGGCCTTGGCGCACCTGGGCGATGACCTTGCGCGTGAAACCCTGCAGGCCTTGGCGAAACCGCAACTGACCTTCAATTACCTTGGCCAGTTCGACGGCAGTTTCGATGCGGCCGCCGATGCCTTGTTCGTGCCGACCACAGAGCGCGGTGGCGAGGAAGTGAACCTGCAAGGTCCGCTGGGCAGCCCGCTGGCCCTTGACGGCCAAGTGTTCGGCGGCGAGCTGGACTTGAGCTGGACCTTCAGCGGCGACCTGTTCAATACCGCGACCATCCAGCGCCTGGCCGATGACTACGTGCAAGAGCTCACTGCGCTCATCGGCCATTGCTGCGACAGCCACAGTGGTGGCGTGACGCCGTCGGATTTCCCCCTGGCGCGGCTGACCCAAGCACAACTGGACACCCTGGTCCAAGTACCTCAGGCCATCGACGACATCTACCCGCTGTCGCCGATGCAGCAGGGCATGCTGTTTCATACCTTGCTCGGGCAGGGCGGCGGCGACTACATCAACCAGATGCGCCTCGACGTCGAAGGCGTCGATCCGCAGCGTTTCCGTGCGGCTTGGCAAGCAGTGGTCGATGCCCATGACATCCTGCGCAGCGGCTTCTTCTGGCAGGGTGACCTGGAGCAGCCGGTGCAAATCGTCCAGCGTCAGGTCGAGGTGCCGTTCCGTATGCTCGACTGGAACGGGCGGGCTGATATTGAGGGCGCCCTGCAAACCCTCGCCGATGAAGAACGGGCCCAAGGCGTGGACCTGACCCAGGCACCGCTGATGCGCCTGGTGCTGGTACGCATTGGCCCTGATCGGCATCACCTGCTCTACACCAACCATCACATCCTGATGGATGGCTGGAGCAGTGCGCAGTTGCTCGGCGAAGTGTTGCAGCATTACCGCGGTGACAGCGTGGCCCGTCCGGCGGGTCGCTACCGCGATTACATCGCCTGGCTGCAACGCCAGGACGCGGCCATCAGTGAAGCGTTCTGGACCCCTGCGCTGCAACGCCTGGGGACACCGACGCGCCTGGCCGACGTCATGGCGAAGCCGGCGCAGGCCCAGCCCGGTTATGGCGATCATGTCCAGGTGGTGGACGAAGCACTGACCCGACGCCTGGAAGCCTTCGCCCGCACCTCGAAAGTCACCGTCAACACCTTGGTGCAGGCCGCGTGGCTGCTGCTGTTGCAGCGTTACACCGGCAAAGACACGGTGGCTTTCGGCGCGACGGTGGCCGGTCGTCCGGCGGATTTGCCCGGCATCGAGCAGCAGATCGGCCTGTTCATCAACACCTTGCCGGTGATCGCCAGCCCACGGGCCGAGCAATCCCTGCACAGTTGGTTGCAAGCGGTGCAGGCGCAAAACCTGGCGCTGCGCGAGTTCGAGCACACCGCGTTGCTGGACATCCAGCGTTGGGCCGGGCAGGGCGGTGAAACACTGTTCGACAGCCTGTTGGTGTTCGAGAACTACCCGATTGCCCAGGCCCTGGAGCAGGGCGCGCCGGATGGCCTGCGTTTCGGCGCGGTGGCCACTCAGGAGCAGACCAACTACCCATTGACGCTGTTGGTGGGATTGGATCGGCAACTGTCGGTGCACATGAGCTACCAGCGGGCCAGTTTTGCGCCCGCCACCGTGGCGCGACTGGCAGCCCATCTGGCTCAGTTGCTGGGCCAGATGACCGCCCATGGCGAGCGCTGCCTGGGTGAACTGTCGATGCTGGAGTTTGATGAGCATCAGCGCCTGACCCATGACTGGAACCCGGTGGACGCACCGTTCGAGCAAGCGTTGTGCATTCACCAGATGATTGCTCGTCAGGCCCAAGCCTCGCCGGATGCTCTGGCGGTGACCTTCGCCAACACCCAACTGAGCTACAGCGAACTGGACGGCCGCGCCAATCGCCTGGCCCATAAACTCATCGAACTGGGGGTGGGCCCGGAAGTCCGCGTCGGCGTGGCAATGCCACGTTCCGAGCACCTGCTGATCGCCTTGCTGGCAGTGCTCAAGGCCGGTGGCGCCTACGTGCCGCTGGACCCGGATTATCCGGTCGAGCGGGTGGCCTACATGCTCGACGACAGCCGTGCTCGGGTGCTGCTGACCGAAGACGCGGTGGCGGCGACGCTGAGCGTGCCGGCTGAAACCGCCGTGCTGATGCTCGACCAGCTCGATCTTTCACGCTATCCATTGAGCGCACCGCACAGCAGCGTCACGCCAGACAACCTCGCTTACGTCATCTACACCTCCGGTTCCACCGGTAAGCCCAAGGGCGTGGCGATTGCCCATCGCAACGTGCTGGCGCTGATCGACTGGTCCAAATCGGTCTACAGCCGCGACGACATCCAGGGGGTATTGGCCTCCACGTCGGTGTGTTTCGATCTGTC
>NZ_JBFREY010000052.1:0-28041 GCF_052114545.1 Pseudomonas sp. KB_12 | reverse complement strand
TGGATGGCCCTTCGCGGCGGCCCACGGAGCAATGCCGGAGTGAGGGCACACCGAGCCTAGGCGAGGTGCCGAGTGGTGGGGCAAAGCGCTTTTGGTTACTTTTGGCGCTCTTCCAAAAGTGACCCGCCGTAAGGGCGGAACCCTAAGCCGCCGTTACCGCAGAAATGGATATACACACCAACCCCAAAATCCCGCTCGTAAAAAACTACGCCTCGAAACGGAACATCAAATCTCCGCTAACGGCTTAAGTGAACAGCATTAGGCCAATGGCCGTGCTTTTTGTAGCTGCAAAAAAAATCAGCCTCACCGCCAATCCCTTGTGGGAGCGAGCAAGCTCGCTCCCACAAGGGATTGGCAGTGGGCATCAATTCTGGCAACACCCCGACGCCAGTTCCTTGAGAATCGGGCAATCCGGACGGTGGTCGCCGTGGCAGTGTTCCACCAGGTCCTGGAGGGTGTCGCGAAGCTCGGCCAGTTCTCGGATTTTCTGGTTCAGTTCTTCGATGTGCTGGCGGGCGAGGGCCTTGACGTCGGCGCTGGCGCGTTCGCGGTCTTGCCAGAGGGTCAGCAGTTTGCCGACCTCTTCCAGGGAAAACCCCAAATCGCGAGAGCGCTTGATAAAGGCCAGGGTGTGCAGGTCATCGGCGCCGTAGATCCGATAGCCGCTGTCGGTACGATGGGCGGCCTTGAGCAGGCCGATGGATTCGTAATAGCGGATCATCTTCGCGCTCAGGCCGCTCTGGCGGGCCGCTTGGCCGATGTTCATCGCTTGTCCTCCAGCTGCTTGGGTGTCCAGAACTTCAACAATAATGCATTGCTTACCACGCTGACGCTCGACAGCGCCATGGCCGCGCCGGCCAGCACCGGGTTGAGAAACCCGAAAGCCGCCAGGGGGATGCCGATCAAGTTATAGACGAACGCCCAGAACAGGTTCTGGCGGATCTTGGCGTAGGTCTTGCGGCTGATGTCCAGCGCCGCCGGCACCAGTCGCGGATCGCCGCGCATGAGGGTGATGCCCGCGGCATGCATCGCCACGTCGGTGCCGCCGCCCATGGCAATGCCGATGTCGGCGGCGGCCAGGGCTGGAGCGTCGTTGATGCCGTCACCCACCATCGCCACCACCGAATGGCCCTTCAACTGTTGGACGATGGCGGATTTGTCCGCTGGCAAAACCTCGGCATGGACATTGGATATCCCCAGCGCCTGGGCCACGACCCGGGCGCTGCCTTGATTGTCGCCGGTGAGCAAGTGGCTGGCGATGTGCTGTTCATTCAAGGCCTGTACCGCGGCGAGGGCACCGGGCTTGAGCGTGTCACCGAAGGCGAACAGGCCCAGCACCCGAGGCGTCGCGCCTTGTTCGATCAGCCAGGACAATGTGCGGCCTTCGGTCTCCCAGGCCTGTGCCGACTCGGCCTGCGAGCCGGGGTCCAGGCCCAGTTCGTCCAGCAGGCGTCGATTGCCCAGGGCCAGGCTGCGCCCGTCGAGGCTGCCGGCGATACCGCGTCCAGCCAGGGACTGGCTGTCGCTGACATCCGCCACGTCCAGGCCGCGCTCGGCGCAGGTGTCCAACACGGCTTTGGCGAGAGGGTGCTCACTGCCGCGTTGCAGGGCGCCGGCCATTTTCAGCAGCGCATCTTCATCTCCCTCCAGAGCCGTCAAGTGGGCGATGCGCGGCGTGCCGGAGGTCAGCGTGCCGGTCTTGTCGAACACTACGGTGTCGACTTCATGGGCGCGCTCCAGGGCCTCGGCGTCCTTGATCAGAATCCCGTGGCGAGCGGCCACGCCGGTGCCGGCCATGATCGCCGTGGGCGTCGCCAGGCCCAGGGCGCAGGGGCAGGCGATCACCAGCACGGCGACGGCGTTGATCAGCGCGGTTTCCAGTGGCGCACCGTACAGCCACCAGCCGATCAACGTCGCCAGGGCCAGCACCAGCACCACCGGTACGAACACCTGGCTGACTTTATCCACCAGTTTCTGGATCGGGGCCTTGGCGGCCTGGGCGTCTTCTACCAGGCGAATAATGCGCGCCAGAACGGTTTCGGTACCCAGGGCCAGCGTGCGGACCAGCAGCCGACCTTCGCCGTTGATGGCGCCGCCGGTAACTTTGTCGCCGGGCTGCTTGGGCACCGGCAGGCTTTCGCCGCTGATCAGCGCTTCGTCGGCGTGGCTCTGGCCTTCCAGTACTTCGCCGTCCACCGGGAAGCGTTCGCCGGGCTTGACCAGCACCCGGTCATTCAAGCGCAGGGCACTGATGGCAACATCCCGCTCCTGGCCATCAATCACCTGGATCGCCCGCTCCGGGCGCAAGGCCTCGAGGGCGCGAATGGCGCTGGCAGTCTGGCGCTTGGCGCGGCTTTCCAGGTATTTACCGAGCAGTACCAGGGCAATCACCACGGCCGAGGCTTCGAAATACAGGTGCGGCATGCCGCCAGGGCGGGCGATCACCCATTCATAAAGGCTCAGGCCGTAGCCGGCGCTGGTGCCCAGGGCCACCAGCAGGTCCATGTTCCCGGCACCGGCACGCACGGCCTTGAAGGCGGCGACGTAGAAACGCGCACCGAAGATGAATTGCACCGGCGTCGCCAGGGCGAACTGCACCCAGGCTGGGAGCATCCAGTGCACGCCGAACGGCTGTAGCAGCATCGGCAACACCAGCGGCGCGGATAGCGCAATCGCCAGCACCAATATCAGGCGTTCACGGTTCAGACGGTTGGCCTGCGTGTCGGCGGGCTGTTCGGCCTGCCAGACAGTGGCGTCATAGCCGGCGCGCTTGACCGCATCGATCAGGGTTTGCGGATCCACCTGGCCGAGCAGTTCGAGGTGGGCCCGCTCATTGGCAAGGTTGACGCTGACACTGTTCACACCGTCGACCTTGCCCAGGGCGCGTTCGACCCGGCCGACACAGGAGGCGCAGGTCATCCCGTCGATGTTCAGCTCCAGGGTTTGCACGGGGACGCTATAGCCGGCCTGTTCGACGGCTTGCATCAAGGCCGGCAGGCTGCCTTCAGGGGCCTGCACACGCGCCAGTTCAGTCGCCAGGTTCACACTGACAGCGCGGGTGCCGGTGACTTTGCTCAAGGCCCGCTCGACTCGCCCGGCGCAGCTGGCGCAGGTCATGCCGGCAATCGGTAGATCGAACGTGGTGGATTCGGACATCGGTCAGGCTCCCTGTAGTGAATGACTACAGGATCAACCTTGCCATGCTGGCAAGGTCAAGCGCCAATCCAAAAAGCGCTGCCGACTCCTAATATGAGATCTGGCTCTGTGGGAGCAAGGCTTGCCCGCGATGAAAGCACCGCAGCTTTCTGAATGACCGCGGCGCCTGGATCGCGAGCAAGCTTTGCTCCCACAAAGCTTGCCCACAGGGGCAAGAGGTGTGTTAGTAACCGAGCCCGGCCTGCTTGAGGTACATGCCTTGTTCATTCATGGCGATGCGGAACTTCAGGATGTCACCGGCCCTGAGCGTGATGTTCTGCGACCCTGGCGCGAGCATGCCCGGGTTGCACCCCGGTGCCTGGCCTGGCAGCAACTTCAGGCGTAAGGAGAACTGGCCCGGCGGCAGGTTGAACGAGGTGCTTTGCTCTTGGAACAGCCTGGCCGAGAGCTGATCCTGGATGTAGATGCCGATTTCGCAATTGGTCGCCACTTCCAGGCGCTCGCGAGAAATGATCAACACGCCGTAGTCTTCGCCAGCGGCCGATGCCTGGGGCGCCACCGCTGAAAAACCGAGCATGCAAAACAGGCTGAACGCTGACCAGCGCATGGCTGAACCTCCGGTGTTAAATCCTTGATGTGTGCAGCTTGGCTGAGCGCGATGTCGATTGCCAGCCCGGCAGTTTTTGTCAGAACTTGACCTTGCCATGATGGCAAGCTTGAGACTGCTGGCAACCTCAATCCCAAGGAGTCATCTCATGCAAACTTTCAATGTCCAGGGCATGTCCTGCGGTCACTGTGTCAAGGCCATCACCCAGGCTGTCCAGGCCAAGGACCCGGCGGCCGATGTGCAAATCGACCTGGGTGCCAAGACTGTCCAGGTCCAGAGTTCGTTGCCGGCCGATGCCGTGCTCGCGGCCATCAAGGAGGAGGGCTATGAGGCCAGCCCTGCTTGAAGTTTTTTAATCGTTAGCGACCTACCGGAATGTTCAAGAGCGTCCGGCACGGCTAGACTGTCGGGCTGTCGAACGACGCCTGAGCTGGACGCCCGATGAACCTGCGAACCATTCTGATTCTTGGCGCCTTGAGCGCTTTCGGTCCCTTGGCGATCGACTTCTACCTGCCTGCCTTTCCGGCGATGGCTACGGCTTTCGGTACCGACGAAAAACACATTCAATTGACCCTGGCGGCTTATTTCCTCGGCTTATCCATCGGGCAACTGGCCTATGGGCCGGTGGCGGATCGCTTCGGACGGCGCATTCCATTGCTGACCGGCGTCGGCCTGTTCACCCTGGCCTCCCTGGCCTGCGCCTACGCGCCGAGCCTGGAATGGCTGATCGGCGCCCGCTTCGTCCAGGCCCTGGGTGGATGCGCCGGGATGGTGATCTCGCGGGCGGTGGTCAGCGACAAATGCGACGCGGTGGGTTCGGCCAAGGTGTTTTCGCAATTGATGCTGGTGATGGGCCTGGCGCCGATTCTCGCGCCGATGCTCGGCGGGTTGCTGGTGAACCTGCATGGCTGGCAGTCAATCTTCATTGCCCTGACCGTGTTCAGCGCATTGGCGTCGACGGCGGTGGCCTTGTGGCTGCCGGAAAGCTTGCCGGACCATGTGCCTCGGCAACCGTTGTCGGGGGCGTTGCGCCAATATGGCCGGTTATTGACCGACACCGTCTACCTCGGCCATGCACTGACGGGGGGCATCGCTATCGCTGGGATGTTTGCCTACATCGCCGGTTCGCCTTTCGTCTTCATCAAGCTCTACGGGGTACCGGCCGAACACTTCGGTTGGCTGTTCGGCACCAACGCGGCGGGCTTCATCCTGGTTGCCCAGGTCAACGCCCGGCTGCTGTCCAAGCGCGGCCCGGCGTTCCTGCTGAGCCGCGCGGTATGGGTCTACCTGGGGGCCGGGCTGAGCCTGTTGGCCGTCAGTTCATTGCAACCTGCGCAGTTGTGGCCGCTGCTGGTCCCGCTGTTTATCTGCATCGCCAGCCTGGGTTGTATCCTTCCCAACGCCTCGGCCTGCGCCATGAATGGACAGGGCGCCCGGGCCGGCAGTGCTTCGGCGATGCTGGGATGCCTGCAGTTTTCCGTAGCCGCTGGGGCCGCCTCGTTGGTGGCGGCATTGCATGACGGCACCGCCGTGCCCATGGCACTGGTCATCAGCCTTTGCGGGCTGTTGGTGGTGAGCGCAACGATGCTGAGTCGTCGCCTGCAAAATGCCCGGGCGCTGGCCCAGGCCAGTCGCGAGGGCTGACTCAGCCGGCCGCGCGCTGTTGTTGTTCGGGGAAATGATGGGGCGCGAGGATCCGCGCTTGCAGGGTGCTGGCGAAGGCCTGGGCCTCGGCCTCGGTACGGAAGGTGACGACGTGCTGGTCAAGGCGCACTTGCCATTGGGATTTTGCCACTTCTTTTATCAGGATCTTCATTGCTGACCTCCTCACGAAAAGATTGCGTTGCAAAGGCCTCGAGTGTAGACCCGAATGCGATCGCAATTGTGACAAGGATCAATTCTCGGACTGACGGTGCAGTTCCAGGTTGATGCAACACCTGTGGGAGCGAGCTTGCTCGCGATAGCGGTAGACCCGCCGACATCAATGTTGCCTGACCTGGCCCCATCGCGAGCAAGCTCGCTCCTACAGGATTGTTTGCAGGGCGACTGCCCAGTGCCGTCAGAAACCTTCAAGCACAATCTTGCCCTTGGACTTGCCGCTTTCCAGCAAGGCATGCGCCCGGCGCAGGTTCTCGGCGTTGATGGTGCCGAAATGCTCGCCAACCGTGGTCTTCAGTGTGCCAGCGTCGATCAGGGCGGCCACGCGGTTGAGCAGTTTGTGTTGTTCAAGCATGTCGGCCGTCTCGAACAGGGAGCGGGTGTACATGAATTCCCAATGCAACGACAGGCTCTTGCGCTTGAGCTTGGTCACGTCCAGCGCCTTGGGATCGTCGATCAGCGCCAGTTTGCCCTGGGGCGCGAGGGCTTCGACCAACTGGTCCAGATGCTGGTCGGTCTGGGTCAGGCTGGCGACGTGAGTCACCTGGGGCTGGCCCGCTTCTTTCAACACTTCGCTCAATGGCTGGCTGTGGTCAATCACCAGGTCGGCCCCCAGGTTGCGCACCCAATCCTGGGTCTGCACACGGGACGCGGTGCCAATCACCTTCAGCCCGGTGAGTTGGCTGGCCAGTTGCGTCAGGATCGATCCCACGCCGCCCGCAGCGCCGACGATCAACAAGCTCTGGCCCAGGTCGCTTTGGCCTTCCTGGATTTGCAGGCGCTCGAACAATAACTCCCAGGCGGTAATGGCCGTCAGCGGCAGCGCCGCCGCTTCGGCGAAACCGAGGGTCTTGGGCATGTGGCCGACGATGCGCTCATCCACCACGTGCAGCTCGCTGTTGCCGCCGGCCCGGGCGATGGAACCGGCGTAGAACACCTGGTCCCCGGCCTTGAACAGCGTGACCTCGCTGCCCACCGCCTTGACCACACCGGCCACGTCCCAGCCCAGCACCTTGGCTGCGCCGTCTTCGGGCTGGACGTTCTGGCGGACCTTGGTGTCCACCGGGTTGACCGAAATAGCCTTGACCTCCACCAGCAGGTCCCTGGGACCGGCGACCGGTTCCGGCAGCTCAATGTCCTGGAGCGATTGCGGGTCAGTGATGGGCAACGAGTGGTAGTAGGCGATGGCTTTCATGAAGGGGTTCCGTGAGATGAGTTCGATGAAAGCCATGTTTAGCTATTTATCGTCGAGATAAAACCGGCTAAAAGAACAGGCTCTTTCAATAATTTTTTGATAATGGAGTCGTCATGCTTCGCTTCGATGACTTGCAGTTGTTTGTCCGGGCGGCGGACCTGGGCAGTCTTTCGGCTGCGGCCAGGGTCATGGACCTGTCGGCGGCGGTGGCCAGTGCCGCGTTGAAACGGATCGAGCAGCACCTCGGCGCGCGGCTGTTGGCCCGTTCCACCCGTAGCCTGCGCCTGACGGCCGAAGGCGAGGGCTTTCTCGAATATGCCCGGGCCGCATTGAGCAGCCTTGACGAAGGCCGGCGGTTATTGACCAGCGGCCAGGACCAGGTCAGTGGGGTGTTGCAGTTGTCCGCACCGTCGGACCTGGGACGCAACCTGCTGCTGCCCTGGCTGGACGCGTTCCAGCGCGAGCACCCCGGGCTGACGGTGCGGCTGTTGCTGGGCGATCGCATGGCCGATCTGTTCACGCAGCCGGTGGACATCGCCTTGCGTTATGGCGAGCCGGAAGATTCGAGCCTGGTCGCCCTGCCCATTGCCGCGGATAACCGCCGGGTGTTGTGCGCATCGCCGGACTATCTGGCTCGCCAGGGTGAACCCCATCAGTTGGAGCAACTGGCCCAGCACAACTGCCTGTTGTACATGCTTGGCAGCCGGGTCCATGACCGATGGGGTTTTCATGACGGCAAACGGGAAGTGAGCCTCACCGTCAGTGGCGACCGTTTCAGTGACGACGCCGATGTGGTGCGGCGCTGGGCGGTAGCGGGTGCCGGGATTGCCTATAAATCGTGGCTGGATGTGTCCACCGACGTGCTGGCCGGGCGCTTGAAAATCCTCTTGCCGCACCTGCAATGCGAACGCGCGCCCCTCAATCTGCTGTGTGCCCATCGGGCGCAATTGAGCAAGCCCATCAACCTTTTGCGGGACATGCTCCAGGCCCGCTGCGGTGAGTTGACGGCGCGTTTTCCGCTCTCGATGGGGGGCAGTCATTAGTCGCGGGCAAATAGAGAATTTTCCCTCAGGAACAATCGCCTCCATAGGTTTCCGGAGGACAGGAAAGCTCGAGCGCCCCGCTTATACTAGCGGCCGCCTGCGCCAGAGCAGTAGACGAATGATTCAACAGGGAGTGAATACATGGAACATGCACCTTGCATCAGCCAGATCGCCACGCTGCTGGCTGACCCCAAGCGCAGCGCAATGATGTGGGCCTTGATGGACGGCACGGCCCGCCAGGCCGAGGAGTTGGCGTTGCTCGCCGGGTTGTCGCCGTCCTCGGCCAACGCGCATCTGGGACGCCTGTCCGCCGGAGGCCTGTTGAAAGTCGAAGCCCGGGGCCGCAAGCGGTTTTTCCGCCTGGCAGCGCCTGAAATCGGCGCGGCCGTCGAAGCGCTGGCCAGCGCGACGCTGGTCAGTACGCCGCGGCAGATTCCAGACGTCTTCAAGCGCCGGGTCATGCCGACCAAGGCGCCGTCGGCCCCTGCTTCGTTGATGCGCGCCAGGCTTTGCGACGATCACCTGGGAGGAACCCTGGCGGCCGACCTCTACCAGCGCCTGCTGGATGCTGGGTGGATCGAGCAGTTCGAGCAGCGGGTGATCGTCACCCACAAGGGCGCCAATCAACTGGCCGGACGTGGCCTGTTCATCCAGGCCCTGGCCCATCGCAACACCCACATCGCCTGTGCCTGCCCCGACTGGAGCGAGCGTCGTCCACACCTGGGGGGCGCGCTGGGGGCGGCCCTGCTGCAACTGTTCATGCAGTCGGGTTGGCTGAGCTTGCCCAACGATTCGCGAGCCTTGCAGGTGACGACGCTCGGCCAGCAGGAAATCCACCGGTTCGCCCGGCAGGACACGGTGGAGATGGCAATCTAGGGAACGCTCCTGATGCGTCGCTCAGGGCTGTCGGCAGGTCGTATTCAGCAATAGCCACCTGCGAGGTTCGCGCACACTCGGTCCGGGGAATTATCGGATTGGGGGAGGCAGCATGGACACTCACGGCTACAGCGCGGCGGAACGATTGGAACGGTTACCCATCAGCGGTTACCACCGGGTCATCTTCATCATCATCGCCCTGGCGTTTTTCTTTGACTCCATGGACCTGGCGATGATGACGTTCCTGTTGGGGTCGATCAAAGCCGAGTTCGGCCTGAGCACCGCCCAGGCCGGTTTGCTCGCCAGCTCCAGCTTCTTCGGCATGGTGGTGGGAGCGTCGCTGTCGGGCATGCTGGCCGATCGTTTCGGGCGCAAGCCGGTGTTCCAGTGGAGCATCGTGTTGTGGGGCATTGCCAGTTACTTGTGCTCCACGGCCCAGGACATCGAGACCTTGACGCTGTTTCGCATCCTGCTGGGCATCGGCATGGGCATGGAATTTCCGATTGCCCAGTCGATGCTTTCGGAGCTGATCCCGGCCAAGCGTCGGGGCCGCTACATCGCCTTGATGGATGGCTTCTGGCCGCTGGGTTTCGTGGCGGCGGGGGTGCTGTCGTATTTTCTGCTGCCGGTGGTCGGCTGGCGCGACATCTTTTTGGTGCTGGCGGTGCCGGCGGTGTTTGTCCTGGCGATTCGTTTCTTCATTCCCGAGTCGCCACGCTGGCTGGAGCAAGCCGGTCGGGGTGACGAGGCGGACGCGGTGCTCAAGCGAATCGAAGACAAGGTCCGCGCCTCGCTGGGGCATCAGAACCTGCCGGAGCCGATCCGTTTGCCAAGGGTTGAGAGTACGCCGGGCAATTTCTTTTCGGCCCTGGCGCAGATCTGGTCACCGCAGTATCGCCAGCGCACGATGATGATCTGGAGCGTCTGGTTCTTTGCCCTGCTCGGTTTCTACGGCCTGACCTCCTGGCTCAGTGCGTTGTTGCAGCAGTCGGGGTTTGCGGTGACCCAGTCGGTGTACTACACCGTGCTGATTTCCCTGGGCGGGATTCCCGGCTTCTTGATGGCGGCCTGGCTGGTGGAGCGCTGGGGGCGCAAACCGGTGTGCATCATCACGCTGTTGGGCGGTGGGGCGATGGCGTTTCTGTATGGGCAGAGCGCGGTGTTTGGCGGCAACGTCGGCCTGTTGATCGGCACCGGGTTGCTGATGCAGTTTTTCCTGTTCGGCATGTGGGCGGTGCTCTACACCTACACGCCGGAGCTGTACCCCACCTCGGCCCGGGCCACCGGCTCAGGCTTTGCTTCGGCGGTGGGACGCGTCGGTTCGTTGCTCGGCCCGCTGGTAACCGGGCTGGTATTCCCCATCACCGGCCAGGGTGGCGTGTTTGCCCTGGGCGCGTTGTGCTTCGCCGTGGCGGCGGGGGTGGTCTGGTTGTTCGGGATGGAGACGCGGGGCAAGACGTTGGAGGAGTTGAGCGAAGCGACCGTCGCCGACTAAACACTATCCCTTGTGGGAGCGAGCTTGCTCGCGAAGGCGGTGTGTCAGTCGACATTAATGTTGGCTGATCCAAAGCTATCGCGAGCAAGCTCGCTCCCACAGGGGGTTCGGTGACGCTTAAGGCTTGACCAACCGCGCATCCAGGCTGTTCTGGGCCAGGCGCTTGGCCTGGTCCTGGGTCATGCCCAGGTGGGTATACAGCGCGTGGAAGTTCTCGGTGACGTAGCCGCCGAAGTACGCCGGGTCATCGGAGTTCACCGTCACCTTCACGCCGCGCTCGAGCATGTCGAGGATGTTGTGCTGCGACATGTCGTCGAAGACGCACAGCTTGGTGTTGGACAGCGGGCACACGGTCAGCGGAATCTGCTCGTCGATGATCCGCTGCATCAGTCGCTCATCTTCAATGGCTCGTACGCCATGGTCGATACGCTGGATCTTCAGCAGGTCCAGGGCTTCCCAGATGTACTCGGGCGGGCCTTCTTCACCGGCGTGGGCGACGGTCAGGAAGCCTTCGTTGCGTGCGCGGTCGAATACGCGCTGGAACTTGCTCGGTGGATGGCCCATTTCCGAACTGTCCAGGCCCACGGCCACGAATGCCTCGCGGAACGGCAGCGCCTGGTCGAGGGTCTTCTCGGCTTGTTCTTCGCTCAGGTGGCGCAGGAAACTCAGGATCAGGCCGCTGGTGATGCCCAGTTGCTGCTCGCCGTCCTTGAGGGCGGCGGCGATGCCGTTGAGCACCACTTCAAACGGGATACCACGGTCGGTGTGGGTCTGCGGGTCGAAGAACGGTTCGGTGTGGATCACGTTCTGCGCCTTGCAACGCAACAGGTAGGCCCAGGTCAGGTCATAGAAATCCTGGGAGGTGCGCAGCACATCGGCGCCCTGGTAATACAGGTCGAGGAATTCCTGCAGGTTGTTGAAGGCATAGGCCTTGCGCAGGGTGTCGACGTCGCTCCACGGCAGGGCGATCTTGTTGCGTTCGGCCAGGGCGAACAGCAACTCGGGCTCCAGCGAGCCTTCCAGGTGCAGGTGCAGTTCAGCCTTGGGCAGGGCGTTCAGCCAGTCGTACATGGTCTTTTCTCATCAGCGAATCGATGGCGGGCATTCTACAGACGCTGGCCGCCCTGTCGGGTAAAACCTGACCGGCTGATCCACTACACGGCGAGCGACTCACGCCGGTAAGCATAGGTGTCGGCGAAGCGCGACAGCAGGAATTCGGCGCAGGTAGTCGTTGGGTACTTTGGCGGGTGGGCGTCATCCTGGCAACCGGGCAGGCATTGGATCAGCGTGTCGGGGTGCGGCTCGGCAAAGAACGGCATCGAGTACCTGTCCACCCCCAGCGGGCTGATCACCCGATGCGGCGTGGACAGGTAACGGTCGTTGCTCCAGCGCGCCATCATGTCACCGAGGTTGACCACGAAGGTGCCGTCGATGGGCGGCGCGTCGACCCACTGGCCGTCGACGTTGCGCACTTGCAGGCCGCCGGCGGCGTCCTGGTAGAGCAGGGTGATGCAACCATAATCGGTATGGGCGCCGGCACCTTGCTGCTCGGCGCTACTGGCGGTGTCGCGGGGCGGGTAGTGGATCAGGCGCAGTACGCTGACCGGCTCGTTGAAGCACGTGTCGAAAAAGTCCCGTTCGATACCCAGCGCCAGGGTCATGGCCCGCAGCAGGGTTTGGGCAAGTGCCTGCATGTCGTGGTAATGCTGCTCCATCAAGGTTTCCCAACCGCCCAGATGCGGATGCCGGTTGGGGCCGCGCAAGGGTTTTTCCGCCAGCACGTCGGGATGATCGGCCGGCAAGTGCAGGCCCATGTCGAAGGTTTCCTTCAGGTCGCTGGGCTTGGTCGGGTCCAGTTGTTCGGTGGCGACGGCGCCATAGCCACGGTGGTGGCGGGTCTGGGTGATGTCGATCTTGAGCTTTTCTTCGACGGGCAGGCCAAAGAAGCGTTGCGCACTGCCCAGTACCTCGGCGATGCGCGCCGGAGTGATGGGATGGCCCTTGATGTAGAAAAAGCCCCATTGGCGGCAGGCGCGGTCGATCTGCTCGGCGACGGTTTGCCAGGCGTCGGGCTCATCGCCGTAGAGTGGGCTGATGTCGATGATGGGAAGGCTGTTCATCCTGCTTTCCTGACTTGAAATAGGCACCCCATATGGGAGCGAGCTTGCTCGCGATAGCGGTGGGTCAGTCAATACAAATATTGAATGTCAGTCCGCTATCGCGAGCAAGCTCGCTCCCACAATGGGTTTTGTGTTGGTTTTTGGGCTGGGGGTTATTTCGGAATCTCAGCCTTCATGCCTTCCACGTAATAATTCATCGACGCCAGTTCCGCGTTGGTGGCGCTCACGCCCGCCGGGATTTTCTCGACGCCGGCCTGGTCCTTGATCGGGCCGGTGAACGGGTGGAAGGCGCCGCTCTCGATGTCGGCGATGATCTGCTCGGCTTCGCTTTTGACCGCTGCCGGCACCAGGTCGCTGATTGGCAGTTTCACCGTGCCTTCCTTCAGGCCGCCCCAGTAGTCCTGGGATTTCCAGCTGTGGTCGAGCACGCTCTGGGTCGCCTGGATGTAATGCGGGCCCCAGTCATTGACGATGGAGGTCAGCACCGCCTTGGGCCCGAAGTGGGCCATGTCCGAAGCGTAGCCCACCGCATAGACGCCGCGTCGCTCGGCAGCCTGGATCGGCGCCGGGCTGTCGGTGTGCTGGAACACTACGTCCACACCCTGGTCGATCAGCGCGTTGGCGGCGTCGGCTTCCTTGCCCGGGTCGAACCAGGAGTTGACCCACACCACTTTGATCTCGCTGCCGGGGTTGTACTTGTTCAGGGCCAGTTGGATGGCGTTGATGTCGCGGATGACTTCCGGGATCGGGAAGGACGCGACATAACCGATCTTCTTGGTCTTGGTCATCTTGGCCGCGAGGAAGCCACCGACGTAGCGGCCCTCGTAGGTGCGAGCCAGGTATGTGCCCAGGTTCTTGTCCTGCTTGTAGCCGGTGGCGTGTTCGAAGGTCACCTTGGGAAACTGCTTGGCGACTTTCAGTGTCGGGTTCATGTAGCCGAAGGAGGTGGTGAAGATCAGGTCGTATTTATCCTTGGCCATGTTGCGGATCACCCGCTCGGCGTCGGCACCCTCCGGCACGTTTTCCACGTAGTTGGTGGTGATCTGCTCGCCGAATTTCGCCGCCAGCTCCTTGCGCCCTTGTTCATGCTGATAGGTCCAGCCATGGTCGCCGATCGGGCCGATGTAGACGAAGCCGACCTTCAGCGGGTCGGCGGCACTGGCATTCAGGCCGGCGCCCAGGCCGAGGGCGGCGACGACGGCGCAAAGCAACTTTTTCAAGGGGCGTTGGTGCATGAACTCGAACTCCATTTTGTTGTGAGGTTGGCTGTGCAGCACCAATGCAAAATGCTGACCAACAAGACAACAAATAGTCGATACCTTGTTGCCGTCATCGCGGGCAAGCCTTGCTTCACAAGTGCGCCGCGATACTTGTGGGAGCAAGGCTTGCCCGCGATGAGGCCCTTGAGAACAATAAAGGTGCACCCTGCCTGCAAGCGCCACCCCCTGGTGCATCACACCGAACGAAACGTTCACCGCCTCCTATAGTCAGTAACTCATGACCCCGCCCACGCTGACAGGCCCGCGATGCTCACTTTGCTCAAGCAAGAAAAACTACTGTTGCTGGCGCTGATCGCCGCGTGTATCGCCTATCCGCTGGAGCACTGGCTGCTGGGCAGCGGGCAAGTGGTGGCGTTGGCCGGCGGCCTGGTCCTGATCGGTTTCATCGTCGCGGCGTCCATGCGCGTGGCCCATCACGCCGAACTGCTGGCGGAAAAGGTCGGTGATCCCTACGGCACCATGATCCTGACGCTGTCGGCGGTACTGGTGGAGGTGGTGATCCTGGCGATCATGATGAGCAACGAGGCTTCGTCGACGTTGGTGCGGGACACGATCTACTCGGCGGTGATGCTCGACATCAACGGCATCCTCGGGCTCGCGGCGCTGATGGGCGGGATCAAGCATGGCGAGCAGGCCTACAACGACGATTCGGCGCGCACCTACAGCGTGATGATTCTCACCGCCATGGGGGTATCGATGGTGGTGCCGGAGTTCATTCCCCGCGAGAGCTGGAAAATGTATTCGGCCTTTACCATCGGCGCGATGATCGTGCTGTACACCTTGTTCCTGCGCATGCAGGTCGGGCCTCACAGTTACTTTTTCAGCTACAGCTATCCGGAAAAACGCCGCAAGAAAGAACCGGTGGAAAACGAACCGCAACCCATCAGCCTGACGCTTTCCATCGGCGCGCTGGTGTTTGGCGTGGTGGTGATCGGCGCCCTGGCCGAAGTCATGTCCAAGGCCCTCGACCTGGGGTTGGAAGGCTCGGGTGCACCGCCGGTGGTCACGGCGATCCTGGTGGCCGCTATCTCCGCCGCACCGGAAATCCTCACCGCCCTGCGCGCGGCTCTCGCCAATCGCATGCAGTCGGTGGTGAATATCGCGCTGGGCGCTTCGCTGTCCACCGTGATCCTGACCGTGCCGGTGATGGAGGCCATGGCCCTCTACACCGGCCAGCCGTTTCAGATGGCAATGACCCCGGTGCAGACGGTGATGATCTTCATCACCCTGATTGTCAGCGCGATCAACCTCAACGATGGCGAGACCAATGCCATCGAAGGCATGACCCATTTTGTGTTGTTTGCGACGTTCATCATGTTGTCCCTGCTGGGCCTCTAGAAGAGCATCGCGGGCAAGCCTTGCTCCCACAGATCAATGAAAGTCTGTGGGACTCATGGACATCTGTGGGAGCAAGGCTTGCCCGCGATGGCGTCCGGTCAGGTGCCGGCGATCAGTTCCCGCGCCGCCTGGCTGTGATCGGCAATCAAGCCCTTCAAGTCCAATCCCTCGACCTGCCCGTCGATGACCCGCCATTGCCCACCGATCATCACCCGATCCGCCCGATCCGCACCGCATAGCAGCAGTGCGGAAATCGGATCGTGGCTGCCGGAGAAGCGCAGTTCGTCAAGCTTGAACAGCGCCAGGTCGGCCTGCTTGCCCACCGCCAATTCACCGATATCGCTGCGCCCGAGCAGTTGCGCCGAGCCCCGGGTCGCCCAGCCCAGCACGCGTTCCGGCGTGATCGCTTGCGCACCGTAGCGCAGGCGCTGGATGTACAGCGCCTGGCGGGTTTCAAGGATCATGTTCGAGGCATCGTTGGACGCCGAACCGTCTACCCCCAGGCCCACGGGAGCGCCGGCGGCGGTCAGGTCCAGGGTCGGGCAAATGCCCGAGGCCAGGCGCATGTTCGAACTCGGGCAGTGACAGATGCCGGTGCCGACGGCGCCGAGACGGGCGATTTCATCCGGGTTGAAATGAATGCCGTGGGCCAGCCAGGTACGCGGGCCAAGCCAGCCGACGCTGTCCAGGTAGTCCACGGTGCGCAGGCCGAAGCGTTGCAGGCAAAACGCTTCTTCATCGAGGGTTTCGGCCAGGTGCGTATGCAGGCGTACGTCGAGTTTTTCCGCCAGTTCGGCGCTGGCGCTCATGATCTGCGGCGTGACCGAAAACGGCGAGCAGGGCGCCAGGGCAATCTGGATCTGCGCGCCGTCGCCGCGCTCGTGGTACTGACCGATCAAGCGCTGGCTGTCGTCGAGAATCACCTGGCCCTGCTGCACGGTCTGCTGCGGCGGCAAGCCACCGTCGGCTTCGCCCAGGCTCATGGAACCGCGGGTCAGCATCGCGCGCATGCCCAGTTCACGAACACTTTGCACTTGCACGTCGATGGCATTTTCCAGGCCTTCGGGAAACAGGTAATGGTGGTCGGCCGCCGTGGTGCAGCCCGACAGCAGCAACTCGGCCAAGGCCACTTTGCTGGCCAGGGCGAGTTTTTCCGGGGTCAACCGCGCCCACACCGGGTAGAGGGTCGTCAGCCAGGGAAACAACGGCTGGTTCACCACTGGCGCCCAGGCGCGGGTCAGGGTCTGGTAGAAGTGATGGTGGGTGTTGATCAACCCCGGCAGGATCACATGCTCGCGCGCGTCGAAGATGTCGTCACAGGGCTGGGCGGGTTGCTGGCCGGCGCTCAGCAGTTCGACGATCACACCGTCCTGCAGGACGAGGCCGCCACGGGCATCGAGGTCGTTGGCCGTGAAAATGGCGAGGGGATTTTTTAACCAGGTACGGGTCGCAGGCATGGTGGCCGGCTCCTCTGAAAGTGGGTTCAGGTTAGCCAGCTCAGTGATGCCCTGTCTGCTGATCCAGGGTCGCCGTGGGGGGGCGAGGGTCGGAGTTTACTCAGGTTGCCGAAAACATTTCCAGTGCCCACTGAGATCAAAAATGTGGGAGCGAGCTTGCTCGCGATAGCGGTAGGTCAGTCGACATCGATGTTGGATGTGAGGCCGCTATCGCGAGCAAGCTCGCTCCCACAGGGGATTAGCGGAGTTACCAAGGGATTGTTTCGCCCCTGTAGTTGACGAAGTGATGCCCGCCTTTGCCGACGAACGCATTCACTTGGTCGATCAACCCGCGAGTGCTGGTCTCGACATCGATGTCCGCGCCTTCGCCGCCCATGTCAGTCTTCACCCAACCCGGGTGCAGCGACAGCACGGTCAATGCCTGCTCGCCCAGTTGGCTGACAAAGCTATTGGTCATGGAGTTGAGCGCTGCCTTGCTGGCCTTGTACAGCGCCAGTTCCGGCGCATCGGGCATGGTCACGCTGCCCAGCACCGAACTCATGAAGGCGAGTACGCCGCTGCCGTCGCGGATCTGGCCGACAAAGCGTTGGGCCAGGTTGATCGGCGCCACGGCGTTGGTGAAGAACAACTGGCCGACTTCGGCCAGCGTCGCGCCGCCCGGGTTCTGGTTGTCCGGGCCCTTGACGCCGGCATTGACGAACAGCAGGTCGAAGGTCTCGCCCTTGAGCTGTTGGCTCAGGGCGATGACCGCTTGCTGGTCGTCCATGTCGAGTTTTTCGATCCGCACCGGGCCCAGCGTCTTCAAAGCCTCTGCGTTCTGCGGGTTGCGCACGGTGGCGGTCACGTTCCAGCCATCGCTGAGCAACGTCTTCACCAGACCAAGGCCCAGGCCCCGGGAGGCGCCGATGATCAATGCGTTTCTTGCCGAATTCATGAGAGGCATCCTTGAAAGAAAGAGGTCATGGATTTAATGGACAGCGTTGCCCGAGCCGTTGTTTCAGCTCGTGACGCAACGCATCGAGTTCGGTGATGCGGGTTTCGATCAGGTTCAGTTTGTCTTGCAGCAATTGCGTCACCGCGCAGTCCGGATCGGGGGCGTTCCACAGGGCGCCAACGCTGGCGCTGATCTCGCCCAGGGTAAAGCCCAGGCGCTGGGCGGTCTTGATATAGAGCACCAGTTGCACTATGTCGGCGGGATAGTCGCGATAGCCATTGGCGCTACGCGACGCTGCGATCAGGCCCCGCTGCTCGTAGAAGCGCAGCGTGTCTCGACTGACGGCGCAGGCCTGGGCTAATTCACCGATGCGCATTGTGGAACTCCAGAGGACTTGACCTTGGAGCATACCCCAGGCTTTAGCCTCTTCGCTCCCCAATTATCTGGAGCAAAGTGTATGTGGACTTCGATGCAATACCGCCGGGTGGTGCTTGGCAGCGCCTGGTACGACCTGATCGTGTCGGCCGCGCTGGTCACGCCGTGGAGCTTTGCGGCGCTGCATGGTGTGTTGATGAGCCTGACTCAGCTATTCGACCTGCCTGGAGAACTACCGCCGTTTGCGCCGGCGCATGTGCTGATGGTGAATCTGCTCGGCTCGATTGTCTGCGTGTGGGCGGTGCTGCGGATTAGGGATCCGCAGCCGCTGTACGGGCGTTATGACGCGACGGGGCGGTTTCTGTTTGCAGCCTGGATGCTGTATGCACTGCTTCATGGGGCCAGCGCGGTGTTGTGGGTTTTCCTGGTTTTCGAGGTGGTGTGGGGTTTGGTTCAGGTGTTGCCTGTTCGGGACTCATCGCGAGCAAGCTCGCTCCCACAGGGGGCCTGAGTCGGAACTGCCGGCCGTGTGTGGGAGCGAGCTTGCTCGCGATAGGCACGCCACGGTCTATCTCAATGCCCCGCCTGCCAAGGCTGCCCCAGGGACACCGGCGCATACAGCCGGGTGCGCACGGCGTCCCGGGATAACAGCACCAGCACCACAATGGTCGCGGCATACGGCAGCATCGCCAGTAGACTCGATGGAATCGCCAGGCCCAGCCCCTGGGCCACCAGGTGCAGGATGCTGGCGAGGCCGAACAGGTAGGCGCCCAGCAGCAGGCGCCACACCCGCCAACTGGCGAACACCACCAGCGCCAGGGCGATCCAGCCGCGCCCGGCGCTCATGTTCTCGGCCCACATCGGCGTGTAGGCCAGCGACAGATAGGCGCCGGCCAACCCGGCCATGGCGCCGCCAAACAAGACCGCCAGGGTTCGCACCCGCAGCACCGGCAGGCCCATGGCACTGGCGGCATCGGGGTTTTCCCCGACGGCCTGGATGATCAACCCGACGCGACTTTTCACAATCATCCACGCCACCAGGGCAAACAGCGCGAAGGACAGGTAAACCAGCAGATCCTGGGCAAACAGCATCCGCCCGATCAGTGGAATGTCACTCAAGTAAGGAATCGCCAGCGGCTCGAACCCGGCCAACGGCTTGCCGACCCAGGCCGCGCCGACAAAGCTCGACAGGCCCACGCCGAAAATCGTCAGCGCCAGCCCGGTGGCGACCTGATTGGCGTTGAACACCAGCGCCACCAGCGCGAACAACGCCGACAACAGCATGCCGGCAGCCATCGCCAGCAGCACGCCGAGCCAGAGGTTGCCGCTGTTGAACGCGACGATAAAACCGATCACCGCGCCGAACAGCATCATGCCTTCCTGGCCCAGGTTGAGGACGCCGCTTTTTTCGCAGACCAATTCACCCAAGGCTACCAGCAGCAATGGCGTACCGCAGCGGACCATGGCGTAGAAAATATTGCTCAACAGGTCGATATCCATCACAGCGCTCCTGCCTGTACGGCGGTGGTTCGGGGGCGCCGGGCCCAGCGCAGGTTGAGGCGTGGCCGGTACAGAATCAGCACGTCGCAGGCCAACAGGAAAAACAGCATCATCCCCTGGAACAGTTGGGTGATTGCCTGGGGCAGGTTCAACGACATCTGCGCGCTCTCGCCGCCGATGTACAGCAATGCCATCAACAGGCTGGAAAACAGAATGCCGATGGGATTGAGGCGACCCAGGAACGCCACGGTAATTGCTGCATAGCCGTAGCCCGGCGACACCTGCGGCACCAGCTGACCGATCGGCCCGGTCACTTCGCAGACGCCGGCCAGCCCGGCCAGTGCCCCGCTGATCAACAACGCCAGCCACACCAACGGCTTCTGGCGAAAACCGGCGAACCCGGCGGCGCGGGCATCGAGGCCCAGCACCTTGATCTGAAAGCCGACGAAGCTTTTCTGCAGCAACACCCACACCGCCACCAGCGCCAGCAGGGCGAAATACAGCCCTGCATGGACCCGCCCATCTTCCAGCAGCAACGGCAGGCGACTGGCCTCGCCGAACATCGCCGACTCCGGGAAGTTGAAACCCGCCGGGTCTTTCAACGGCCCGTGAACGCAAAACAGCAGCAGGTTCAGGGCGATGTAATTGAGCATGATGCTGGTCAGGATCTCGTTGGCGTTGAAGCGCGTGCGCAGCCACGCCGTGAGCCCGGCCCAGGCGGCACCGGCCAGGGTGCCGGTCAGCAGGATCAGCACCAGTGCCCAGCGGCTTTGCATGTCGATGATGTTCACTGCCAAGGCACTGCCGGCCAGGGCGCCCAGCAGCAGTTGGCCTTCAGCGCCGATGTTCCAGATTCGCGCCTGATAGGCCACTGCCAGGCCGAGGGCACACAGCAGGATCGGCAAGGTCTTGACCAGCCATTCGGACACGCCGTACAGGTCGCTGATCGGGGCGATCAACAAGGTGTACAGCGTTTGCAGCGGGTCATGCCCGAGGGCGATGAACAGCAGTGAGCCGCAGCCCAGGGTCAGCACGGCGGCCAAGAGCGGCGAGCACCAGAGCATCAGGCGCGATTGCTGGCCGCGAGGTTCGAGAGAAAGCAGCATGTAGAACTCCGTTAAACCGGCGCGCGGGCAGGGGATTGAGGGGCGTCGAACTGGCCGGCCATCCAGCCGCCGACGTCACTGAGCCGGGTCTCGACGGTGGGTCTCAAGGCCGACAGACGCCCGCCGCACAAGGCGCCGAGGCGGTCGCTGATCTGGAACAGTTCGTCCAGGTCTTCGGAGATCACCAGAATCGCCGCGCCTGCATCGCGCAGGGCAATCAGGGCGCGATGGATGGTCGCGGCCGCGCCGATGTCCACGCCCCAGGTCGGGTGAGCGGCCACCAGCAGCTTCGGCTGTTGCAGGATTTCCCGGCCGAGAATGAATTTCTGCAGGTTGCCTCCCGAGAGGCTGCGCGCCGGGGTTTTGGTGTCTGGTGTCTTCACGCCAAAGCGACGGATGATCTCCTCGGCCAGGTGTTCGACCTTGCTGCGGCGAATCAGTCCGTGGCTGACCAGGCCCTGTTGGAAAGCGCTGAGCAAGGCGTTATCCGCCAGGCTCAACTGCGGCACGGCGCCATGGCCCAGGCGCTCGGCGGGGACAAAGGCCAGCCCGAGCCGGCGACGGGCGTCGGGGCGTAGATGAGCCACGGGTTGCCCGTCGAATCGGATCGTTTCGCCTTGCTGGCGGGCAAGCGGCGTTTCTCCGCTGAGCAACGCCAGCCATTCATCCTGACCGTTGCCCGCCACCCCGGCGATGCCGACGATTTCGCCGCTGCAGACCTCAAGGTCAATGTCCCGCAACGAGCAGCCGAACGGGTCCGGGTTGTGCCAGGACAGCTTGTTGATCTGCAGGAAGGCTTTGTCTGCGCTGACCTTGGGATAATCCGTGATCAGCCCGGCCGCTTCGCCGACCATCAGTTGCGCCAACTCCCGGTCCGAGCAGTGCGCCGGCGTGCAATGCCCCGACACCCGCCCGCCGCGCAGCACCGTGGCGCTGTGGCACAACGCTCGCACTTCCCCAAGCTTGTGGCTGATAAACAGGATGCTGCAGCCCTCGCTCGCCAGGCGGCGCAGGGTCACGAACAATTCTTCGGCTTCCACGGGCGTGAGCACCGAAGTCGGTTCGTCGAGAATCAGCAGGCGAATGTCCTGCATCAGGCAGCGAATGATCTCCACCCGCTGCCGCTCGCCAATCGACAAGCTGTGGACCAGCCGCTGCGGCTCCAGCGCCATGCCGTAGCGCCTGGAAACCTCGCGGATCCGGGGTTCCAGCTGCGCCGGCGTACCGGCTGCCGCGCCCATAGCCAGGGCAATGTTTTGCGCAACGGTGAGGGTTTCGAACAGCGAGAAATGCTGGAACACCATGCCGATTCCCAGGCTGCGGGCCTGGGCCGGGTTGCGCAGGTTGACGCGCTGGCCTTGCCAGATCACCTCGCCCGAATCGGCAGGGGTGACGCCGTAGATAATCTTCATCAGGGTACTTTTACCCGCACCGTTTTCCCCGAGCAGGGCGTGGATCTCCCCGGGTTGGATGCTCAGGTCGATGGCGTCGTTGGCCAGGCAACCGGGGTAGTGTTTGCTGATGTTGCGCAATTGCAGGCGCGCGATGGAATCGGGGTTGGACATGACAGGCTCGGGCCGATGGACAGGAATGCCTGTGGATAAAGCAATTTCCTGGCCATCAGGTCAGGAAATTGCCTCGACCCGCGTCGCCAAGGCTCTCTGCATGTCGCCTGGGCATCTGCCGCAGGAAAATTCTGCACCGGCTTGGAGCGCAGGAGTTTTGCGCAGGCATCGGTTTGCCCTGAAATGGGTGGTTAAAAATTGAGCAAGCGGCTGCGAGCCATGCCCTTCTTGGGGTGGCAGGAGCCATGAACGGGTTATCCACAGGTTGCTCCACAGTTATTGTGTGCAAGCCGGAAACTCGGGCATAAGCACTGCGGGGCTTTCTTCTAAAGGTGATAAACCGCCGCAAGCGTTTGTTTTATGGATGGATTTGTCGGTTCGGCGAGACTTTGGCTGAAAAATGAGCAACTCTCTGAAACCCGCATGACAGAAGGGTTACAGAGGGATGTGCTCAGGTTATCCACAGTCGGGTACACAGTGGATGTGGGCAAGTTGAACGATTGCGGGGCGCCCTGAAAGGTCGCAGGTTGTCTCAACGTGCCAGCAGGATCCGGCCACGGCTCAGGTCGGCGAGGTGCGTTTGCAATGTTTCGATCTGCGCTTCGCCCACGGCCAGTTGAAGGTCGACGCCATTGGCCGTAAAGCGTTCTTCATTGACCAACCCGCCGCATTCGGCGACGCGCAGTTTCACCAGGGCCAGTTCGGCGAATCCACAGGAACAGCGCAACGCCACGCGACTGATCAATTCGATTTTCTCGGCGTTTTGCAGGCATTTGTTCGCGCCGCCGCCATAAGCCCGGGCCAGCCCGCCCGTGCCCAGTTGAATCCCGCCGTACCAACGGATCACCAGCACCGCGACCTGGTCGCAGGCTTGTGCTTCGATCGCGGCCAGGATCGGCCGCCCGGCGGTGCCTCCCGGCTCGCCATCGTCGTTGCTGCGGTATTGGTCGCCGAGTTTCCAGGCCCAGCAATTGTGCGAGGCATTCAGGTCGCTGTGCTGGTCGATAAAGGCATGGGCGTCGGCGGGGCTGGTGATGGGCGCGGCGAACGTGATGAAGCGGCTTTTGCGAATTTCTTCGCGGTATTCGCAAAAGCCGGCAAGGGTAAAGGGCATGGCGATCTTAGAGGGCAGGTGTCAGGCCGCAGCCCTTGAGAATGATGCGGATCAGGTTGTCGCCAGCCTCGACCATGTCCTGCTTGGTCAACTTGCTGCGCCCGGTCACGCGACAGATCTGGGTGGCGAAGTCGGCGTAATGCTGGGTACTGCCCCACAACAGGAAAATCAGGTGAACCGGGTCGATCGGGTCCATCTTGCCGGCATCGATCCAGGCCTGGAATACGGCCGCCCGGCCATTGAACCAGGCGCGATAATCCTGGTTGAAATACTCGCTCAGGCATTCGCCACCACTGATCACTTCCATGGCAAACAACCGCGACGCCTGGGGTTGGCGACGAGAGAACTCCATCTTGGCGCGGATATAGCGGGTCAAGGCTTCGGCCGGATCATCCTCGGCCGTGAGGGTATTGAAGGTGCTGTCCCACAATTCGATGATGTTGCTCAGCACCGCCACGTACAAGCCGAGCTTGTTGGTGAAGTAGTAATGCAGGTTCGCCTTGGGCAGCCCGGCCTTGAGGGCGATGGCATTCATGCTGGTGCCTTTGAACCCGTGACGGGCGAATTCATCTTCGGCAGCCTTGAGGATCGTCTCTTCATTCTTTTGACGAATGCGACTGGTGGGTTTGCCACCGTGGGCAGGGACTTCAAAGGTCATGGGCGTTTCCGGGCTGGGTCTGTGGGCAAGCAAATGCGTTGATAGCGCACCGGCATCAATCCGACAAGTGCCATCACACTAAAAGCCCGACTAAACACCTGTGGGAGCGAGCAAGCTCGCTCCCACAGGTGGGCAAAGGGGATCAGCGGGTAGCGGCGAGGCTTTCGAGAAAACTCTCCAGCACCAGGTGAGGCCGACGCCCCTTGCGCGTGACCGACGCCAGGCTCAGGTCATAGAACCGTGCGGAGGGCTTCAGGGCGCGCAGCCGACCTTGCTGGACCCAGAGGCTGGCGTAGTGATCGGGCAGGTAACCGATGTAGCGTCCGGTGAGGATCAGGAACGCCATGCCTTCGCGGTCCGATGCGCTCGCGGTGCAATTGAGCGCCTGGTAATGGGCCTGTATTTCGGCTGGCAGGCGGAAGGTCGGCGCGATGGCGTCCTGGCTGTTGAGGCGAGCGTCCTCGAGTTGCTGGTCATCGACATAAAACAGCGGATGCCCGACCGCGCAGTACAGCAGCGATCGTTCGCTATACAGCGGTTGATATTCCAGCCCGGACAGGGCACTGGCCTGGGGAACTACGCCAACATGCAAGCGCCCGTCGAGCACGCCTTGCTCGACTTCGTTGGGGGCGATCATGCGAATCTGGATCTGCACGTCGGGCCCGCGTTCTTTCAATTGCGCCAAGGCGTGGGTGATGCGCATGTGGGGCAGGGTGACCAGGTTGTCGGTCAGGCCGATGGTCAACTCACCGCGCAAATGCTGGTGCAGACCGTTGACCTCGGTGCGAAAGCTTTCCAGTGCGCTCAATAGCTGCAACGCCGATTGATAAACCTCGCGACCTTCCTCGGTCAGGGAAAAGCCCGCGCGCCCACGCTGGCACAGACGCAGGCCGAGACGTTGCTCGAGATCGCTCATCTGCTGGCTGATGGCCGAGCGGCCGATGCCAAGCACGGTTTCAGCGGCGGAAAATCCACCACATTCCACTACGCTGCGGAAGATGCGCAGCAGGCGAATATCAAAGTCGCTGACCTGGGCCAGTGGATCGGGGCGACGAACGCTCATAGTTTAGTGATCCACCGACTGAAGGTTACAAAAGTTGGATTTCACCGACTTTATCGCCGTGGCAACTTAGCTGCAAGAACGCTTTCGATTCCCTGTCGCTTATGACCTGCGAGGTTTTGTCGATGAACATGCCCGAACACGCTGCCGGTTCCCTGGCCAGCCAGCTCAAGCTGGATGCCCACTGGATGCCTTACACCGCCAACCGCAATTTCCAGCGCGATCCGCGCCTGATCGTCGCTGCCGAAGGCAGTTGGCTGGTGGATGACAAGGGGCGCAAGGTGTACGACTCGCTGTCGGGCCTGTGGACATGCGGTGCCGGGCACACCCGCAAGGAAATCCAGGAAGCGGTCGCCAAGCAACTGGGCACCCTCGATTATTCGCCGGGGTTCCAATACGGTCATCCGCTGTCGTTCCAACTGGCGGAAAAAATCACCAGCCTGACCCCGGGCAATCTCAATCATGTGTTCTTTACCGACTCCGGCTCCGAGTGCGCCGATACCGCGGTGAAGATGGTCCGCGCCTACTGGCGTCTCAAGGGCCAGGCGACCAAGACCAAGATGATTGGTCGTGCCCGTGGCTATCACGGCGTGAACATCGCCGGCACCAGCCTCGGCGGTGTCAACGGCAACCGCAAACTGTTCGGCCAGGCCATGATGGACGTCGACCACTTGCCTCACACCTTGCTGGCCAGCAATGCCTATTCCCGTGGCATGCCAAAAGAGGGTGGCATCGCCTTGGCCGATGAGTTGCTGAAGCTGATCGAACTGCACGATGCGTCCAACATCGCTGCGGTGTTCGTCGAACCGATGGCGGGTTCGGCCGGCGTGCTGGTGCCGCCTGAGGGTTACCTCAAGCGCCTGCGGGAAATCTGCGACCAACACAGCATTCTCCTGGTGTTCGACGAAGTGATCACCGGTTTCGGCCGCACCGGTTCGATGTTCGGTGCCGACAGCTTCGGCGTGACCCCGGACCTGATGTGCATCGCCAAGCAAGTCACCAATGGTGCGATTCCCATGGGGGCGGTGATTGCCAGCTCCGAGATCTACCAGACGTTCATGAACCAGCCGACACCCGAGTACGCGGTGGAATTTCCCCACGGCTACACCTACTCGGCCCACCCGGTGGCCTGCGCGGCTGGCCTGGCGGCGCTGGACCTGCTGCAGAAGGAAAACCTGGTACAGAGCGTGGCCGAGATCGCCCCGCATTTCGAGAATGCATTGCACAGCTTGAAGGGCGCGAAGAACGTCATCGACATTCGCAACTATGGCCTGGCCGGCGCGATCCAGATCGCCGGGCGCGACGGCGATGCCATCGTGCGTCCGTTCGAGGCCGGCATGGCGTTGTGGAAAGCCGGGTTCTATGTGCGCTTCGGCGGCGACACCCTGCAGTTCGGGCCAACGTTCAACAGCAAGCCGCAGGATCTGGATCGCCTGTTCGATGCGGTCGGTGAAGTGCTGAACAAGCTCGACTGATACGTCCTTCTATATAGCTTTCGATAACGGGCGTCCGGTCACGGGCGCCTGTGGATAATTCTGGAGTCCCCCATGAGCCTCATCCCGCATTTGATCAATGGCGAACTGCTGAGCGACAGCGCTCGCACCGCCGATGTGTTCAACCCGTCCACTGGCCAGGCCATCCATAAAGTACCGTTGGCTGATCGCGCGACCATCCAGCAGGCCATCGACGCGGCGAAGGCGGCTTTCCCGGCCTGGCGCAATACACCGGCGGCCAAGCGCGCGCAGGTGATGTTTCGTTTCAAGCAACTGCTGGAGCAGAACGAGTCGCGCATCGCGCAGTTGATCAGTGAAGAACACGGCAAGACGTTGGAAGACGCGGCCGGTGAGCTCAAGCGTGGCATCGAAAACGTCGAGTTCGCCTGTGCGGCACCAGAAATCCTGAAAGGCGAATACAGCCGTAACGTAGGACCGAACATCGACGCCTGGTCAGACTTCCAGCCTCTGGGCGTGGTGGCGGGCATCACGCCGTTCAACTTTCCGGCGATGGTGCCGCTGTGGATGTATCCGCTGGCGATCGTTTGCGGTAACTGCTTTATTCTCAAGCCGTCCGAGCGTGACCCGAGTTCGACGTTGCTGATCGCCCAGTTGTTGTTGGAAGCCGGTTTGCCCAAGGGCGTATTGAGCGTGGTGCACGGCGACAAGGCTGCGGTGGACGCGCTGATCGAAGCGCCGGAAGTGAAGGCGCTGAGTTTTGTTGGTTCAACGCCGATTGCCGAATACATCTATGCCGAGGGCACCCGGCGCGGCAAACGTGTCCAGGCGCTGGGTGGGGCGAAGAACCATGCGGTGCTGATGCCGGATGCGGACCTGGACAATGCCGTCAGCGCGCTGATGGGCGCGGCGTACGGTTCGTGCGGTGAACGCTGCATGGCGATTTCGGTGGCGGTGTGTGTCGGCGACCAGGTGGCGGATGCGCTGGTGGCCAAGCTGGTACCGCAGATCAAGGCGCTGAAGATTGGTGCAGGTACATCCTGTGGGCTGGACATGGGGCCGTTGGTGACGGGGCAGCATCGGGACAAGGTCAGCGGCTATATAGAAGACGGTGTGGCGGCGGGTGCTTCGCTGGTGGTCGACGGCCGTGGCTTGAGTGTGACGGGGCATGAGGAAGGTTTCTTCCTGGGTGGCTGCCTGTTTGATCGCGTGACCCCTGAGATGCGCATCTATAAGGAAGAGATCTTCGGGCCGGTACTGTGCATCGTCAGGGTCAATAGCCTGGAAGAGGCGATGCAATTGATCAACGATCACGAGTATGGCAACGGTACCTGCATCTTCACTCGCGATGGCGAGGCTGCGCGGTTGTTCTGCGATGAGATCGAAGTCGGCATGGTGGGCGTCAACGTTCCATTGCCGGTGCCGGTTGCCTATCACAGCTTTGGCGGCTGGAAGCGCTCGCTGTTCGGTGACTTGCACGCCTACGGCCCGGACGGCGTGCGTTTCTATACCCGTCGCAAAGCTATTACCCAGCGTTGGCCGCAGCGTGCCAGCCATGAGGCTTCGCAGTTTGCGTTCCCCAGCTTGTAACCGGTAAGTGAAGAGGCCGGCGCCCTTGGGCGCCGGCCTGTGTGTTTGCGGTGCTTTTTGACTGATGTGACAGAATTGTGAAAAAAGGTGTTGACGGCAGATTCTGGAAGTCTATAATTCGCCCCACTTCCGGCGCAGTCGAAACGGAAAACTCCTTGAGATTCAATGAGTTAAGTAAGTTTCGAAGGTGTTGGGCTTCAGTTCATCGAGGCCCGGAAGGAGCAGGTAGAGCGGTGAGCGGTG
>NZ_JBFREY010000051.1:0-28362 GCF_052114545.1 Pseudomonas sp. KB_12 | reverse complement strand
CCGAACGCAGGCATTGCGCAGTGGGCATCCCGGCATGGATGCCGGGATAGCCGCGCTGGGCCATGGATGGCCCTTCGCGGCGGGCCCACGGAGCAATGCCGGAGTGAGGGCATGCCGAGCCTAAGCGAGGCACCGAGTGGTGGGGCAAAGCGCTTTTGGTTACTTTTGGCTGGTCCGGCTCCCGGCTCTTCCAAAAGTGACCCGCTGTAAGAGCGGAACCCTAAGCCGCCGTTACCGCAGCAACGGATATGTACTCAATCAACAAAATCCAGGCCACCTGTCAGGCCGCCTTCGCGAGCAAGCTCGCTCCCACAAAGGAACTTGGGTGACCACAGGTTTTGTGTTCACAGCAGATCCAATGTGGGAGCGAGCATGCTCCCGATGGCATCAGCAGAACCACCGCTTCAACCTCTGGACAGCCGATAAACACGCTCATCCAACCGTTTCACACCCGCCTGCAAAAACTTCCAGCTCTCCCCCAGTACATCCTGCTCCTGCAACACCTCCAACTGCCAGACACCTCCCAGCAACCGCTGCACCTCATCATCCCCGACGGAAAACGGTGGGCCAGGCATTTCATCCTGGTTGTAATCCAAGGTAATCAACAAGCCGACCCCATCGGGCAAGATCTTCTGCAGATGAGCCGCGTACCGTTCGCGCATCGGAAGGGGCAACGCGATTAATGCAGCGCGGTCGTACAGGGCCGTGCAATCGGCCACATCCTGCGGGTCCAGGGCAAAGAAATCACCGCAGCGAATCTCGATATCACCGGCACGGAACACCCTGAAAGCGCCCTCTTCACTTACAACCGCCTCAAGCTGATGCTCAAGGAAAAAATCCGTGGCGGCTTTTTCCGACAACTCCACGCCCAGCACCGAATAGCCCTGATGAGCCAGCCACAGCAGATCCAGGCTTTTGCCACACAACGGCACCAGCACCCGACTGCCCTGGGCCAAGCCCAATTGCGGCCAGAAACGTTGCAGGTAGGGGTTCACCTCCGGCAAGTGAAAACCAATCTGGTTCGATGACCAGCGCTTGTGCCAAAAATCGGGCTCCATGATTCACTCCAAGAAATTCGATAAAAACGGGCTAAAACTTATATTAGATTTAGATCATTGACCTGATGGAAGATGACCCCATCTTAACGCTCAGGAGTCCCTTCATGCTGCCCAGCCTGTTTATCTCCCATGGCTCACCGATGCTCGCCCTGGAGCCCGGCGACAGCGGTCCGGCATTGGCTCGCCTGGCCGCTCAGTTGCCCAAGCCCAAGGCCATCGTCATCGTGTCCGCCCACTGGGAAAGCAACGAACTGCTGGTCAGCGCCAATCCGCAGCCGCGCACCTGGCACGACTTCGGCGGCTTTCCACCAGCCCTGTATGAGGTGCAATACCCCGCGCCTGGCGATCCTCAACTGGCGGCGCAAGTCGCTGCCATGCTCAACACCGCGAACCTGCCGGCACGCCTCGACCCTCAACGGCCGTCCGACCATGGCGTCTGGGTGCCATTGTCTTTGATGTACCCCGAGGCCGACATCCCGGTGGTGCAGGTTTCCCTGCCCAGCCGCCAGGGACCGACACTGCAGACACAGGTCGGCCAGGCCCTGGCGAGCCTGCGTCAGCAGGGCATCTTGCTGATCGGTTCCGGCAGCATCACCCATAACCTGCGTGACCTGGACTGGAACGCCGGCCCCGACAGCATCGAGCCCTGGGCCAAGGCCTTTCGCGATTGGATGGTTGAGAAGCTGGCGGCCGACGACGAGGCTGCGCTGCATGATTACCGTCGCCAGGCGCCGAACGCCGTGCGCAGCCACCCCAGCGATGAGCACTTGCTGCCGCTGTATTTTGCCCGGGGTGCGGGGGGCAAGTTCAGCATCGCCCATGCGGGGTTCACGATGGGGACGCTGGGGATGGACATCTATCGGTTCGATTGACCGGGTCGCTTCAATCGCGAGCAAGCTCGCTCCCACATTGGATTTTCTGTGGGAGCGAGCTTGCTCGCGATTGGCCTCCACACCACTTTCCATGACAGAACACCAAACGACAGGCATAAAAAATCCCCGAACCAGTCGGGGATTTTTCATGTTCGATCAATCAGCCCAAGAGCCGATCAATCTTCGCGATAGCGACGCAGCTTGAGCTGCTTGCCAGCCACACGGGTGTCTTTCAGCTTGGTCAGCAACTTCTCCAGACCATCTTCCGGCAGCTCTACCAGGCTGAAGCTGTCACGCACCTGGATGCGGCCGATCGCTTCGCGGGCCAGGCCGCCTTCGTTAAGGATGGCACCCAGCAGGTTCTTGGCAGCGATGCCGTCACGGGCACCCAGCGCGGTACGGCAACGAGCACGACCTTCGGCCAGCGGGATCGGAGCACGACGCTCGCGATCACCACGGTCCGGACGATCACCGGTGCGCTCAGGACGATCGCCACGCGGTGCGTTGTTCGGCACCAGGGGACGTTCCTTCTCGATTGCAGCCAGGTTCAGCGCTTGGCCATTGGTGGCCTTGCGCAGCAGTGCGGCGGCCAGGGCGCGTGGGGTGCAACCGATGTCGGCGGTCAGGCGATCGAGCAGATCACCGTGGGTCGATTCGGCGTCAGCCACCAGTGGCGACAGGCTGTTGGTCAGTTTCTTGATGCGAGCATCGAGAACGGCCTGGGCGTCCGGCAGGCGAACTTCAGCCACCTTCTGGCCAGTTACACGCTCGATCACTTGCAGCATGCGACGCTCACGCGGGGTGACCAGCAGCAGCGCACGGCCTTCGCGACCGGCACGGCCAGTACGGCCGATACGGTGAACGTAGGATTCCGGATCGTACGGCATGTCCACGTTGAACACGTGGGTGATGCGCGGAACGTCCAGGCCACGGGCAGCAACGTCGGTCGCCACAACGATGTCCAGGCGGCCATCCTTGAGGGAGTCGATCACGCGCTCACGCTGGTTCTGGGCAATGTCACCGTTCAGCGCAGCGGCTTTGTAGCCTTTGGCTTCCAGGGCGCTGGCCAGGTCCAGGGTCGCTTGCTTGGTGCGCACGAACATGATCAGGGCGTCGAAGTCTTCCACTTCCAGCAAGCTGAGAACGGCAGACGTCTTCTGGTCAGCGTGAACCAACAGGTGAGCCTGTTCGATCGCGGTGACGGTCTGGGTCTTGGTCTGGATCTTCACGTGTTGCGGATCGCGCAGGTGGCGCTCGGCAATGGCACGGATCGATTGCGGCAGGGTAGCCGAGAACAATACAGTCTGGCGGGTCGCTGGCAGGGCCTTGAAGATGACTTCCAGGTCATCCATGAAACCCAGCTTGAGCATTTCGTCGGCTTCGTCGAGAACCAGGTGGTTCACGGTAGCCAGGACTTTTTCGTCACGACGCAGGTGATCGCACAGACGACCCGGAGTGGCGACAACGATCTGCGCGCCATTACGGATGGCTTTCAGTTGTGGGCCCATCGGGGCACCGCCGTAAACGGCCACAACAGTAACGCCAGGCATCTGCTTGGAATAGGTTTCGAAAGCGGTTGCTACTTGCAGCGCCAACTCACGAGTTGGCGCCAGGATCAGGGCTTGCGGTTCGCGCTTGGCAGGATCGATGCGATGCAGGATCGGCAGGGCGAACGCAGCGGTTTTACCCGTACCGGTTTGCGCCTGGCCAATCATGTCGTGGCCGGCCATGATGATCGGGATCGATTGCTGCTGAATCGCCGAAGGTTCTTCGTAGCCGGTCGCAGTGACGGCAGCAAGAATGTTCGGGTTGAGATTAAAAGCGGCGAAGCCGCCGGTTTCCTGGGTCATGGGTCTGCCTCTAAGTGCATCCGCAAAGACCCATGCTCCAAAGCTGCGCGTGCCGTGTTGAGACTCAAGAGTCGCCCTGGCTGCTTTGTCGGCGGGGATTTGCGAAAACGAATGAATGAAAAAGAACGTCGTGGAAGCATCCGTTGTGCGGACATGCAACCGAAGCTGACTTCGGGGAATTGCGCTACCTTGACGCGGCCCGGCTAAAGGCCGGCGCGCACTATACCGGAATTCGCCCAGAAAGGGAGCTTTTTTTATTGCCAAACACCGTTATGGGGCTCGCTGTCACAAGGCCTTGGGACAGCGAGCTAAAACGATTCACCTCCACACGTCTTCGCCCTTGTGGCGAGGGAGCTTGCTCCCGCTCGGCTGCGAAGCAGACGCCTGGGTTGATATCTGAAATCGAAGGGCCGCTTCGCGACCCAGCGGGAGCAAGCTCCCTCGCCACAGGGGCATTCACTTGCCACAAGGACTTATGGCTTTGCTCGATCAGGTCGCCGGGCGGATGGCCTTGATCAACGACTGCAACGAATAACCCAGTCGCGGCGCCAGCCCTTCGGCCCTGGCGACCAGTCCTTGCATGTCCAGCTCCTGATCCAGGTCCGCCGGCACGATGAGGATCACATTGCCCTCCTTCACCGGCAGCTCCCAATAATGCCGGTGGTACAAGCCGCGCAACAGCGCCGCCCCCAATGGCTTGCCGTCATCGGTGGCCCACTGGTTGATCACCAGCCAGCCGCCCGGGTTGAGGCGTTTCTGGCAATTTTCCAGGAAGCCCCAGGCCAGGTGCCCGACGCCGGGACCGACATCGGTATAGAGGTCGACGAAAATCAGGTCCGCCGGCTCGGCGCTTTCAAGCAGTTCCAGTGCATCGCCGACGCGGATGTACAGCCGCGGATCGTCATCCAGCCCCAGGTATTCGATGGCCAGGCGCGGCACGTCGGGGCGCAATTCGATGGCCTCGACATCTTCCAACGGCAGGAACTTGAGGCAGGCCTGGGTCAACGTACCAGCGCCCAGCCCCAGAAACAGCGCACTTTCCGGCTGCTCGTGACACAACGCGCCGATGAGCATGGCGCGGGTATAGTCATATTCGAGCCAGCTCGGATCGGCTGTGAACACGCAACTCTGCTCGATGGCATCGCCAAACTCGAGAAACCGGTAATCGGCCACTTCGAATACGCGAATCATGCCGAACTCGTCGTGCACCTCGGCGAGCAAATGCTCGACGCGCTCCTCTGTCATTTCATCTCCTGATGGTGGCCGTGCCGGCTTGAGCCTGCGAATACGGGACAAAGGCGCGATTGTCCGCGAAGCAACCGGAGCAGGTCACGCACTAATTTGCTGATAACATGGCCGTCCGAGCGTAAATCACCTAGAGATCATGATGAGCCAACCCTGGAGCCCTGACAGCTGGCGCGCCCTGCCGATCCAGCAACAACCCCGCTACCCCGACGCCGCGCACCTGTTGCAGGTGGAGCAGACCCTGGCCAGTTATCCGCCACTGGTGTTTGCCGGTGAAGCCCGGGAGTTGCGCCGTCAGTTCGCCGAGGTGACCCAGGGCCGGGCGTTCCTGCTGCAAGGCGGCGACTGCGCCGAAAGCTTTGCCGAGTTCTCGGCGGCCAAGATCCGCGACACCTTCAAGGTGCTCTTGCAGATGGCGATCGTCATGACCTTTGCCGCCGGCTGCCCGGTGGTCAAGGTCGGGCGCATGGCCGGGCAGTTCGCCAAGCCGCGCTCAGCCAACGACGAAACCATTGACGGCGTGACCTTGCCGGCCTACCGGGGCGATATCGTCAACGGCATCGGTTTCGACGAGAAAAGCCGCGTACCGGACCCGGAGCGGTTGCTGCAGTCCTACCACCAGTCCACCGCCACCTTGAACCTGCTGCGCGCCTTCGCCCAGGGCGGGTTCGCCGACCTGCACCAGGTGCACAAGTGGAACCTGGACTTCATCGCCAATTCAGCCCTGGCGGAAAAGTACAGCCACCTGGCCGACCGCATCGACGAAACCCTGGCATTCATGCGCGCCTGCGGCATGGACAGCTCGCCGCAACTGCGCGAAACCAGCTTTTTCACTGCCCACGAAGCATTGCTGCTCAATTACGAAGAAGCCTTCGTGCGCCGTGACAGCCTGACCAACGATTATTACGACTGCTCGGCCCACATGCTGTGGATCGGCGACCGCACCCGTCAGTTGGACGGCGCCCATGTCGAATTCCTGCGCGGGGTGAACAACCCGATCGGGGTCAAGGTCGGCCCGAGCATGGACCCGGACGACCTGATCCGCCTGATCGACGTGCTCAACCCGCAGAACGACCCCGGCCGACTGAACCTGATCGCCCGGATGGGCGCCAACAAGGTCGGCGAACACTTGCCGCCGCTGTTGCGCGCCGTGCAGCGTGAAGGCAAGCAAGTGCTGTGGAGCTCCGACCCGATGCACGGCAACACCATCAAGGCCAGCAGCGGCTACAAGACCCGCGACTTTGCGCAGATCCTCGGTGAAGTGAAGCAGTTCTTCCAGGTCCACGAAGCCGAAGGCACCTATGCCGGCGGGATTCACATCGAAATGACCGGGCAAAACGTCACCGAATGCATCGGCGGCGCGCGCCCGATTACCGAGGACGGGCTATCGGACCGCTACCACACCCACTGCGACCCGCGGATGAATGCCGATCAGTCGCTGGAGCTGGCGTTTTTGATTGCCGAAACCTTGAAGCAGGTTCGGCGGTAGGTTCTTCTTCGCCGGTTCAATCGCTTCGCGAGCAAGCTCGCTCCCACATTGGATCGGCGGTGAACACAAAACTTGTGGTCACCCAAGATCCCTTGCGGGAGCGAGCTTGCTCGCGAAGGCGTCGGCTCAGTCACCCTCGATCTGGGCCAATGCCACCGCCAACCGCCCCCCACTCACCCGCTGACAATTGAGCTGGACCCGCTCCAGCCCCAGCCACCGGGCCATGCGCCTCAAGTTCAGCGCCAGGGCCTGCATCCCCTCCTCGTCCAGCCCCGACGCATCCTCGTGCACGGCATGCACGGCCAACTGCCCCAAGGCCCGTTCTGCCCGCAGGTCCACCCGGGCGGCAATGCGTTCGTGGTGCAGGAACGGCAACACGTAATAGCCATACACCCGCTTGTGCACGGGGGTGTAGATCTCCAGCCGGTAGCGAAAGTCGAACAACCGCTCGGTACGGCCGCGCTCCCAGACCAGCGAGTCGAACGGCGACAGCAAGGCACTGGCGGCGACCTTGCGAGGTACTTTCGCCGCGGGTCGGCACCAGGCCGGTTGCTTCCAGCCCTGCACCTGGCAGCGCAGCAGCTCTCCGGCCTCCTCCAACTCAGCCAGGCGCCCGCGACAGTCGGCCGGACCGAGGCGAAAGTAGTCGCGCAGGTCTTTCTCGGTGGCAATGCCCAAGGCGTCGGCAGCATGCACCAGCAAGCCGCGTTGGGCCTGGGCCTCGTCCGGCAACGGTTGCTGCAGGATCGCGGCCGGCAGTACCCGTTCGGGCAAGTCGTAGAGCCGCTCGAACCCGCGTCGCCCAGCCACCGTGACTTCGCCCGCGGCGAACAGCCATTCCAGCGCATGTTTCTCCGCGCTCCAGTCCCACCACGGCCCGGCCTTTTCCTTGCGCGTAGACAAACTGCCAGCACCCAGGGCGCCCTGTTCCTGGACCGCGGCCAGGACGCGGCGGATGACATCCTGGCGTTCTTGGCCGAAACGCGCCAATTGCTGGTAGATCCCTTCGCCACCCGAAGCCCGATCCATGCGCCAGCGCATCAGCGGATACATCGACATCGGCAGCAGCGACGCTTCGTGCCCCCAATATTCGAACAGCGTGCGACGTCGGCCCTGGCTCCAGGCGGCTTGATCGAGCAAATCGCGATTGTAGTGACCGAGGCGGGAGAACAGCGGGAGGTAATGCGAGCGCACCAACGCATTGACTGAGTCGATCTGCAGGACGCCGAGGCGTTCGATCAGACGGTTGAGGCGTGAGGGTTGCACCGAAGCTGGCGGTGAGCGCCCATCGAATCCTTGGGCGGCCAACGCCAGACGCCGGGCCTGTTTGAGGGTAAAGGACAGAGTCGCGGGCATGAAGATCTCCTTGTCTGCTCGCAACCTACCTCACCAATAAGGGGTTTGTGTAGGAAAGGATGGCTCATTTGTGCATTGGGTCGTCCCAGAATGGCCGAACCACTTCCTGCTCCACGTCGGCACGACTCACACCAATGTCCTTGAGCGCCTCGTCACTCATTCCGGCCAGCAGTTCGCGTTCGTGGTGCAATTCGTACCAGCGACTAAACTTGTGCAGCAGGGCGCTGACGGAAAAGCCGTGGGAGAGTTTGTCTATCAGTAGATAACCTTTTTGACCTTTCATCGTGATGTCCTCCGTTGGGGATGGATCAAGTCTCGCGCTAACGATAAGATCAATCCAACGAATGTTTCTTATGCAATACATCTCGGAGATTGATCAATTGTCGAGTTACCCGAGCATCGATACGGAAGTGCTGCGTACCTTTGTCGCCATCGCCGACCAGGGCGGTTTCACCCGGGCCGGGGAATTGGTCAATCGCACCCAGTCTGCCGTCAGCATGCAGATGAAGCGGCTGGAAGAAGACGTGTTGCAACGCCGGCTGTTCGAGCGTGATGGGCGCCAGGTCAAGCTCACCGCTGAAGGCCAGGTGCTGTTGGGTTACGCGCGACGGATCCTCAAGCTGCACAGCGAGGTGTTCAATACCCTGCGCGAACCGCACATGGTCGGCACGGTGCGCATCGGCACGCCGGACGATTACGTGATGCGCTTCCTGCCAGGCATCCTGCAGCGCTTCGCTCAGTTCTACCCGCTGATCGAAATTGAAGTGCACTGCGAATCGTCCAAGCAGTTGCTGCTGCGCCAGGACCTGGACCTGTCCATCGTCACCCGCAAACCCGGGGACGAAATCGGCCAGTTGCTGCGCAAGGAGCGCTTTGTCTGGGCCGAAGCCGCCTGCTTCAACGTCCATGAACAAACACCGCTGCCGCTGGCGATGTTCAACAGTGACTGTTTCTGCCGGCAATGGGCCTGCAATGCGCTGGATGCCATGGGCCGCGATTATCGCGTGGCATACAACAGTTCGAGCCTGTCGGCGCTCATGGCGGTGGTGGGCGCCGGCCTGGCAATCACGGCGCAACTGGAAAGCCTGCTGACCCCGGACATGCGCGTACTGGGCGAGGCTGAAGACCTGCCGGAACTGCCCGAGGCCAGCATCATGCTGATCCGCAACCTGCATAACCCATCGCCGATCACCGAGTGCCTGGCCGAGCACATCGTCGAAGGCTTCAAACTTTAAAGGCGAGTAGCACCGCGCAGAGCACCAGGAAACCGCAGAACAGCCCGCGCAACAGCCGCTCCGGCAAGGCGTGGGCGACTTTCACCCCCCAACTGATGCTCAGCAAGCCTCCGACGGCCAACGGCAGGCCGATGCTCCAGTCCACTTCGTGGTGAAACGCATACGTGGCGAGGGTCACGCCGGTACTGGGCAAGGCCAGCGCCAGGGACAAGCCTTGGGCAACCACCTGGGTGGTGCCAAAAATGCTGGTCAGGATCGGCGTGGCGACAACAGCCCCGCCGACACCGAACAGACCGCCCATGGTGCCGGACGCCGCCCCCAGCACAGCGAGCCATGGCCAGCCATAACGCATCTGCGCCGAAGCCGGTGCGTTGGCGGCGAACATGCGGACCAGATTGTAGAGTGTCAGCGCGATCAGGAACGCGACGAAGCCGATCCGCATGCTGTTCGCGTCGATCCCCACGGCCCAGATCGAACCCAGCCAGGCAAAGCAGAAACCCATGCAAGCCAACGGCAGGACATGGCGCAATTCGATGCGATTGCGCTGGTGATAACGCCACAACGCGAGCATCACATTGGGCACCACCATGACCAGCGCCGTACCCTGGGCAAGTTGCTGGTCGAGGCCGAACCAGACGCCCAGCACCGGAATGGCAATCAGGCCGCCACCGATCCCGAACAATCCCCCTAGCGTGCCCAACACGGCACCAAACACCAAAAACAGCACAAATTCGAACAAGACGATTCCCCTTTCCTTAGGGGCCTTATCCTACGCAGTCGGCGCCAGCGGGGAAACGTAACATCGGTTCAGGGCATCAGAATTATCTGGCGCATTAAAGATTCGCCCGCTAGATTCGTAACGATCATTGATTGAAGGTTTTGCCATGAACACCCTGCGCGACACCCCCGAAGCCTGCGAAGCCCTGCTGCTCGACAACCAGGTCTGTTTCGCCCTGCACTCCACCTCGCTGCTGATGACCAAAGTCTACAAGCCGCTGCTACAGGCTCTTGGCCTGACGTATCCGCAATACCTGGCGATGATGGTGTTGTGGGAAAAGGATGGTTTGACCGTCGGTGAAATCAGCACGCGCCTGCTGACAGACCCCGGCTCGCTGACGCCACTGCTCAAGCGCCTGGAGGCCGAAGGCCTGCTGAGCCGCACCCGCAGCCGTGAAGACGAACGCGTAGTGATTGTCGAACTCACCGAACAGGGCCGCGCCCTGCGCGAAAAAGCCCTCGACATCCCCCAGTGCATCCTCGCTGCCAGCGGCCTGACCCTGGAGCAGCTGAAGAAGCTGCAACTTGACCTGCAGGCACTGCGCGGGCATTTGCAAGACAGCCTCTGACTTACCTCCACCTGACCCACCGCTATCGCGAGCAAGCTCGCTCCCACACTTGATGCTCAGACGCAAATCTAATGTGGGAGCGAGCTTGCTCGCGATGGCGGCAGTCCTGCCGCTCCCTGATCTGTAACTCGCCCATCTAAATTTTTTTTTCTGCGCTGAAACGCTCTAGCTCAATGGTTACACGCCCTTTCGGCGGCGCAAATTCAACTCGCCTCGAAAATTTATCTTGCGCGCAAAATATTAGCGCTATACATTCGCTTCACACCTACTTAGCGCGCAAACATTTAGCGCAAAAACACCAACCCAGAAGCGAGGCTCTCATCATGCAAACTCTCTACACCGCAATCGCAACCTCCACCGGCGGCCGTGATGGTCGTGCGATCTCCAGTGACAATATCCTCGACGTCAAACTCGCCACGCCCAAGGAACTCGGTGGTGCAGGCGGTGCGGCGACCAACCCTGAGCAACTGTTCGCCGCCGGCTACTCGGCCTGCTTCATCGGCGCACTGAAATTCGTTGCCAGCCAAAGCAAACGCAAGATCCCGGACGACGCCTCGATTACCGCCCATGTCGGCATCGGCCAGATCCCCGGCGGTTTCGGCCTCGACATCGACCTGCACATCAGCCTGCCAGGGCTGGACCAGGCCGACGCGCAAAGCCTGGTGGATGCGGCTCACCAAGTCTGCCCGTACTCCAACGCCACCCGCGGCAACGTTGATGTGCGCCTGCACGTCACCGTCTGACCACCGACCCTGGACCCGAACCTAAGGAGATGCACATGAACACGCTCAGCAAAGCCTTTGCCGGTACCCTTCTCGCCCTCAGCGTCAGCAGTGCCTTCGCCGACGGCATCGTCGAACACAACACCCAGGCGTTTCTCGACGTGCTGAATGCCGGCACTGGCAAGCCCCTGGAGCAACTGTCGCCCAAGGACGCTCGCGCCGTACTGGTGGGCGCCCAGGCGGGGGTGAAACTGACCTTGCCCAAGGCCGACGTCAGCGAGAAAACCATCCAGGTCGATGGCCAGCCGATCAGCCTGACCATCGTTCGCCCGGCGGGGGTCAAGGGTGAGTTGCCCGTGTTCATGTTCTTCCACGGCGGTGGCTGGGTATTGGGTGACTTCCCGACCCACGAACGCCTGGTTCGGGATCTGGTGGCGGGCTCGGGCGCTGTCGCGGTGTTCGTCAACTACACGCCCTCACCCGAGGCGCATTACCCGGTGGCGATCAACCAGGCCTACGCCGCCACGAAATGGGTGGCCGAACACGGCAAGCAGATCAACGTCGACGGCAAGCGCCTGGCCGTGGTGGGCAACAGCGTCGGCGGCAACATGGCGGCGGTCGTGGCCCTGATGGCGAAGGACAAAGGCACGCCGGCGATCCGTTTCCAGGCGTTGCTGTGGCCGGTGACCGATGCCAGCTTCGAGACGGCCTCCTACAACCAGTTCGCCGAAGGGCACTTCCTCAGTAAAAACCTGATGAAGTGGTTCTGGGACAACTACACCACCGATGCCGGGCAACGCAGCGAGATCTATGCCTCGCCGCTGCGCGCCAGCACCGCACAACTCAAGGGCCTGCCGCCCGCGCTGGTACAAACCGCCGAGGCCGACGTCTTGCGTGATGAAGGTGAAGCCTATGCCCGCAAGCTGGACGCGGCCGGTGTACCCGTCACGGCCGTACGCTACAACGGCATGATCCACGACTATGGCTTGCTCAACGTGGTCAGCCAGGTGCCCGCGGTACGTTCGGCGATGCTGCAGGCGTCGCAGGAGCTCAAGCAACACCTGAAGTGACTGCACGCCAAAGCTTTTGTGGCGAGGGAGCTTGCTCCCGCTCGGCTGCGCTGTAGGAGCTGCCGAAGGCTGCGATCTTTTAACCTTTCGCTGAAACTCAAGTGTCTGGGAAGATCGCAGCCTCGCTTCGCTCGACAGCTCCTACAGGCCCAGCGGGAGCAAGCTCCCTCGCCACGGGGATTTGGTGTGTAGTCCTGAAATAAAAAAGCCCGACTCAATGGTCGGGCTTTTTCATACACAAGGCTTCGCTTATTTAGCGCGGCCTTTGTAGGAACCGCCTTCGCGGGTATCGATCTCGATCATGTCGCCGATTTCGATGAAGTCAGCTACCGACAGCTCGGTACCGTTCTTCAGTTTGGCAGGCTTCATCACCTTGCCGGAAGTGTCACCGCGAGCGGAGCCTTCGGTGTAGTCAACCTGACGCACGATGGTGGTCGGCAGCTCTACGGAAACCAGGCGCTCTTCGAAGAAGATGGCTTCGCAGACATCGGTCATGCCTTCTTCAACGAACGGCAGAACGCTTTCGATGTCTTCGGCGTTCAGCTCGTACATGGTGTAGTCAGTGGTGTCCATGAACGTGTAGGTGTCGCCGCTGATGAAGGACAGGGTCGCTTCTTTGCGGTCGAGGATCACGTCGTCCAGTTTGTCGTCGGCGCTGTAGACGATCTCGGTCTTGTAACCGGTCAGCAGGTTCTTCAGCTTGGTCTTCATGATCGCGCTGTTACGACCCGACTTGGTGAACTCAGCTTTCTGAACCAGCCAAGGATCGTTTTCGAGACGGATCACGGTCCCGGGTTTCAGTTCTTTACCAGTTTTCATTGCGAATATCCGAATTTGGATGGGATTTACAAAAATCTAGGCCGCGTATCATATCCAATTTACATAAAACTTCACCAGCGCTGCGGCAAGATCGGCTCGCGAGGCCTGTTCCAGACACCACGCCTGGGCATGTTCGGCCAGTTCCTGCGGCTGTTCACGGCTGGCTTTCCAATATTCGGTCATGTCCTGGCCGGCATTCCAGGCCCGCCAAAGACCGCTGATCGCTTTTTGCGCCGCCGGGGAAAGCCCCTGGGTGTAGAGCCTGAGGAACGCCTCGAGTTTTTCCAGGTGGACGTCTTCTTCCTGCTGGTAGATGTGCCAGAGCAACGGCCGGCCGGCCCACTGGGCGCGCACGAAGGAGTCTTCGCCACGCACGGCATTGAAATCGCAACACCATAACAATTGATCGTACTGGTCCTGGCGGATGAACGGCAACACCTGCACCGTCAACGCGCCGCGTCGATGTACCGCACCGACCGCCAGGTCATCGACCCCGAGCCAACGCTCGACATCACCGAGTACCCGCCCTTCGGGAACCAGCACATGAAACGCCTGGGCATCGGCGGCCATTGCGTCAAACCAGCTCGCCAACCCGGCGTTCTCGTAGGCAAACAGCGAGATCAGGCAGGCATTCGGCGCCCGCTCGACGCCCAGCCCTTGCAGGAACATTCGTTGCGCCTCGGCATCCTGCTGAAATTGCCGGCGGCGCTCCAGAAGCCCCGCCTCACGCAGCAGGCCACCTGTTCCTTCCTGGAAGCCCGGGAAGAAGAAATATTTCTGCACGTGTTTGTATTTGACCGACGGTAGGCCGTGGCAACCGATCACCCAGTCCTCGGCGCTCAAATAATCAAGGTTCATCCACAGGGGCGTCGTCTGGCGCGCGGCCATCGCATCCATGTAGGCGCTCGGCAGCTGGCAGGCAAACGCGGCGATCACCACGTCGGCAGCTTCGGTGGCCGCCCACTCCACGGGCCAGTGACGCACTTGCACGCCCTGCTGCCATTGCTCGGACAGGGTGATGTCGATTTCCGGGCAAATTCGTTCGAAGGCACGCAGGTCGTCGACCCATAGCCGCACCGCGCATCGATGTTCGGCCACCAACTGCCGAGCCAGGCGCCACGTGACACCAATGTCGCCAAAGTTATCGACGACGGTGCAAAAAATATCCCAACGCACGGTCATTCCCGACTCCCTGTGGCAAAGGCCTGATTGTCCCGAATAAACCGATCACGCAGAAGAGCCGACGGCGATTAATCTTCATGCGACAATCATCGCCTGCCCATGACCCTGCCAGGAAGCAGCCATGCCCGATCACTCGACACCCTCGCGCCTCACGGCTTTGCAATTGACCTTCAGCATCGCCCTGGGCCTGTGGCTGGGGTTCCTCGCCATCGTGTTGACGGGCTGGCTGCTGTCCAGATTTCTGTTCAACGAACAACTGGCACCCGTGGCCGCCGCCGTCCATCAACTGGCGCAACCACCGGCGCCGGCGGTGCAACCGGCCCCTGAGCCGCCCACACCGATGTTCGAGCAGTATCAGCAGAACCTGCAAAGGAACGAGCAGCGCCAAGCGCTCGACCAGGCCCGCAACAATCCGCGCAACCTGTCCAACCCCAAGTGCCAGTTCTGGTTGCAACAGGACCAGAATGCGCCCAGTGAAAAAAGCCGCGCCAACGTTCTGCAATTCTGCGAATGACCATGAACAAACAGACCGTCCACCAGTTGATTCTCGACAAGCTCAAGATTGATCTCGACATCGCCGAACGCGCTGCGCAGACCGCCTATGAAACCGCGACCCACGAAGAAAACATCGCCGAGAACAAGTACGACACCCTCGGCCTCGAGGCGTCCTACCTCGCCGCCGGACAAGCCAGGCGCGTAGAAGAAATCCGCCAGGCCCTCACCCTCTGCCAGAACCTGACGCCAAGGCCTTACGACGAGCAGCGCGGTATTCAGGTCGGCACATTGATCGGGCTGGAAGATGAGGACGGCCGTCAGCAATGGCTCTTCCTGGGGCCGGATGCAGCGGGTTTGAAGGTCTCGCTAGTGGGCCAGCCGATCACCGTCATCACCCCTCGCTCACCGCTGGGCCGCGGCCTTCTGGGCAAGTTCGAAGGGGATGAAGTAGAGATCGTGGTAGCGGGCGCCCGGCAACAGTTCGCTGTCACCGAGGCGATCTAGAAGGGTCTTAGTGCACCGGTAGTTCGACGCCGTCGAACAACTCTTCGAGTTCTTGCTTGTTGTGGCACTGGATGGCCTTGGCCATGACTTCCCGGGTCAGGTGCGGTGCAAATTTCTCGATGAAATCGCACATGAAACCCCGCAGGAACGTGCCGCGACGGAAACCGATCTTGGTCACGCTGGATTCGAACAACTCGCTGGCATCCAGTACTACCAGGTCGCTGTCGAGCTTGGTATCGACAGCCATCTTCGCGACGATGCCCACGCCCAGGCCCAGGCGAACGTAGGTCTTGATCACGTCGGCGTCGGCGGCGGTGAACACCACTTTCGGCGTCAGGCCACGATGGCTGAAGGCTTCGTCGAGCTTGGAACGACCGGTGAAACCGAATACGTAGGTCACGATCGGGTATTCGGCCAGGGCTTCGAGGGTCAGCTTCGGCAGCTTGGTCAACGGATGGCCCTGGGGCACGACCACGCAGCGGTTCCAGCGATAGCACGGCATCATCACCAGGTCCCCGAACAACTCCAGGGCTTCGGTGGCAATGGCGAAATCCACCGTGCCATCGGCGGCCATCTCGGCGATCTGCATCGGCGAGCCTTGGTGCATGTGCAGCGCCACGTCGGGGTATTGCTTGATGAAGTTGCTAATCACCGGCGGCAGCGCATAGCGGGCCTGGGTGTGGGTGGTGGCGATCGACAGGGTGCCTTTTTTCTCGTTGGAGAACTCCTGGGCGATCTGCTTGATGCTTTCGACCTTGCGCAGGATCTCGCCAGCGGTGGTGATGATGCGCTCGCCGGCCGGAGTCACGCGGGTCAGGTGTTTGCCACTGCGGGCGAAGACTTCGACGCCCAGTTCATCTTCCAACAGGCGGATCTGCTTGCTGATGCCGGGTTGCGACGTGTAGAGACTTTGGGCAGTAGCGGAAACGTTGAGGTCGTGGTGCGCCACTTCCCAGATGTAGCGCAGTTGTTGAAGCTTCATATGTATCCCTCAAAGCAGTTGGACGCCACGGGCATCAGCGACGGTATATAACTATATGAAAGGTTTCGACAATAAATCTAGAACTTTTTATAAAAAGCCATCATTTAGCCTCAGCCCTCTCCTTGGCGTCGGCGCTGTACCAGCGGTACCAGGTAGACCGGTACCCGGGATAACTGCAATACCCGTGCAGCGGTTCTGCCCAAGGGGGTCTCACCGCTTGCCCCTTGGCAATGACTGCCTACGATCAGCAAGTCGACAGAGAGTTTCGCAGCCTGCTCCAGGATGACTTGGGAAGGATCGCCCTGGTACACCCTGACCGACTTGATCAGTTGCAAATCCTGCTGACCGTCTCCCAACTCCTCGCGGAAACTGTCGAGCACTCGCTGTTCGATATTGGCCATCACCGTATTCAGACCTTGGCGGTGAAATTCGTTCAGCGCCTGCTCGTCAAGATAGCTTTGCAACACCGACTCGGCGAACAGCCCCATCGGTTCTACCGCATGCACCACATACAACTCGGCTTCAAACGTCCGTGCTAACGCCAAGGCATGCTGCATCACATAAGGGGCGTACAGGCCCAGGTCTGTGGCGTACAGCATCGAACGAATCATGTGACCTCCTCGCGTGCCAAAATGGCGGAGATTGATTCAGCTTAGCAGCGCCTCGGGGACTGCGACGTGCGGCTTGAAGTCCCGGACCAAGGGCAGTCAGGGCTTCATTTCGTTACTGATACCGTGGGGCACGTGACCGGTGGCGACCACCTCCCGGGCCAGTTCGCAATGGCCGGTCTGGTCATCGAAAAAAACATCGGCGGCGAAGGCTTCGAGGAAGGCCGATTTGGTCAGGCCACCCAGGAACAACGACTCGTCCAGGCGAATATCCCACTCACGCAAGGTCCGGATGACCCGCTCGTGGGCAGGTGCCGAACGGGCCGTCACCAGCGCCGTACGAATGGGGCAGGCGTCCTCGGGAAACTCGCGCTGCAGTGCATTGAGCGCCGCCAGGAACCCCTTGAACGGCCCGCCTCGCAGCGGCTCGCGGGCGGCCTGTCGCTCGCTGGCCTGGAAGGCTTCCAGCCCATCGGCCTGATAGACACGCTCCGACTCATCGGAAAACAGCACGGCATCGCCGTCGAAGGCAATGCGCAGTTCCTCGCTGGCCGCGCGACTGGCACCACCCGACAGAATGGTCGCGGCGGCAAACCCGGCGTCCAGGGCGCTGCGCACGTCTTCAGCGTGGGTGGACAAAAAGAGATCGCAACCGAACGCCTTGAGGTACGGGTAAGGACTGCGGCCGCCCACGAAAGCCGCGCGCGAGATCGCCAGCCCATAATGATGAATCGAGTTGAACACTCGAAGGCCGGTGTCGGCGCTGTTGCGCGAAACCAGGATCACCTCGACCCGGGCACGCCCCAGGTGCTCGTTGAGGTTCAGCAGCTTTTGCACCAGGGCGAAGGCATCACCGGGTGCCAGGACTTCGTCTTCATGCTCGATCTGGTATTGCCGATAGGCTTCGACGCCACTCGACAAATACACCTTGTGGCTTTCCCGCAGGTCGAACAGCGCCCGCGACGAAATCGCCAGCACCAGTTTGTCGTCGATGTTGTTTGCCATAGCGCTCCCCTTTCGCCCGCTCAGCGGTTATATCGGTCCACGAATGCCAACGCCTGGTACAAGGCTTCGATTTTCGGCAGCTCACACCCTGCCGCTTTCGCTGCCGCCAATGGCCGGCCGTAGATCGCGTCCAGCTCCAGCGCACGCTTGTGGGAATAATCGTGGTACATGCTCGGCCAGTAGTCGGGCATCTTCTCGGTCATCGTGAACAGATACTCGGCATAACCCGGCGCGATATGATGCCCGCAGGCTTGCGCACCGCGGACCACCTCCCCCATCAGTGCCTGGATCAATTCGCGGCTATGGTCGTTGGCCATCAACGGCGTGGTACTGGCGCCCAACAGAACCGAAAGACCGTTGTACGGCACATTCCACACCAGCTTCTGCCAGCGGGCCTGTTGCAGGCCCGGCATGGCCTGGGCGTCGATACCGGCGCTGCGGAACAACGTCGCCGCCTCTTCGACGATCACCATGCGTTGTGCCTGATCGGCGCAAGGACCGCTGTGATAGCCGACGTTGACCGCACCAAGGGCCTGGTGGGTGACGACACCAGGGCCGACGCGATGCACGCAGATCAGGCACAGGCCACCCAACAGGTGCAACGAATCGGGCAACAAAGGGCGAAGATCGTCTTCGACATCCAGGCCGTTCTGCAGCAACAGGACTTTTGCACCGTCAGCGGCAGCCTGGGTAATGGCCGGGGCCAGCTCGGCATTACTGGTGGTCTTGGCGCCGACCAGCAGCCAGTCGCAGGGCGGCATATCGGCTGCCGAGCGATACGCCTGGACGGGGTTGAGGGCCAGCGTACCGTGAACCGCGCTGTCGATCCGCAAACCGGCTTCGGCCACGGCAGCAAATTCGCTGCGCAGTAAAAAGTGCACGTCAAAACCGGCACGCGCCAGCATCACGCCGTAGAACCCACCGATCGCCCCGGTGCCGATCATCCCGATCCGCGGTTTCACGCCTGCCTGCATCTTTGCAACTCTCCTGGTAAAAGCCCCTGCACACTATCAGCGCGAGCGGCATGGCATGCAATCTTCATTACATCTGCTCACGAATCTGTTGCAGAGCCATCTCCAAGGCCTTTTCCCCAGCCTTTAGGGCATTAAACCCGTCCCAGCCCATTGTCGAGCAGCCTCGTAACGCGATAAGGTTCGGCTCCCCGACGCGCTTAAAATCCGCTGTGCACCGCCGCGCGGGGATCGCTGGCGGCCGGCACCCGTGACCTGACGAGTAACACGATGGCTGATTTACCGATCAACGACCTTAACGTCGCCTCCAACGAGACCCTCATCACGCCTGACCAGCTCAAGCGCGATATTCCCCTGAGCGACGCTGCCCTGCGCACCGTGACCAAGGGCCGGGAAGTCATCCGCAACATCCTGGACGGCACCGATCATCGCCTGTTCGTGGTCATCGGGCCCTGCTCGATCCATGACATCAAGGCCGCCCACGAATACGCCGAGCGCCTCAAGGTGCTGGCTGCGGAAGTCTCCGACACCTTGTACCTGGTCATGCGGGTGTATTTCGAGAAGCCTCGGACCACCGTCGGCTGGAAAGGCCTGATCAACGACCCTTACCTGGATGACTCCTTCAAGATCCAGGACGGCCTGCACATCGGTCGCCAATTGCTGCTGGACCTGGCGGAAATGGGCCTGCCCACGGCCACCGAAGCCCTGGACCCGATCTCGCCGCAATACTTGCAGGACCTGATCAGCTGGTCGGCCATCGGCGCGCGCACCACCGAATCCCAGACCCACCGCGAAATGGCCTCCGGCCTGTCGTCGGCAGTGGGCTTCAAGAACGGCACCGACGGTGGCCTCACCGTGGCGATCAACGCCTTGCAGTCGGTCTCCAGCCCACATCGCTTCCTGGGCATCAACCAGGAAGGTGGCGTGTCGATCGTCACCACCAAGGGCAACGCCTACGGTCACGTGGTACTGCGCGGTGGCAACGGCAAGCCGAACTACGATTCGGTCAGCGTCGCGCTGTGTGAACAGGCGCTGAACAAAGCCAAGATCAAGCCGAACATCATGGTCGACTGCAGCCACGCCAACTCCAACAAGGACCCGGCACTGCAACCGCTGGTGATGGAGAACGTGGCCAACCAGATCCTGGAAGGCAACCAGTCGATTATCGGCCTGATGGTCGAAAGCCACTTGAATTGGGGCTGCCAGGCCATCCCGAAAGACCTCGCCGACTTGCAGTACGGCGTCTCCATCACCGATGCCTGCATCGACTGGAGCGCCACCGAGAACACCCTGCGCAGCATGCATGCCAAGCTCAAGGATGTATTGCCGAAGCGGCAGCGTGGCTGAAAAAGATCGCAGCCTCGTTTCACTCGACAGCTCCTACGCAGCTCCTACACAGCTCCTGCACATATTTGGAGCGGGGATGTAGGAGCTGGCGAAGCCTGCGATCTTTTACTTTCCTCAAGACATAAAAAAACGCCGGGCTCTTCAGCCCGGCGTTTTTTTTGGGAATGCTTTTTCTCAGAGTTTCGCCGCGTGCCGCTGGTGACGCTCCATGTAGCGCTCCACGTAGGAGCAGGATGGGATCACCGTGTAGCCCATTTCTTCGGCGTACTGCAGCGCACTTTCGGTCAACGCCGCCGCGATGCCCCGGCCGCGCAAGGCGTTGGGCACGAAGGTGCGATAGATATCCAGGGTCTGCTTGCCCAGGTCCATATAGGTCAGATAGGCACGATGACCGTCCACATTGGTCTCGAACTGATGACCAGCCTGGTCATGGTGGATGGTAACCGCCTCGCTCATCACTACTCCTCGCGGGTCTGAATGCCGACCCCTACCTTACCGATGTTTTTCCGGCGAAGGAACATCTACGCCACCCCGTGCCTTCCTGGTCACCGAGCGCCAAAACCGATCCGCTCAAACCCGAGCACGTCGTGAATAGTAGGCACCAATGACGCAAATGCTCAAGGCACGCCTGTCATCGAAGGGGTAACCTGGTCGGGTTTATCGATTGAGCGCCATCGTCGCGCTGTAGTCGGTCGCGGTGCAATAGCTGAACATCGCCAGTTGTTGAGTCTTGAGACGAGCGCGCGTAGTTAAAGTCACCGCCATTACCAATAAAGATGCCTGGGGCATTGCACAAAAAACGTACAAAAGTGTAGGTGAATCAATAAACAACGACGTTAGCGAGGGCTGCAAGAGTTCGCCCCGCCGCGGAACTTTTTTCCGCCAGCGCGCTCCAGCCATGGGCTTTGGCCTGTATATTTTTTAAACACCCCGAAGAAAAGTTGCTCGAAAAAGAATCACCGCCTACAATTTTTTTGCTTCTTGCGCTACGTCAGTTTACTTACTACAAGTAATGGGTAGTATGTACGCCGGCTAACTCCTCAGTCTGGGGAGACAGTCACTAATAGAAAGTCCTTGAAGGGGAAACCGATGAACAACGTTCTGAAATTCTCTGCTCTGGCCCTGGCCGCAGTTCTGGCTACCGGTTGCAGCAGCGCATCGAAAGAAACCGAAGCACGTCTGACTGCTACCGAAGACGCAGCAGCTCGCTCCCAGGCTCGTGCAGACGAAGCTTACCGTAAAGCTGATGAAGCTCTGGCTGCTGCTCAAAAAGCACAACAGACTGCTGACGAAGCTAACGAGCGTGCTCTGCGCATGCTGGAAAAAGCTAGCCGCAAGTAATAGTCCCTCGGGATTGTTATCGAGCCGACCCATTTTTGGGTCGGCTTTTTTTTTGGATTCGAGAGCTGTTGCCCGGTGTTTTCCCAAGCAATAAAAAACCCGCCGACATCGCGAAACGTCGGCGGGTTGTTGTCGAGTCTTTTACTGCTGCAAGTCGATCGGCGCGCTCGTGACCATCGGTGCCGAGGTATTCGGAACAGCGATTTCCACCGGCATGCCATCTTCGGCCGCCACCACGTCCCGCACCACGTCCCAGTTCATGCGCAAGTTGCTGGTGATGTCTTCACGCTTGAGCATCGCGTTGATCACCGAGGTGTGCTTGTCCACCACCGACGGGTTGCCCTTGTCGTCCAGCGGTGTATGAGCCTCCAAGTACACCTTGCCACCGCTCAAGCCCAGCTTGTAGGGGTCGTTTATGATCCGCACCGATGTACCCACCGGCACCATGCCGGCCATTTCCAGCACGTTATTGTTGAACATCCGGAAGCAGCCGTGGCTGGTCCGCATGCCGATGCCGAACTTCTTGTTCGAACCATGGATCAGGTAACCCGGGGTGCCCAGGGTGAACTTGAAGGGACCCAGCGGGTTATCAGGGCCGGCGGGCACGACATTCGGCAGCGGGTCACCGTCAGCGGCGTGTTCGGCCTTGATCGATGCCGGCGGGGTCCAGGTCGGGTTCGGCGTCTTGGCGATGATGCTGGTGTGGGCGATCGGCGATCCCCAGCCCTCACGCCCGATCCCCAGCGGGAAGGTGTAGACCACGTTCCGCCCCTTGGGGAAATAGTAGAGACGGTACTCGGCAAGGTTGATCACGATGCCTTCGCGCGGGCCCGGCGGCAGGATGAAACGAGTCGGCAGCACGATCTCGGTGCCTGCGCCCGGCAACCAGGGATCGACCCCCGGGTTGGCGGCGACCATCTCGCTGTAGCCCAGGTCATAGGTGGTACCCAGGTCGGCGAAGGTGTCTTCGTATTTGGCCTTGATAACCTGCACCTGGCCAACGATGTCTTCACCCGGCGGTGGCAGAGGCAGCTCCAGGGCTGCAACGGGGCCCGCCATACACAGGGCGGCAAGAGACAGGCAGCGGGCGACGGCAGGCAAGCGCGGCAACATCCGGGAAATCCTTCGCAGATCGAACAAGGGGTTATGAAAACGGCGATTGTACACTGCCACCTGTTATTTCGGGGAGAGCGGTACAGAGGCGTCCGATGTGCAGCATGCCTGGAAGTTGAAATGCCCCCTGTGGGAGCGAGCTTGCTCGCGATAGCGGTGGGCCTGCTCGCCCTGTATTGGAGGTGCCGGCCCTATCGCGAGCAAGCTCGCTCCCACACTGGAACGGGGACTACAACTCGAACCGCAACTCCGGCCAGATTGGCGAGGTGCCGCGCTTCTGGGACTCCAGGATCGCCCGGCACAACGAGCACAGGCGATGATCCTGGAAAATCTTGCGATCGACGCTCGACCAGCGCGGTTGGGCCGGCAGCAGGCTGCCGCAGAGAGTCCGGTCGGCCGAGCCACCGAGTTCCAACTGCCGGGTCACCAGGTGCACCCGTACTTCCTGGCAGGCGAACAGATCCAGCTGCTCGTCAGGCTCGATCAGTTGGTAGGCAAACAAGGACCAGGCGGGACGCGGCATCGGGGGCTCCAAATCGGGGGCGCCACATTAGCCGAAAGCCCGCCGGTAGAAAAGCGTCAAAGCAGCGGTTTCAGTGTCGGCCAGACATTTTCCAGCAACTTGCCCTGGGCCGCGACGGACGGGTGCAATCCGTCGCCTTGCATCATGGTCGGGATGCCACCGACGTCCTTGAGAAAAAACGGCACCAGCGGGACTTTTTTCTCCTCGGCCAGGGTGCTGTAGACCCGGGTAAAGGCATCGGTGTAGCGCCGTCCGTAATTGGGAGGCAGTTGCATGCCCAGCAAAAGTACCTGGGCACCGCTGGCGCGAGCGCTGTCGATCATCGCTGCAAGGTTTTGTTGCAATTGTGTTGGCGGCTGTCCGCGCAAGCCATCGTTGCCGCCCAGTTCCAGGATCACCAGGTCCGGCTTATGGGCTGCAAGCAGCGCCGGCAGCCGCGCCTGGCCTCCAGCGCTGGTGTCGCCACTGATGGACGCATTGACCACTTTATCGTCAAAACCCTCGGCCTTGAGCCGTTGCTCGAGCAACGACACCCACCCTTGCCGGGTATCCAGGCCGAAAGCCGCGCTGATACTATCGCCAACGATCAGGACTGTACCCGCCGCTGCGTTCTGGGCCATGCACATCAAGGCCAGGCCGGCACTCAAAAACCACACACGCATCGGACTCTCCATGGGCTCAAGCATTCTCACCGCGACAGACCTTAGCAAAGTGGTCTCCAGCGCGGAAGGTGAACTGACCATCCTGCACGAACTCAGCCTGGAACTGAACAAAGGCGATAGCCTGGCCATCGTCGGCGCGTCCGGTTCCGGCAAATCCACCCTCCTGGGCCTGCTGGCCGGCCTCGACCTGCCCAGCAGCGGCGAGGTGACGCTCGCCGGCCGGGCCCTCAGCACCCTGGATGAAGACCAGCGTGCGCGGATCCGCGCCGAGCATGTCGGTTTCGTCTTCCAGTCGTTCCAGTTGCTCGACAGCCTCAACGCACTGGAAAACGTCATGCTGCCGCTGGAACTGGACGGCCGCAAGGACGCCCGCGAGCGCGCCACGCAACTGTTGCAGCGCGTTGGCCTGGGCCAGCGCCTGACCCACTCGCCGCGCCAGCTCTCCGGTGGCGAACAGCAACGGGTGGCGATTGCCCGCGCCTTTGCCGCCGAGCCCGACGTGCTGTTTGCCGACGAACCCACCGGCAACCTCGACAGCCACACCGGCGAGCGCATCAGCGACCTGCTGTTCGAATTGAACAAGGAACGCGGCACGACCCTGGTGCTGGTCACCCACGATGAACGCCTGGCCCATCGCTGCCGGCGCCTGATCCGACTTGAAGCCGGCGAGATGGTCGCCCCTCTGGAGCCTTGATGGCACGCTTGCCGCTGTTACGCCTGTTCAGTCTCGCTGTCCGTCAATTGCTTCGCGATGCCCGCGCCGGTGAGTTGCGGGTGTTGTTCTTCGCCCTGCTGGTGGCGGTGGCGGCGAGTACCGCCATCGGTTATTTCGGTGCCCGCCTCAACGGCGCGATGATGATGCGCGCCACCGAATTCCTCGGTGCCGACCTGCTGCTCGAAGGCAGTTCCCCCGCCCGCCCGGAGCAGATCCGCAGCGGCACCGACCTGGGACTGGAACACGCCCGGGTCGTGGAGTTCTCCAGTGTCGTGGCCACCGACAATGGCATCCAGCTGTCCAGCGTCAAGGCGGCCGATGACAGCTACCCCTTGCGCGGCGAGCTGAAAAGCACCCCCACCCCGTTTGCCCCGGAAGAAACCGGCGGACGCCCGAACCCTGGCGAGGCCTGGGTCGAAGCACGGCTGCTGACGGCACTGGACCTGAAGATCGGCGACAGCATCGACGTTGGCAACCAGACCTTGCGCCTGAGCCGCGTGCTGACTTATGAGCCCGATCGCGCCGGCAACTTCTACAGCCTCACCCCGCGGGTGCTGATCAACCTCAAGGACCTGGAGGCCACCGGCGTCGTCCAGCCGGGCAGCCGTGTCAGCTATCGCGACCTGTGGCGCGGCCCAGCGCCAGCGCTGCAAACCTACCGCGACCTGGTCAAGCCTGGCCTTGAAGCCAACCAGCGCCTGCAGGATGCCCGCGACGGCAACCGGCAGATCGGTGGCGCCTTGGGCAAGGCCGAGCGCTACCTGAACATGGCCAGCCTGGTGGCGGTGCTGCTGTCCGGTGTCGCCGTCGCGCTCTCGGCCAACCGCTTTGCCACCCGACGTTTCGATGCCAGCGCGCTGCTGCGTTGCCTGGGCCTGTCACGCCGGGAAACCATGGTGCTGTTCAGCCTGCAATTGACGGTACTGGGCCTGCTCGCCAGCATCAGTGGCGCCCTGCTCGGCTGGATCGCCCAACTGGGCCTGTTCGCCCTGCTGCACGACCTGCTGCCCACCACCGTTCCGCCGGGTGGCCTGCTGCCGGCAGTCGCCGGGATCGGCACCGGGCTGGTGGCCCTGGCGGGGTTCGCCCTGCCGCCATTGGCTGCGCTGGGCCGGGTACCACCGTTGCGCGTGCTGCGCCGGGACATGCTGCCGATCCCCTCCAGCTCCTGGGTGATCTACGGTGCCGCGCTGGGCGCCCTGGGCCTGATCATGTGGCGCCTGAGCCTGGACCTGGTCCTCACCTTCGCCCTGCTGGGCGGTGGCGTCGTCGCCGCGCTGGTGCTCGGCGGCCTGTTGTTGTTGCTGCTCCAGAGCCTGCGTCGCCTGCTGGCCCGCGCTTCCCTGCCCTGGCGGCTGGGCCTCGGCCAATTGCTGCGTCATCCCTTGGCGGCAGCCGGCCAGGCCCTGGCGTTCGGCCTGATCCTGTTGTCCATGGCGTTGATCGCGCTGTTACGCGGTGAATTGCTGGACACCTGGCAAAACCAGTTGCCGAAAAATGCCCCGAACTATTTCGCCCTGAACATCCTGCCCAACGACAAACAGGCCTTCACCGACAAGCTGCTGGCGCTGTCGGCGCAATCGGCCCCGCTCTACCCCGTGGTCCCCGGGCGCCTCATCAGCATCAATGGCGAGCCGGCCACAGAGTTCGTCACCAAGGACTCTGCGGGTGACCGGGCGCTGCAACGTGACCTGAGCCTGACCTGGGCTGCGGACCTGCCGGCGGGCAACGTTGTCACCGCAGGGACCTGGTGGGCTCAGCAGCCACCGGACGATATCCCGGGGGTTTCGGTGGAAGGCAAAGTGGCCGAGAACCTCAAGATCAAGCTGGGCGACCGCCTGGTATTCAGCGTGGGCGGCGTCAATCGTGAAGCGAAGGTCACCAGCCTGAGGGAGATCAACTGGGACAATTTCCAGCCCAACTTCTTCATGATCTTCCAGCCCGGCACATTGAAGGATCTGCCAGCGACCTATCTCACCAGTTTCTACCTGGCGTCGGGCCACGACCAACAGATCGTCGACCTGTCCCGGGCCTTTCCGGCGGTGACGATCCTGCAAGTCGAGGCCCTGCTCGAGCAACTGCGCAGCATCCTGGCCCAGGTGACCCTGGCGGTGGAGTATGTGTTGCTGTTTGTGCTGGCAGCGGGGATGGCGGTGCTGTTTTCCGGCCTGCAGGCGACCCTCGACGAGCGCATTCGCCAAGGCGCGCTATTGCGCGCACTGGGCGCCGAACGGCCCCTGCTGGTCAAGGCCCGGCGCATCGAGTTCGGCCTGCTGGGCGCGGTCAGTGGCCTGCTCGCGGCCCTGGGTTCGGAGCTGGTGAGCCTGGTGCTTTACCGGTACGCCTTCGACCTGCCCTGGCATCCGCATCCTTGGCTCTTGGCATTGCCGCTGCTGGGGGCCTTGTTGATCGGCGCGGCCGGTGTGTTCGGCACCCGTCGAGCGCTCAATGCCAGCCCGCTGACAGTATTGCGCGAGGGTTGATAGACTCCCGGCTTCGCTATTACAAGAAGTTGCCATGAGCCGTTATCGCCCACCCCGCACCGCCGGCACCGCGCTGATCACCCCCGAGGGTGAAGCGCGGATGCGCGCTGAATTCCATGAGCTGTGGCATGTGCGCCGTCCACAGGTGACCCAGGCGGTCAGCGAGGCGGCGGCCCAGGGTGATCGTTCGGAAAACGCCGAATACACCTACGGCAAGAAAATGCTGCGGGAAATCGACAGTCGCGTGCGCTTCCTCACCAAGCGCCTTGAAGCGCTCAAAGTGGTCAGTGAAAAACCCAGCGATCCGAACAAGGTGTATTTCGGCGCCTGGGTGACGGTCGAAGATGAGGATGGCAAGGAATCACGCTATCGCATCGTCGGCCCGGACGAGCTGGACCTGAAACAGAACCTGATCAGTATCGACTCACCGTTGGCACGAGCCCTGATCGGCAAGGCCCTGGATGCCGAGGTCAGCGTCCAGACGCCTACCGGCGAGAAACGGGTCTACATCGTGGACATCGCGTATCCGTAATCCTCGCCTCAGCGGCGCGTGATCAATCCCTGCCGGGCGACACGGGTCAACTGCCGGATCATTTCAGGAGCGTCCGCCGCACAGGGGGACTGGATGACAGCCAGGTCGAAACTGTCATTGGCGAACCGCGCCAGTGACTCGCCGTCTTCGACAAACTGGATCAGGAAAGCAGCGGGCCCATGGTTACGACGCGGCCAGCCGTCGAGATAGCGCAAAAGCGTTGGCTGGTGAGTGCCGCCCAGGAGAATTTTCGGATTGCGTTGCACAAGGTTCGCCGTAATCGGCGCAAGACGTACTAGGGGGCTGGGTGCGTTCATCGTGTCGTGTCTCTGCCTCAAAAGTCTGCATGGCAGGTGAGAGGCAACACCGAACCAGCGCTTTAGCGGTATTTCGAAGCCTTGTCTTCGGCTTCTATCGGCGACTGGATTGAGTCACCTGGCGCCCCGCAAGTAGCTGTTTAAATCGGCGCATGAGCGGCATCCTAGAGAAGCTGACTGGCCAGTGTCAAGAATCACTCCGCATAAAAAGGCCCGTAGAAGACGGTAATGCTGTTTTCTGATTATCTGTTCCGAGAGGCGTGGGTTGGTGTATGTATCCGTTTCTGCGGTAACGGCTACTTATGGTTCCGCTCTTACAGCGGGTCACTTTTGGAAGAGCGCCAAAAGTAACCAAAAGCGCTCTGCCCCACCACTCGGCACCTCGCCTAGGCTCGGTGTGCCCTCACTCCGGCATTGCTCCGTGGGCCGCCGCGAAGGGCCATCCATGGCCCAGCGCGGCTACCTCGGCATCCATGCCGAGGTGCCCACTGCGCAATGCCTGCGTTCGGCCAGCGTGGTT
>NZ_JBFREY010000050.1:0-28519 GCF_052114545.1 Pseudomonas sp. KB_12 | reverse complement strand
CAATCAAGGACGTCACGGATTACATTGTGCGGTTCTACAATGAACGACGAATGCATTCATCGTTAGACTATTTGCCGCCCAATCAGTACGAGCGGCAAACAGCCTGAAAACACCGATTGAGGTGTCCGGAAAAAGTTGACCACCTCAGCTTGCTCCCGCTTGAGTGCGCAGCGCTCATCGCTTTTTTGGGGCCGCTGCGCGACCCAGCGGGAGCAAGCTCCCTCGCCACAGGTTCGTGCAGTACCCAAAAACCTTGTGGGTATCCAACATCACCGCAAACTGACCCTCCGCCATCGCGAGCAGGCTCGCTCCCACAGTTGATTGGTGTTGATCTCGATATTCGGTTCGACACAGATCCAATGTGGGAGCGAGCCTGCTCGCGATGGCAATGGTCAATCCACCGCAGGCCTGTCAGCCCGCCGCTTGAACCTCCAGCCGATCCATCGCCCGCTCTACCAACAAATGCACCCCATCGGCCATTCGGCTGATCGCCAGGATCACGCTGCGGCGTGAGCCGTCGACGTCATCAGCCAGGTCGGCGGCGATGGCGCTGATGGACAGCAAGTCTTCGGAGGCATTGGCCAGGAGGGTTTCGGTGTCGATGTCTGGGGAGACCATGAAGAGTTGGGCGGTTTGGGTTTTTCCCGAGGCTTCATCGGTTGGTTTGGGATTGAGGTAGTAGTCGAGGACGCGTTCGGCGGCTTCGTCGAGTTTTTTGGATTTCGAGGATTTTTCAGAGCCGTTGCCAGGGCTTCCTGGCGGATTTGGTGTGACCTTGAACATGAGAAATACCCTAAACAGTAATTAGTTGGGAACCGTCACCGTTCGCTTGCACGCGAATTAGGGTGGCGGCCGTACGCAGGTGTGCAAGACCGGGCCTGTTTAGGACACCCAGCAGATCCAAGGATCTCCTGCGTGCAGCCGCCATAAAGCCAGTGGGCAGAAGAAAGCCCCTGAGCGATGTAGCGTCGCATCCTAAACAGTTTCTTCGGACTTGCACGTCCGTGTCACCGTTTTTTCAGTGACAAACCCAGACTAGCCACGAGGCTGACGCCGGACAAGTTCACCAAGTTCGCTACAACTCGAAGGAAATCTCCTAGGACGTTACTTTTAGAGGGGGTGTATATCCGTTTTTGCGGTAACGGCCACTTAGGGTTCCGCCCTGACGGCGGGTCACTTTCGAAAAGCGCGAAAGTAACCAAAGCGCTCATGCCCCACCACTTGGCACCTCGCTTAGGCTCGGTGTGCCCTCACTCCGGCATTGCTCCGTGGGCCGCCGCGAAGGGCCATCCATGGCCCAGCGCGGCTAACCCGGCATCCATGCCGGGTTGCCCACTGCGCAATGCCTACGTTCGGCCAGCGTGGTTAATGGGGCGCCCGAGATCAACGTCCACCACGAGGCGGCCTTATAGCCGACCTGGTTCTTGGTCGGACCGCGTTTCTCCTGTGGGAGCGAGCCTGCTCGCGATGAGGCCGGCAAGCCCGACATCCATATGACTGAACTACCACCACCGCCATCGCGAGCAAGCTCGCTCCCACACAGGTTTTTGGTCGTTTAGAAGATCCGTAATCCACCGCCGATCCCTGTGGGAGCCGAGCTTGCTCGCGATGGCGGTGGGTCTGCTTGCACTAATGCTGAATGTACCGCCGCCTTCGCGAGCAGGCTCGCTCCCACAATAGGATCGAAGTACGGCCGAAAGAACCAGGTCGGCTACTAGGCCGCCTCGCGGTGGACGTTGATCTCGGCGCCCCGTTAACCATGCTGGCCGAACGCAGGCATTGTGGAGTGGGCATCCCGGCATGGATGCCGGGATAGCCGCGCTGGGCCATGGATGGCCCTTCGCGGCGGCCCACGGAGCAATGCCGGAGTGAGGGCATGCCGAGCCTAAGCGAGGCACCGAGTGGTGGGGCAAAGCGCTTTTGGTTACTTTTGGCGCTCTTCCAAAAGTGACCCGCCGTAAGGGCGGAACCCTAAGCAGCCGTTACCGCAGGAATGGATATGCACGCGGTCAGAAAGACACAGCCAGCCTCACCCCCAACGCTTAGGCTCACCCACCAACTGCCCCTGAACCCCAAACAACCCCATCTCCCGAATCACCGCCAACTCCCCCTCCGTCTCAACCCGCTCAGCAATCAACGGCAGGTCAATACTGTGAGCCGCCCGCTGAATCGCCTCGATGAACAAGCGCTTATCGCTCTCCTGATCAATCGCACGAATGTAGCTGCCATCGATCTTCAGGTAAGCCAACCCCAACCGCGACAAGTTGCCAATCATGCTGAATCGCCCACCAAAACGCTGCAGGCTCAAGGAGAAGCCCAACTCACGCAGACGCCGGGTCAACTGCTCCAGCACCGCTTGCTCCGGCAGTTGCTCTTCACCAATCTCCAGGGTCAGGCGCGACCCAAGGTTGGAATGCGCCCGCAGGATCTCAAAGATCTTGTTCAGCGCCTGCGGATCGGCCAAGGTCGCCGAAGACAGGTTCAACGCCAGGGATTGCTCATGCCCGGCCATTTGCCTGAGCACTTGCTCAAGCATCAAGCGGTCCAGGCGCGCAGTCCAGCCGAAGCGCTCCAACCAAGGCAGGAAACGCCCGGCGGGGATGGTCTGGCCCTGCTCGTCCAACAGCCGCGACAGCACTTTGTAATGCAGCACCACCTGGGTGTCCTGGGCGGCCACCACCGGCTGGAAATACAGTTCGAAGCGCTGATGACTCAGAGCCTGATCGAGCAAATTGTGCCAGGCATGGTGATCATCACCGACACTGGCCGACGCGCTGTGGTCCAGGCAAGCCCAACCCGGTTCGCCCTGGCTTTCGGCCTGGGCCAGGGCCTGGTCGCCGAGTTGCAGCACAGCTTGCGGCGAGTCGCCATGGACGAACGGCGCCAGCCCGATGGAGGCCACCGACGCCACATCCGTCGCACCGGTCGCATGCAGGCTCGTCAATGCAGCCTCAAGGTTCTGCGCCAGTTGCAGCGCTTCCTCGCGTACCAGCCCAGGCGCCAGCACCGCGAATTCCCCGCCGCGAATACGCGTGACCAGGTTGTGGGTTTCCGGATACCGCGCGCACTCACGCAGCAATTGCTCACCCACGGCCTGGAGCAACTGGTCGGTGCGCTGCCCGCCCAACCGCTGGTTCAAACCGGCCAGGTCCTTGACCCGCAACAACAGCAGATAACCGGAACTGGCCTGCTCCGGGTTGCTCACCCGGGCATTGAGCTGCATTTCAAAATAGCGCCGGTTGGCCAGGCCCGTGAGGTTGTCCTGATAGGACTCGACCCGCAGTTTCTCGCTGCGCTCGGCCTGCTCCTGGAACAACGCCTTGAGCTTCTCGACCATCTGGTTCATCGCCTGCACCACGCGGCGCAGTTCAGGCGTGCGCGGCAGCTCTGGCAGGCTCAGGAACTCGCGACGGGCGATGGCATGGGACTGATGCACCATGTAGTCCAGCGGCTTGAGCTGGCGCCGCAGCAGCAAGGCCCCCAGCACCGCGCTCACGGCGCCACACAGCAAAAGCCAACCCAGGCTGCCCAACGCGCTCTGCCACAGCTTGGCGAGGGCGAACATCGGGTGGCTGACCACTTCAACCCGCGCCGCCTGCTCCCAGCCGCGGCTGACGATGGCATCGCCACCGGCCGGTTCCAGGCCGATCAGCTTGACGAACCATTGCGGCACGCTGCCGGCGTCCGGCGTGCCGGTGCGCTCGACGAGGGTCTTGTCGGTGGCCACGTCGACCACGCGGATGCTGGCGTAGTAGCCGCTGTCGAAGATCGAGCTGACCATCAGCTCCACCATCGCCGGGTCGTCGATGTTCGGCGTCAGCGACAGGGCCAGCGCCGTGGCAGCGTCCTGGGCGTGGGAGCGCAACTGGTTGACGTACTGGGTCCGCGAGCTCTCCAGGCTGACCATGAAGCTGCCGCTGAAGGCAACCACCAGGAACAGACAGATAGCGATCAACAGCTGTTTGAACAAGGACATCTGAGCGCGCGCTCCTAGTTAGTCGTCTCGACCGGAAAACCTTCGGCCTGCATTTTCTTCAACACATCCTGCCACCGGGACAGGCGCTTGGTATCACTCACTTTCTTGTTGCCCTTGGCGCCCGGCAGCCACAGCCCTTCGGCATTGAAAGAGTAGACCGGGAGCAAGTCGGTTCGCTGGCTGGCCGGCAGGATGCCGTCGATCAGGCTGTCGAGTACCAGCGGCATCGCCTCGGGCGTGGCGTAGTAGGTGAGCACCATGTGCGCACGGTTCTGCCGCAAGGCCTTGACGTAGGTGATGCGCAGCTTGTCACTGGACACCCCGAGATGACGCAGGCTGAAATACTTGGCGATGGCGTAGTCTTCACAATCGCCAGCGCCCTTCCACAGGGCCTGGATCGGGGTCTCCCAGTAGTCGACCTCGCGCCACAGGTCGATGTCTTCCACGTAGCGCACCTGTTTGTTGAAAAACAGGTTCACCACCTTGAGCTGTTCCAGTTCCGGGATCTGTTTCTGGGTCGCCAGCAATTGCTGCCAAGCGTCGATCCGTTGCTGCCCTTCGCCCAGCGGCCCATATAACGCTTGCGCCCGCCGACTGATCTGCGCAAAGTCCCAGTCAGCCTGCAAGCCACCCAGCATCAGGCCGGCCAGCAACAATGCCGAACACAGCCAGCGCAAGGACCTGAGGACAGGGAACGGTGCAGCCAAGGGAAATACGTCCGAAAAGGGTCGTTGGAAATTCGTTGGATGGTGACGCCTGGCCCACTAAAAGACAATGGCAAGGTGCAATCACCGCATGCAGACTAAACTTTAGTTCAGGAACCTCCGGTCGAGAGACTTTGACGGTTCGCTAACCTGTAACTACCGTGTGCCTGGATCCAATTTTTACTACCAATCAGGGTACGTTGTCGTGACACAGAAGCCCAAACCACTCAGCACGATCCAGGTCAACGGCCCCATCCCGGCCGACCAGGCACGCTCGATCATCGAAGAGTCTCTGCGCGAGGCCATCCTCGATGGACGCCTGCCTTGCGGCACTGCCCTGCGCCAGCAGGAACTGGCCGACCTGTTCGGCGTGAGCCGCATGCCGGTGCGCGAGGCATTGCGCCAGCTCGAAGCACAGTCACTGCTCAATGTGGTTCAGCACAAGGGCGCCGTAGTGGCACCGTTGATCACCAACAACGCGGTAGAAACCTACGCCCTGCGTTCGGTCCTGGAATCGTTCGCCTTGCGCCTGTCCATTCCGCTGCTCGATGACAACGACCTGACACTGGCCGCCCAGTACATCGAACAGCTGGAAACGGAAACGGATCACGCCCAGATCGGCAAGCTCAACCGCCTGTTCCACATGTCGCTTTATCACAAGGCACCCAACAGCAAGCTGCTGGACCTGATCGAGCGCGAGCTCAATGAAGAAGAGCGCTTCCTGCGCTTTCATCTGTCATCCATGGGGCTGGGCAAGTTGAGCCAGGACGATCATCGCGCGCTGCTCGATGCCGCGTGTGCCAAGGACATCGATAAAGCCGTCGTATTGCTGGAGCGGCACCTGGAAAAAGCCTCTGTCACCATGCGCCGGTATCTGGAACAGTCGTCGAATCCTTGATCCCATCTCGACGGTCCAGCTGGCGTAAAAACTTCTTACATATCCTTCCGACTCACTTGTCGCCTGCGCGGCGCGGCTTGGCCGTGGCCGCGACTCGTCGTCCCATCAGTTCAATGGCACTGCCATCGATTTGGGCTCACTCTTGCGCTTGTCGATTCAAAACAGACCTGAAGAAGTCAACGCCTGGCTGAGGCCAGACGAATCGAAGCCAATACGCAAGGAGCGTCGTCCAACCGGCGGGATGATCGGATGTCCGACCGACGTCCTGCCCATAACATAAAATTTCTTAACTCCCCGATCCCTGAAGTGCTCCGAGTGAGGCATTCACTCGAACTATTCGATTCTGATACTCGTAAATCGGAAGGAGCTTCTTCGCCCAAATAAAACTTATATAAAAAGTTTTAAAAGCCCTCTTCGCGCCCAACAAAACACCAACTTTAAATAATTAAAAAATATACTTGCCACTTACTTGCTCGGTGTATTAGTTTTTTATGCGCCGCGTTACTTGCGGCCCTTTCGACTTGCGACAAGCCAAGCAAATACAGGTCTCGAAAGCCGAAATCACGATTAAAAGAGAATGCTTAAGCCCCTTGGGCAATTCATGGATTCCGGTTCAGGCACCCGCTCGCCTTAATTAAATAACGAGCAACCTTCCGGACAAAATATCATTGATGAGGACGTTCCGATGCAGCCATCCAAAGAACAACTATCTCTAAAAAAACACGAACTTGGCCAACACCCGGTTTTTTCCGAGATTACATCAATCGATCTGTTACGCCGCTTTATGGAAAGCCATGTCTTTGCCGTCTGGGACTTCATGTCGCTGACCAAGCGGCTGCAACGCGAACTCACCTGCGTCCACCTGCCCTGGCTGCCGCCGGCCGACCCGCAAGCGGCTCGCTTGATCAATGAAATCGTACTGGGAGAAGAGTCGGATGAGCGCCCCGGCGCAGGCTATTGCAGCCACTTCGAACTGTACCTGGACGCCATGCGGGAAATCGGTGCCGATACCCGCGCGATCGAGCAATTCATCACCCTGCAGCAGGAGGGCGTCAGCCCCGAGACCGCGCTCGACAGCGTCGAGGTCGAACCAGCGGCGGCAAGGTTTGTCCGCCAGACCTTGCACACCGCTCTGCACGCCCCGGCCCACAGTGTGGCAGCAGCCTTCGTGCACGGTCGCGAGAGTGTGATCCCGCAGATGTTCCAGCGCATGCTCGACGCTTGGGGCATTGGCCTGGATCAGGCGCCGACCTTTCGTTATTACCTGCAACGGCACATCGAAGTCGATTCCGAAGACCATGGCCCAGCGGCAGAAAAGTTGTTGGCCCGACTGATCGATGGCGACCCGCAGCGCGAAAGCGAAGTACTGGTCGCCGCGCTTGCCGCTGTCCACAGCCGCGCGGCCTTGTGGGATGGCTTGCGCCAGAGCATGGCCCAACCGGTTGCACAGGTGACGCCATGAACGCTGTCGAATACCAATCCTTCGCCGACGCCTGGGAAAGCCGCGCCACGATCCGTACCCGGCCACGGCGCCGGGTCGAAGACGACGACAAGCTGATCTTCCCCATGAGCCGCCAGCCACTGGTGCACAGCCAGACCTTCCTCAGCCACTGTCCGCAATTGCGCGACTTTGTGCTGGTGCAGAGCCTCTACAAGTTCATCAACGACGTGGTGATTTTCGAGACCGAACTGGTGGACCACACCGCCCGCCGCATCGCCAAGAACCGCTTCGGCATCGAATTCCCGTTCGCTTGCCGCTACGACGCGATGACCGTGGTGGTGGACGAGGATTATCACGCGCTGGTGGCGATGGACTTCATGCAGCAGACCATCGACATGACCGGCATCGCACCGATCCCGTTGCCGGGGCAGATCGAACTCAGCCGCGCGATACCGGCAACCTTGGCTCAGGCGCCGGAACATCTGCTCAGCGCCGTGGAGCTGATCTGCATCGCCATCGCCGAGAACACCGTGACCAATGAAGTGGCGGCCTTCGCCCGGGACGACTCGGTCAAGGCCTCGATCAAGGGGCTGATGGCCGATCACTTGCTCGACGAGGGTCGCCACTCGGGTTTCTGGACGCGACTGGTGCAGATCTACTGGCGCACCGCGCCCGAAGAGGACCGCGCGGCGATTGCGCGCTTGATGCCCGGGTTCATCGTCCAGTACCTGGCAAGCGACCTGCAGCAAGCGTTCGACTTCGAGCTGATCGCGCACCTGCCCGTCGACGAATCGGTACGCCAGGCGCTGCGTGAAGACGCCAGTGCGCTGGCCTACCCCATCAATCGTTTTCACCCGTTGGTGGGCAACATCACGCGCTTTTTCCGCAGCAGCTCGATGCTCGCGTCCCCCTGCGTACGCGACGCCCTCGCTGATTACCTGACTCCATGAGGACCTTTCGATGAAACGCCTCGAAATTGCAGTGCCTGGCACCAGCCAGGCCATGGCCGAACTGGCCCGGGAACTGGAGCTGCACGGCCACGGCATCGTGGATCGGCAATCGCCGGCCAACCTCGGTGTGGTCGACCTGTTGATCGACGACGGTACGACACCGCGAGCCATTGAAGCCCGCGCATGCCTCCAGGTCCGCGTGGCGCTGCGCACGCTACCCGGCGAGGTATTGCCGCAACCGGTGGTGATATTTCGCGACGGCGCGCAGCGGCTGTTGTGCCAGGAGGTGATTGCGCCGCAAAGCGATGGCAACGGTCAGTCCCTGCGGTTGCGTACCCTGGCGACAGTGGTCGAGGCCGGCGCACGGCTGGTCAGCCAGTTATCCCGGGATGACACCTGCTTCGATCACTGGCCGACGGTACACGCTGACGCTGTCGAGCAACCCCTGCTCGGGCTCGATGCGCTGGAGCCGCTGGCGTTCGAGCACGGCCTCAATCGGCCGCCAATACCCTGGCTGCTCGCCGCCGCCGACATGCCGGTGATGCACAGCATCGAACAGCGCATGCTCGACGACGCGGCGCAACCGGCCCTGTGGGTCGATGGACAACTCATCGACTACAAATCCTTGCGCCGCCTGGCGCTGAGGTTGCAAGAGCCGATGTTGCAAATGCTACGGAGCTCCGAACCTGCAGGAACATGGAGAGCAGGACCTGTGGGAGCAAGGCTTGCCCGCGATGAAGACACCGACGCTCTCAAGCAAACCGCGTCATCGTTCATCGGGGGCAAGCCTGCCTCCCACAAGGTGATCGGTGTCTGCCTGCCCAAATCCGCACACCTGTACGCAGCGATCCTGGCGGTGCTGGGTTGTGGCGCGGTGTACCTGCCGCTGGACCCGCAGCACCCGGCGCAACGTCGGCGCTTCATCCTGGAAAATGCCCAGGCGGACCTGCTGCTGCACGACGGCGACAGCGACCTGGGCGACCTGGCATTGCCAACGCTCAATGTCCATCAACTGCCATCGCCCAAGCCCGGTATCCCGGTTTCGTTGATCCGCCGCACGGTGGACAGCGACGCTCCGGCCGTGGCGATCTACACCTCCGGCACCACCGGCCAGCCCAAGGGCGTGTTGCTCAGCCACCGCAACCTCAGTCACTTCTGTGCCTGGTACGGCGACTACGTCGGGTTGCAGCGCGACAGCCGGGCGTTGCAGTTTTCCACCATCAACTTTGATGCGTCGCTGCTGGATATCCTCCCGACCTTCATCCACGGCGCCTTGCTGGTGGTGCCCAGCGAAGACCAGCGCCGCGATCCGCAGCAACTGGTCACGTTGATTCACCAGCAGCACATCAGCCACGCCTTCCTGCCGCCTGCGCTGCTGAGCGTCATGCCCCTTGATGCACCGCTGGGCCTGACGCACCTGATCACCGGCGGCGATGTCTGCGAACCGTTCGTGATCGAACACCTCGCGCCACAATGCCAGTTCCACAACATCTACGGCCCGACCGAAACCACAGTGCTGGTGACCACACGACAGTTCGGCGTCGGCGACAACAACCGTAACCTCGGCGTGCCCATCGCCAATGGCCGGGTGCTGATCCTGGACGAACAGCTGCAACCGGTTCCCCAAGGTGTCCCCGGCGAGTTGTATATCGCCGGCCCGGGCGTCGGCCTGGGTTATTTGAACGATCCGACGCTGACCGCGACGCGCTACCTCGACCTGGCGCTGCCCACCGGGCAAGTGCTACGGGTCTATCGCACGGGTGATATCGGCCAGTGGACCGACAACGGCATCGAACTGTGTGGCCGGCGCGATAATCAGGTGAAGATCCGCGGTTTTCGGGTCGAGCCCGAGGAAATCGAGCACTGCCTGCGCGATAGCCAGTTGTTTCGCCAAGTGGCGGTGGGGGTCGATGAACGGCGGCGAATCCTGGCGTTCCTGGTTCATCCCGAGCACTCCGGCGACGCCCTCCAGGCGTTGCGCGAGCATGTGCAGAACAGCTTGCCCAGCTACATGCACCCGGCCGCCTACGTCGAATTGCCGAGCCTGCCGTACACCAGCAATGGCAAGGTCGATCGTCGGGCCTTGCTCGCCATGGCGGTGCAGGTGCAGGTCGACGGCCAGCGCCGGCAGCCACAGAACGCCCTGGAGACACAATTGCAGCAACTGTGGGCCGAGCTGCTTGAACTGCCCGTCGAGGACATCGCCACCGACGAAAGCTTCTTCAACCTCGGCGGGCATTCGATCCTGCTGTCGCGACTGTTGTTGAGCATCCGCCAGACGTTCGGCCGCAGCCTGTCGATCAATCGCTTTATCGAAGCGCCGACGCTGATGACCTTGGCCAAGTTGCTGGACGATCCTGATCAAAACAGTGCATCGGTCCTCAGCCCCCAGGCCTTCATCGATGCCGAGGCCGAACTCAACCTCGATCCGCTGCCCATCAGCCAATACGGCGATGTGCACAAGGTGGTGGTGACCGGCGCCAACAGCTTTCTCGGCGTGCACATCGTCGAGGCACTGCTGGCCTGGGGCGCCACCGAAGTCGCATGCCTGGTGCGTGCGAGCGCTGAACAAAGCGCAGCCGAGCGCTTCTCCCAGGCCCTCCAGGACAATCACCTGACCCACCTGAACCTGGACCGCGTCAGTGTGTACGCCGCCGACATCACCCAACCGCAATTGGGTCTGCCAGACGACGTCTACACCCGCATCGACCGCACCTTCGGCGCGCTGGTGCACAACGCTGCCCACGTCAACCATGTGCTCGACTACGAGTCCCTGGCGCGGGACAACGTGGAGCCGATCTTCGAATGCTTGCGCCTGTGTGAAGGGCGCAGCAAGAAGATCTTCAACTTCGTCTCCACGCTTTCCGCCTCCAGTGCCCTGGACGCCGACGGCCAGGTGCTGGAACAGCCTGCCGCCGAGACGCCGCCGATCTACATCAAGAACGGCTACAACCTGTCCAAATGGGTCGGCGAACGGATCCTGCAGCGGGCCCGGGATCGCGGGGTGTGGGTCAATCTGTTCCGTCCCGGCAACATCAGTTTCAACAGCCTGACCGGGGTCTGCCAGCCCCACAAAAATCGGCTGATGCTGATGCTCAAGGGCTCGATCCAACTCGGTCAGGTGCCGGAGCTGTCACTCAACTTCGACCTGATGCCGGTGGATTTCCTGGCCCGTTTCATCGCCTTCCACGCCAGCCGTTACCAGCCGACGCAAGCGGTGTTCAACCTGCACAACCCACAGCCTTTGAGCTGGGATGCTTATGTCGCGTCGTTCCGCGACAGCGGCCGGGAGTTTTCGTTGGTCAGCGTCGCCGAGTGGCAACGGCAATTGGCTCGGGTCGATGCCGACAACGCGTTGTTTGGCGTGCTGGGCTTCTACCTCAACGGCTTCGAAGAAGACATCGGCGATATCTCACTGATCAGCCATGACAACGCCCGCGCCGGCGTGCGGCAGATGGGCGCCAGCTACCCGGAAAAATCCCCGGCCCTGCTGCGTCGCGGCGCCGAGTACCTCAAGGCCATCGACTTCATCTGAAACACCCTCAACCCAAAGCAAGGAGCAAGACCATGAGTGCATTTCAACCCGACACCCTGATCAGAAACCCCCAAGCCTGCCAGGTCGAAACCTCGGTGGAGGTCGCGGCCGACGCGGCGCGCGTCTGGGACGTGGTGGGTGATTTTGGCGGATTCAACCGTTTCATCCCGGCGCTGGAGCACATCGAAATGACCGGCGAGGGCGTGAGGTCCCTGCGCAAGAAATTCTTCCGCGATGGGCAGAACCTGGTGGTGGAACAGCTCAATAGCCGTGACGACCAGGCCATGCACATGACCTGGACGCTGATCTACAACACCTTGGGTATCGACAACCTGTGGGCGGCCATGCGCGTCGAGCCCCTGGCGGACAACCGCTGCCGCGCCACCTGGACCATCATCGCCGACCACACCGACGCCCACACGCCGTCGGGCTTCAGGGATTTCCTCCAGGGCTTCGCCGATGAGGCGATGGGGAATGTGCAGGGGATGTTCAAGTAAGCGCCACTCCCTTGTGGGAGCGGGCTTGCCCGCGAAAGCGGTGGGTCTGTGCCGATGATGTTGACTGGATGGCCGCCATCGCGAGCAAGCTCGCTCCCACAGTTTTGGTTCCGCGGTGAATGCAAAATACCGCCCCACCGCCAGTCCCTTGTGGGAGCGAGCTTGCTCGCGATGGCGGTGGGTCGGCTTGCGACTGGGTCAGATCTTGAAGCTATCCACCAGTTGCTTCAGTCGATTGGCCTGTTGCGACAAGGCATCGCAATCCTTCAGGGTTTCATTGAGGTTGGCCACGCTTTGCTGGTTCAGCAGGTTGATGTGGCTGACGTCCATGTTGAGGGTTTCAACTACAGCGGTCTGTTCTTCGGTCGCAGCTGCTACCGACTGGTTCATGCCGTCGATCTCACCGATACGCTGCGTCACGCTGACCAGTCGCAGGCCGGCCTGGTTGGCCACTTCCACGCTTTCTTCGCTGGACGTCTGGCTGGCGTTCATCGTGGTCACCGCTTCACGAGAGCCGACCTGCAGCGAGGTGATCATCTTGTGGATTTCTTCCGCCGACTCCTGGGTGCGGTGCGCCAGGTTGCGCACTTCATCGGCCACCACCGCAAAACCACGGCCGGCTTCACCGGCACGGGCCGCTTCGATGGCCGCGTTCAGCGCCAGCAGGTTGGTTTGCTGGGAGATGCCCTTGATCACGTCCAGGATGTGGCCGATGTTGTCGGTGCTGGCGTTCAGGGTTTCGATCTGGGTGCACGAGAGGCTGATCTTCTGCGACAGCTCGGTCATGGCCTGGATGGTTTTCTCCACCACTTGGCGACCGTCATCGGCCTGTTCGCTGGCACCGCTGGCATGTTGCGAGGCATCGGCGGCATTGCGGGCGATTTCCTGGGTCGCGGCGCCCAACTCGTTGATGGCCGCGGCCACGCTGTTGGTGCGGGCGCTCTGCTCGTCCGAGCCGACGAGGGACGCATTGGATGAGGTCATCACCCGCTGCGACAGGTCATGCACCTGGCGAGTGGCGGAAGACACTTCCGAGATCGACGCGTGAATCCGCTCCACGAACTGGTTGAACGAACCACCCAGCACCGCGAACTCATCCTTGCCCTGCACAACCAGGCGCCGGGTCAGGTCGCCTTCGCCCTGGGCGATGTCCTGCATGGCGCGGCCCATGGTGGTCAGCGGACGCATCAGCACCTGGATCAGCAGGCTCAGCAGCAACGCAATGGCCGCCACCGCGACAAACATCGCAATCAGCGCAGACGTACGGAACTGGCTCAACGGCGCGTAGGCCTTGGCCTTGTCGATCGACAGGCCGATGTACCACTCGGCGTTCGGCAGGCCAGTCACTGGAGTGAACGAAAGGATACGGTCCTGCCCGTTCAGCTCAACGTCCTGGATACCCTTGCCAATGCGCACCGGAGTGCCTGGGTAGATGTCCTTGAGGTTCTTCATCACCTGGTCTTTTTCCGGGCTGACGATCACCTGACCGTCGCCGCTGACCAGGAACGCATGGCCGATACCGCCGAAGTCCACGGAGTTGATGATCTTCACCAGGGTTTCCAGGCTCAGGTCGCCGCCCACCACACCGAGCAGTTCGCCGTTGTGCTTCACCGGCAGGGCAACGGTCACCACCAGGCCACCCACGGCCGCCAGGTAAGGCGGGGTCAGCATGGTTTTATCGGCGGTCACCGCCTGTTTGTACCAAGGGCGCTGACGCGGGTCGTAACCGTCAGGCATTTTGGCGTCCGGGCGCTGGGTGAAGACGCCGTTGGCCTGGCCCACATAAGTGAACTGGAAGTTCGACGTCAGCGCGGGCTGATCGACCAGCCCTGGCAGATCGGCAGCAGCACCCTGGTGCGCGATGTTTTGCGCCAGGTTTTCCAGCACCAGTATCCGGCCACTCATCCAGTTCTGGATGCTGCTGGCCGTCAGGTCGCCGGATTGCTCGATGGACGACTCAAGGCTGCTGCCGATGGTGGTTCGCTGCAAATAATCGTTGTAGAGCGTGAACAGGGCAAAAGCCAGGACCACCACACCAGAGGCGGCAAGAAGGATTTTGTGACTGAACTTTAGATTCATGGATGAGACTTCTTATGCAAGGAGTGGGGAGTGCATTCCAGGTTTGCAACGTTCTATGTAGCAGTGCGAGCGGTTATCAATCCGCGCCACTTTGGTGCACACGTACAAGTCTGTCGGCAAACCTGTACAAATAATTAGGGAATCGAAGAAATAGGCGACGAGAGGACACAGCGGGTGGACCGTGGTTGCACATTCGCCGGCGGCTGATGACAGTGCGACTGATGATCATTTGTGACATCCAGGCCGTTGCGTCCATGTCATCTCCCGAGCTTGCAGTACAGGCGCTCTACAGCCGTCATCACGGCTGGCTCAATACTTGGCTGCGCCCCCGCCTGGGCAGCGCCGCCGATGCCGCGGACCATCGACCATTGGCAGCGAGAAGAAATCGAACGCGCCTACCTCCAAACCATAGCTCACCTGCCGGAAGCCGAAACCCCTGGCGCCGAAGAAAGGCTCCACTCCTTCATCGTCGACAACATGCTGCAAGCCGAATTTTTACCGGCGCGACCAAGCACACCGTACTGATGGGCGCCGACTATCTGTCGGCTACAGCTGGGCCGATGCCTCGGTGACGGTGAGTTATCAGTTCTAACCTGTTCCCGGCCTTAACTCATTCTCTGTGGCGAGGGCGCTTGCTCCCGCTGGGCTGCGCAGCAGCCCCAAAAAACCAGGGCCGCCTCGCGCCCCAGCGGGAGCAAGCTCCCTCGCCACAGGTTTCGCACCTGTATCGGTCAAACCCGCAGTGCATCCCCTTCCTCCCGCACCACACCCTCTTCCCGCACAAACCGGTTCGCCCGCCCAAACGTACCGAAATCATTGAACCGTACACCCATTTCCCGCATCACTTGGTGGGCCACCGGCACCGTCAGTTGGCGAATGTAGAACGGCTCCTTCACCACGAAATGATGAACGCCATGGCTGCTGCCGAAGTTGAAGCAGAACGCCTGCAACGGCCACAACCACCAAGGGTTGAGCACCTGGGTCTGCTGGATGACATTGCCCGGCTCGATGTCGCCGTAGTAGTGCATGTTCGAGCTGACAAAATGCAGGCAAAAGGTGCGCAACACGTTCGGCCCGATGATCACCACCGCGGCGATGTCGATTACCTGCATCGTCGCCAGCGTGGTGGCCGACCAGTCAATTGAAGTGCCCAGCAGACCGGCGATGCCGTTGGCCCCGTGGAAACCGAGAAACACATACCAGGCGCCCCAATGCAGCAACGCCAGCGGGAAATACACCTTCAGCGTGCGCTTGAGAATGCTGCGCTTGTGCGTCCAGGTCTTGGCCCGCAGCAGGCGGATGAACGCCGACATCACGTTATCGCCGACCATCAGCAACCGCGCCAGTCCCCAGGGTTCGCCGTTGGTGATGGCCCGTTCCTCCATGTCGGCTTCGCTGCCGGACACCTTGTGATGGTTGAGGTGCAGGTGGCGACGGATCCACGGGTTGATGGTGCTCGGCCGCGCCAGCCACACCAGGCCCATCATCAAGTTGTGGGGCAGGCGCTGCTTGCGAAAATACATGCTGTGGATCAGGTCGTGCTCCAGCTCGTGGGTCAGGGACGCGAAAAACGCGTTGAGCAACAGGCACGCCCACCCGGCCAGGTAACCGTTGATGTAGAGCAGCGCCGAACCGATCATCCCGACCAGGGCGAACGCCAGGATCCCCGCGCCCAACGCGTCCTGGTGGCGCAGGATCGGATAGCGCTGGCGCAATTCTTCGCCCCGGGCCAGGACCACCTGGCGAATATGGGCCGATCGTTGTTGTGCATTCAATCGCTCGGGGCTTGCGCAAGTGCCGTGCATGGCTTACATCCTCTGTTAGAGATGTGCTCATCCTGCCGGGCGTTGTTCCCTGGGATGGTAGCCGTAAACGCCAACCTGTTGACCGCAAGCGCCAATCGTCATGACTGAACCGACTTCCCTCGCCAGCTGGACCCGCGCCCTGCGCAAACAGCTCGATGCGCTGGGCCTGGACAGCCATGCCTTGTGCGTAGAAGCCGGCCTCGACCCGCAGTGGATGGACGAGCCGAACGCCCGTTACCCGCTCTCAGCCACCACCCGTCTGTGGGCATTGGCCGTGCAGGCCAGCGGCGACCCGGCCATCGGCCTGCGGGTGTCGCGCTTTGTCAGCCCCACCACATTTCACGCACTGGGTTATGCCCTGGTGGCCAGCGGCAGCCTGCGGGAAGTGTTCGAGCGGATCGTGCGCTATCACCCGGTGGTCAGCGATGCGCTGACCCTGCAATTGAACCGGGGCGAAGACCGCTACCGTTTCAGTCTCGAGGTGCCGCCGGGCCGACCGGCGCCAGCCTTCGAAGCCATCGACGCGTTCACGGCGATTTACGTGCGCACCTGTCGCAACCGCCTCGGCCGTGATTACGCACCGCTGGCGGTGTACCTGCGGCGCCCGGAACCGGCGGACCCCAGCCCCTGGCACAAGGTGTTCCGTTCGCCGGTGCATTTCGGCGCCGACCAGGATTGCCTGGAGTTCAACCTCAGCGACTTCGACAGCCACCTGGACGACGCCAACCCGGAACTGGCCGAACACAACGAAACGGTGCTCGAACGCACCCTCGCCCAACTCAAGCCGCTGACCTGGGAGCGCAAGGTACGCGCGGCCATCGAGGCCCAACTGCCCGAAGGCGAGCCCAGCGCCGAACGCATCGCCCAGGCCATGCACCTGAGCCTGCGCAGCCTGCAACGGCACCTGGCCGACGAAGGCTGCCGCTTCGACGCACTGCTCAACGAGTGCCGGGAGAATCTGGCGCTGCTGCACCTGCGGGATCCGAATTGCTCGCTGAGCGAAGTCAGCTACCTGCTGGGCTTTGCCGATGCCAGCAGCTTCAGCCGCGCCTTCAAGCGCTGGACCGGGATGACGCCGGGGCAGTTTCGGGATGGGTTGCGCTAGGGATTTGGGTTGGTTGCACTGGCCCTATCGCGAGCAGGCTCGCTCCCACATTTTATCCGGGGTGCACACAAATCCTGTGGGAGCGAGCTTGCTCGCGATGGCGGTGTATCAGTCAATATCGATGTCGACTGACCTGACGCCTTCGCGAGCAAGCTCGCTCCCACAGGGTTCTGGTCGGTTTCAGGTTGTGGTCAGGGCTCGCAGCCGCTCGATGTCGAGGATTTCGATCTCGCCGTAACCCAGGTGCAGGATGCCCTGGGCCTGCAGGTCCTTGAGGATCTGGTTGGTGGTCTGGCGTGACAGCGCGAGCATCAGCGCCAGTTGTTCCTGGGGCAGTTGCAGGACCCGTCGGGCCGGTTCGATTTCGCCGTAGCCTTCGGCGATCAGCAGCAGGCGGTGGGCCAGGCGGGACGGGGCGGGCATCAGGCTCAGGTGTTCGAGGTTGATGAAGGTCAGGCGCAGTTTGTGGCTCATCAACAATGCCAGGTGCCGCCAGTAGATTGGCTGCTCTTGCAGCAATGCCAGCAACGGAGCCTGGGGCACATGCAGCAGCGTACATTGACCGACCACCACCGCATCATGAGTGCGCGGCTGGCCATCGAACAGGCAGATTTCACCGAACCAGTGGGGCGCCTCCACCACGCTTAGCAACGCCTCCTTGCCCTGCTCGTTCACCGCACCGACGCGCACCGCGCCTTCCAGCACGGCATACAGCCCGCACGGTGGATCGCCGCGCTGGAACAGCCGATGACCCGGCGGCAGGCGGCGCACCCGCGCCATGCCCAGCAGACTATTCTGTAACTCAGCAGGCAGATGGCTGTACCAGTGGCTGGCCATCAGGTGTGAGTGCCAGGGATGCGAATTCATGGAAACTCCGGGACAAGTGTCGGCTAACTGACAGAACGCCTTGTGGTACCTGGGCATCATGCAGGTATCACCTCAGGAGGAACAACAATGAAAAGCCTCGTCGATCATCTCAGTCAATACGCCGCCTATCACCGCGACCCGCGCAACATCGCCAGCCATTTCATCGGTATCCCGCTGATCTTCGTCGCCGTCGCCGTGCTGCTGTCACGCCCAGGTTGGCCAGTGGGCGCGGTCCTGGTGTCGCCAGCGCTGCTGGTGGCCGTGGCCAGTGCCTGGTTCTACCTGCGCCTGGAGTTGCGCCTGGGGGTGTTGATGACGGTGCTGCTGAGCCTGGCGGTCTGGCTGGGCCAGATACTCGCCGCGCAAAGCACCCTGGTGTGGCTGGGCAGTGGCCTGGGGATGTTCGTGGCGGGCTGGGTGATCCAGTTTGTCGGTCACTATTACGAAGGCCGCAAGCCGGCGTTCGTCGACGATCTCACCGGGCTGATTGTCGGGCCGCTGTTTGTGGTGGTGGAAGCGGGCTTTTTGCTGGGGCTTCGCGGCGAACTGAAGCGGGCCATCGAAGAGCGCGTCGGGCCCGTAGCCTTGCGCAACCAGCGTTCGACGGTCTGAAAACACCCCTCTGTGGGAGCGAGTCTGTGGGAGCAAGGCTTGCCCGCGATGCAAACACCTCGGTGTAGCTGATCGACCGAGGCGATGCCATCGCGGGCAAGCCTTGCTCCCACAAGCTCGCTCCCACAAGAGTTGGGCCTTACCGCTCAAGCGTTACAGCGCACCAAACTCGACCCGTACCGTCAGCGCGCCGGTGTTATCTTTCAAGCCAGACCCGTGCTGCCCGGTCAGGTCATCGTTGATGCACAGTTGCAGTTCCCCTTGCTGGTCGCCCGGAACCTGCCCCAGATCACCCACCAGGAACGGCTTGCCACCATCGCCCACGCGACCGATCAAGGCACCTTCGGCGGCACCGGGCAAGGCATAGCTGCTGTAGTCGATGTGCCTCGAACCGCCATTTCCATCGACATTGCCGCCCTGCGGACTGGCACACCATAGCCCACTGACGTAGCGCACCAGGCGCGGTACCAACCCGTTGACCTGCACGCCGGTGCCCTGCCAGGCGATGTTGGATTGGACCTGCATCGTCACCGCCCGCAGGTCATTGGCCAGTGTATCCCCGGCCTGGAACGACAGCGCCGCAATCGTCAGGCTCGGGTTCGAGGTGCCGGTGCTGGGGAACACGCCATCCCCCACCAGGAACAGGTTCTTGTGGTCCCAACTGCGCTGGTATTTATCCACGACCGACTTTTTGGGGTCATCGCCCATGCGGTAAGTCCCCATCAGGTGACCGGCGCCCTGGAAGCTGTAGGGCACCTTGTCGTAAGTAAAACATCCAGGTGCGATGATGTCCGTCAACTCCTGGGCACCGAGCAGGTCCTCGATGATGTGCGTCGCCAGTATTTTCGCCTGCTGGAAACCCTTCATGGTGTACTCGGACAGGTCGTAGTGGATTTCCGGCCGAGGGATACCGAGCCGGTCCGTGTATTCGGTCGAGGGCACGATGTAGCATTTCGCGTGGTCGGGGTCGTCCTCGACCTGCTCGACCAGGAAACCGATCCGGAACTGGCGGGTGAAGACGTCGTTGAGCTTATGTACCAACGCCGTTCCGGATAGCAATTTATTGCTCGGGTTAGCGCCGCCATTGTTCTTCCCATCGATAAAGTCGGCGACCGTGGTGTAGGGATCACCGGCCGGCCAGTTCCAACCTTCGTTGCCAATCTCGATACGCCACGCCGCACGATCGCTGCGAAAGGCACCGTCGCGCAGGCTTTCGATGCCGGCCGTCGATAGCGGTCCCCGGTAGGGGAAAATCGCCTTGCCCTCGGGCATCAACCCCCACGCCAGATAAATGGGATGGTCAGCCAGGCCGCGCCCCACTTGCCCGCTGCTGTTGGCCACGCCGGAGTGCAGTAGCAGCTTCGGTGTTTCGATCGCATGGGCGGCGATCACATAACGTTGTCCTATTGCCACGCCGGTCCCAGTGACGGGGCCATCTTCCAATTGGTACTGCTTGAACTCGATGCCATTGATATTGCTGTCAGTGCCAACGGTTACTTTGCTGGCCACGGTTCGATAAAGCACTCGAACCTTGCCAGTGTTCAACGCCTTGTTCATGGTCACGGTGGCGTCGTACTTGGCCTGGATCGGGCAGATCGGCGTGCAGTTGGTATTGCCGGCGCATACCCGGCGACCGGCATAAGGTTGAGAGTTGCGCCCGGCCGGCGTCGGGCTGACCACCAGCGGCAAGCTATCGAACGTCTTCCCCGTGACAGCCGTGACAAAGCTGCCGTCGACCAGCGACAACGGAATGCTGCGCATCGGGAATGCATAACCCTCAGGAAAGGTCATGCCCAGATAGGCTTGGTCGGCGACGTTGGCCGACACACCGATTTCCGCTTCCGCCCGGCAATAGGCGCTTTGCAGATCGTCATACCCTATTGGCCAGTCAACCCCGACGCCATACTTGGACCGCAGGCGAAAATCGTTCGGCACCATGCGCAGGCAGGTTCCGACCCAATGCCATGTCGTGCCGCCACCCACCCGTTCGTAAGTGCTCGTAAAGGGCAGCGGGCCTTTTTGGACCAAGTAGCTGACCGCCGGGTTGTTCCAGTTGCCATTGAGCAGATCGGCAATGGTCGCCCGCGGCGCGTTCAGTTCGGCCGGCCCCTTGAGATGTGGGTCCAGTGTCGTGCTTGGGGGATAAGGGGACTCAGGGGTTTTCAGCGTCGCGGTATAGAAACGCTCCAGATACTGGGCACGATTGACCGGTATCTCCGGCCCCGATTCGAGTACCAGCACATCAATCCCGGCCATGCCCAATTGATAGGCAATGATGCTACCGGCCAGACCTGCGCCAACGATCACCACTTCGGCTTGTTCGGTACTCATGACAACGCTCCTTGCTGTCCGTTAGCGGATACGCCGGTCAAATCTTCAAGGCTGGAGGGCGCGCTGTTCCAATACCCAAAAAACGATTCGCTGTAGCCCATCGGGTGGGCCTGGGCGATCTTCCAGGCCCAGCTGTTGATGTAGGCCTGATCGGACACCACCGCCGAATCATCTTTCTTGAAAGGCGCCATATCGAACGGTTGATACCAGACGCCCAACAACCACAGCTTCATGATCGAGCGCGCGGCGAGTACCGTATGTGGAATCGTCGGTTGCATGTTGAACTTCAGTATCTGCTGGGCGATCTGGTCGGACGGTACATGGTCCGCCGCCAGCGTGGCGTATTGAGTCAAGAGCGCGTTGAGCACGTCGGAAGGAACTCGCGCAGTGACGTAATCGAGAAAGATCGGCGGCAAACCGACCTGGTCGATCTGCGGTGCCAGACGATCGGCCGAGATGCCAATCAGGGCCGATGACAGGCCTACGAAGTTATCCAGATTGCTGCTCATTGCTTGGCTCCTTGTCCACTGGTGGACTGTGCGCGTTCGAGCAAATAGGTGAAATCCGCGAAGCTGGTGCGTGGCGATTCGGTGACATGGGTGGCCGCATTGCCGTGGCACGCCATGCAACTGGAAGACGCCTGGGGCACGGTGCCCTGGATGTAGGTCTCCAGCGTGGCGTTGGCCAGGAACAGGGGTGCAGGACTGCCCAGCGGGTTGGCGGCCGATATCTGGCAGTTCTTGGGCGGGTCTGACGGCCACTGGGTACTGATCAGCTGATAGTTCGCCCAGACGCTCTGCGGGTCCACCTTACGCAACAGCTCTTGATACGTAGCGTTCAGTTTTCTGGTGGCATCGGTGAGCGGCACGTCGCGCACGATCTGCGAGGGCGTAGCCTTGACCGCCGGGTTCCATGGCCGTGGCGGCGGTTGGTTGATGTCGCTTGTGCTGGCAGCGTTGTAGAACAGATACGGTCCCGTCCGCTGGGCAACGGGCGTGGTTTTTTCCGGCACGTTTTTTACATGCTCGAAGGTTGACCAGACCCATTGCGCCGCGCTGGTGGTCTTATGGACCATGTGCAATCCCACCAACCCGACCGGCTCGGACACGCACGACTCCGCGACAATCGGCCCATGGCTGGGGTCGTTGTTCCCCGGGGTGTAGACCAGCGCATCGACGGTGTGAAAGTCCTGCCGCTTGTCGTTGGGGCCCAGCACTTTCCACGACGCCTTCACCATCACCGCACCGACCTGTTTGGTCTCGGTGGAACCACAACTGAACGCCACGGCATTGGTCGGCTTCGCGGCGAAGAACTTCTGCTGGCCTTCGATGCTGTACAGACCGTTATCGACGATGCCGTTGAACATCGATTGGTTGACCACGATTTCGTTGCGCGTGTAGGTGCCGTTCTGGTCCACCAGCGGGCCGCTCTCGAAGGGCTGGATAAATTCATCCAGCACATCGGGCACCTTGCCCATTTGCTGCAACAGGCGACCGGGCTTGAGCGACTTGCACGCTTCGGGCAGGGTCGCCGGGGCATTCCAGGGCAGCGGGGCCTGGCCCTTGGCGCGGAAAATCTGGTAGCTCTCTTTCCAGCTTTCCCACACGGTGGCGCCATCCTGCTTGCCGATGGAAGTGCCGGTATTGGGGTCGCCGTTATCCAGCGCCGGCCAGTTCAGGGCAATGAAGGTCTGCCACGACAGCTCATCGAAATTGGCTTGCAGGCTGACCAGTGAAACGGGCTTGGTCACCGTGACATCGAAGGGTATCTGGGGGGACAGCGAGGGGGCGGCGCTGGCGGCCGGAGCCAGCAAGACGCCTAACAATGCACAGCCAAGCGGGCCATGCCGACTGACTTCCACTCTCATGTTTTCTCTCCTTGGCATCAGGGCACCAGGAGAGATAACACCGGTCCGTCATGGACTCTCACTTGCCTCCTGGCCTGTCAGAGTCTAGGTAGGGTTTGGGCGGGGAAAAGGCGTTGGCGTAGAACCAATCGAAGCAAGGTTGGGTGGGGTTATTCAGATTCGGATCGGGGCGTCAGTGGGGACGCCATCGCGAGCAAGCTCGCTCCCACAATGGATCTGCGCCATACACAAATCCCCTGTGGGAGCGAGCTTGCTCCGGGCGGCGTTCCGACGATGCTTTTAGAGGTTGGCGACTTTCTGCCAGACCTTGGGCTTGAAGAACAGCGTCTCGCCCTTCGCCAGCCCCACCAGGCTGTCATGGTCCTTCACCACTTCCGCTTCGATCAGTTCGCTCTGACCTTCCACCTTCAAGGTCACCCGAGTGGTAGCGCCGAGCGGGCGAATGTCGCGCACTTCGGCGGCGTGGTGGTCTTCCAGCTCCGAGCGCGACAGCGAGACTTCGTGAGGGCGGAACAGCACATGCCGGTCCTCACCCAAGTGCAGGCGGTTCGAGTCGCCGAGGAAGTGATACACAAAGTCGCTGGCCGGGTTTTCGTAGACGTCGCCCGGCGAGCCGATCTGCTCGATCACGCCTTTGTTCATCACCACGATCCGGTCGGCGACTTCCATGGCCTCTTCCTGGTCGTGGGTCACGAACACCGAGGTCAGGTTGATGTCCTCGTGCAGCCGCGCCAACCAGCGGCGCAGTTCCTTGCGGACCTTGGCGTCGAGGGCGCCGAAGGGCTCGTCCAGCAGCAATACCTTGGGCTCCACCGCCAAGGCGCGGGCCAGAGCGATACGCTGGCGCTGGCCGCCGGACAATTGCTCCGGGTAGCGGTCGGCGAGCCAGTCCAGTTGCACCATGTTCAACAGCTCATGAACCTTGGTCGCGATCTGGCTTTCGTTCGGACGCTGGTGCTTGGGCTTCATGCGCAAGCCGAAGGCAACGTTGTCGAACACCGTCATGTGGCGGAACAAGGCGTAGTGCTGGAACACGAAACCGACGTTGCGATCACGCACGTCGTGGCCGGATACGTCCTCGCCGTGGAACACGATGCTGCCTTGGTCCGGGGTTTCGAGGCCGGCGATGATCCGCAGCAGAGTGGTCTTGCCGCAGCCCGACGGGCCCAGCAGCGCCACCAGCTCGCCGCTCTGGATATCCAGGCTGATCTCGTCCAGGGCCCTGAACGCGTTGAAATTCTTGCTGACGTTACGGACTTCGATCGACATGACTTATTCCTCCGCGGCGCTGGCGCGCAGGCGGTTGATTCGGTTTTCGCTCCACTGCTTGAGCAGCAGGATGAAGAGCGCCAGGATCAGCAACAGGCTCGCCACAGCGAACGCGGCCACGTGGTTGTATTCGTTGTAGAGGATCTCGACGTGCAGCGGCAGGGTGTTGGTCACCCCGCGAATGTGCCCGGAGACCACCGACACCGCGCCGAACTCACCCATGGCCCGGGCGGTGCACAGCACCACGCCATAGATCAGGCCCCACTTGATGTTCGGCACAGTGACATGCCAGAACATCTGCCAGCCATTGGCGCCCAGCAGGCGCGCAGCCTCTTCTTCCTGGGTGCCTTGTTCCTGCATCAGCGGGATCAGCTCCCGGGCCACGAACGGTACGGTGACGAAGATGGTCGCCAGGACGATGCCCGGCAGCGCAAACACGATCTGGATGTCGTGATCCGACAGCCACGGCCCGAACAGGCCCTGGGCGCCGAACATCAGCACGTAGACCAGGCCCGCGATCACCGGCGACACCGAGAACGGCAGGTCGATCAGCGTCACCAGCATGCTCTTGCCACGGAATGAATATTTGCTCACGCACCACGCGGCACTGACGCCGAACACCAGGTTCAGCGGCACCGAGATCAGCACCGCAATCACCGTGAGTTTCAACGCCGACAGTGCGTCGGGTTCGAAGATCGCCGTGAAGAACGCCCCCAGCCCGAGCTTCAGGCCCTGGGACACCACGATGAACAGCGGCAACAGCAGAAACAGCGCAAAAATCAGCCAACCAAGGCCGATCAACACGCGCCGCGACGTCGCACTGCCGCGGCGGGCGGCGTTGGTGGAGGCCGCGGAAATAGACGATTGGGACATGTTCGCGCCTCCTTATGGGGTTTCGATGCGCCGCTGCAACAGGTTGATCAGCAGCAACAGGACGAAGGAAACCACCAGCATCAGCACGCCGATGGAGGTGGCGCCGGTGTAGTCGTATTGGTCGAGCTTGACCATGATCAGCAGCGGCAGGATCTCGGTTTTCATCGGCATGTTGCCGGCGATGAAAATCACCGAACCGTACTCGCCCACGCCACGGGCAAAGGCCAGGGCGAAACCGGTCAACCAGGCCGGCAACAACGCCGGTACGAGGATGTGGCGGAACACCTGCCATGGCTTGGCGCCGAGGCAAGCGGCGGCTTCTTCGACTTCACGGGGAATATCGGCCAGCACCGGCTGCACCGTGCGCACCACGAACGGCAGCGTCACGAAGGTCAGCGCCAGAGTGATGCCCAGCGGCGTGTAGGCGATCTTGAAGCCCAGGTCGGTGGCGAACTGGCCGACCAGGCCGGTCGGCGCATACAAGGCCGTCAGGGCAATACCGGCCACGGCGGTGGGCAGGGCGAACGGCAGGTCGATCATCGCGTCGATGATCTTGCGACCGGGGAAGGTGTAGCGCACCAGCACCCAGGCCAGCAACGTACCGATCACGCCGTTGATGATGGCGGCGTACAGCGCGGTGCCGAAACTGAGTTTCAAGGCCGCCAGCACCCGCGGCGCCGAAATGATCGCCCAGAACTGTTCCCAGGTGAGCTGGGCGGCATGCACGAACATCGCCGCCAGGGGTATGAGCACAATCAGACTGAGGTACACCAGGGTGTAGCCCAGCGTCAGCCCGAAGCCGGGTATGACGGGGGATATGCGACGCGACATAAAGGTCCTTGGTTGTGTGGCGAGGAAGCTTGCTCCTGCTGTGTTCTGTAGGAGCTGGCGAAGCCTGCGATCTTTTGATCCTGATCTTTCACTCTCGATTCAATTGGCAGTCGAAAGATCGCAGCCTCGTTGCGCTCGTCAGCTCCTACAGGGTTGAGCCCGGCAGGAGTTGATGACGGCGTTTACGGCCAGCTTACTGCGCCTGATAGATCTGGTCGAACACGCCGCCATCATTGAAGAATTTCGGTTGCGCGCTTTTCCAGCCGCCGAAGTCCTTGTCGATGCTCACCAGCTCCAGTTTCGGGAACTGCCGGGCGTACTTGGCGGCCACATCCTTGTCCCGTGGACGATAGAAGTTTTTCGCGGCGATCTCCTGGCCGGCCGGGCTGTACAAGTGCTTGAGGTAGGCTTCGGCGATCTCCAGGTTGCCCTTTTTCTCGGCGTTCTTGTCCACCACCGCCACGGGCGGTTCCGCGAGGATCGACAGCGACGGCACGACAATGTCGAACTTGTCCGCGCCACCGTCCTCTTTCAGCGCCAGGAAGGCTTCGTTTTCCCAGGCCAGCAACACGTCGCCCTGACCGTTGTTGACGAAGGTAATCGTCGAGCCACGGGCGCCGGTGTCGAGGATCGGCACGTGCTTGAACAGCGCCTGCACGTATTCCTTGGCCTTGGCTTCGTCACCCCCGTTGGCCTTCAGGCCGTAGGCCCAGGCGGCCAGGAAGTTCCAGCGCGCACCGCCGGAAGTCTTCGGGTTCGGGGTGATGACCGACACGTCGTTCTTGATCAGGTCGCCCCAATCCTTGATGCCCTTGGGGTTGCCCTTGCGCACCAGGAACACGATGGTGGACGTGTAGGGCGTGCTGGCTTCCGGCAGGCGTGTTTGCCAGTCCGCCGGCAGGGACTTGCCCAGCTTGGCAATTTCATCGATATCGCCGGCCAGGGCCAGGGTCACCACGTCGGCCCGCAGACCATCGATCACCGCCCGACCTTGCTTGCCCGAACCACCGTGGGACTGCTGGATCTTCACGCTGTCGTCCGGGTGCGCTTTCTTCCAGAAACTGGCGAATTCGGCGTTGTAATCCTGGTAAAGCTCGCGCGTCGGGTCGTAGGACACGTTGAGCAACTCGTAATCCTTGGCGACGGCGGAACCGGCAAAAACAGCACTGGCCAGCGCGGCCAGGGCATAACGACGAATGGACGACATGGTGAAAGCTCCTGGAATTCTGGTTTTCTTATGGCTTCTGGAAATTCGTTTGGCTTGTAGGAAAAGATCGCAGCCTTCGGCAGCTCCTACACTCAGCCCCCCGTAGGAGCTGCCGAAGGCTGCGATCTTTTGTCTTTTTTCAAGACGGCTTATGACTCGGTTGCTGCAGGCGGAATTTTTCCTTACGTTCGATCTGGACCACCTGGGCGTTGTGCACGGTGATTTCCACTGCCCCAAAGCGTAGATCGCGCAACGCGCTCTGGATCTCGCGCAAGATGGTTGCTTCGTCCTGGCCGTCAACGCTACGTAGAGATGCGCTCATGCTGCTGCTCCTTTGAATGAATGCCTGGCAGTGGGCGGCACTGCTTGCGGCGTGGGAGCAATACTAGATAAAGGCGGATATTCTTAAAAAGACTATTTAAGAATTTTTATATAACCAAAATTACAGAAAGTAGCCGACGTCCTACGGCAGGGGTGACTGGGGGCTTTTTCCCTGCCAAACCCTCGGATATTTCCTTCGAAACGCAGGGCTTTTCATGAACTAGGCAGCGCTCTATGGCGCGGATAACCTCTGTTCGTCATCGCAAAAAACGGTGACACGGACGTGCAAGTCCGGGTAAAACACCAACCCTTAATGCTTCTAGCCATTCGTGGCGCATTCGCGCCCGTGTTTTATGGCGGCTGTGTTCGGGAGATCTTCGGATCTGCCGAGTTTTGGGTAAGGTTGCTCGGTCTTGCACACTCGCACACAGCTGCCACCCTTCATTGCGTGCAAGCGATCCAGGGCGGTTCTCTATAGGAAACCTACCCATGTTCAAACCTACGCCGAATCCTCCGCAAAACGGCCACAAATCCCGCGTCCAAGCGCAAGAAGAAAAAAAGCTCGATGACGCCGCCACCCGCGCCCTCGACTACTACCTCAACCCCAAGCCCGCCTCGCCGCCCGAACCCGACAGCACCAAGCTGTTCATCGTCGCCCCCCACATCGACACCGAAACCCTGCTGGCCAACGCCTCCGAAGACCTGCTCTCCATCAGCACCATCGCCGCCGACCTGGCTGACGACGTGGACGACTCACGCCGCTGCGTCGCCCTGGCGATCAGCCGCATGGCCGATGGGGTGCAGTTGTTGGTCGAGCGGGCATTGGATCATTTGGAAACCAAGGAGATGGCGGCACACAGCGCCAAGGGATAGCACCTACATTGAGGCAAGCTGAGCCGACGCCATCGCGAGCAAGCTCGCTCCCACAGGGGAAATTGGGTTGTCGCGGATACCACAGTCAACCCAAAACAACTGTGGGAGCGAGCTTGCTCGCGATAGCGGAGTGTCAGGCAACAATGATGCAAGCTGAACCGACGCCTTCGCGAGCAGGCTCGCTCCCACAGTTGGATTGGGGTAGAACCGGAGAACCAGGTCGGCTGTCAGGCCGCCTCGCGAGCAAGCTTTGCTCCCACAGGTCCTGCTCAAACAGATCTGAAGGGTGTACGACCGGGAGAACCAGGTCGGCTACTAGGCCRCCTCGTGGTGGACGTTGATCTCGGGCGCCCCGTTAACCACGCTGGCCGAACGCAGGCATTGTGGAGTGGGCATCCCGGCATGGATGCCGGGATAGCCGCGCTGGGCCATGGATGGCCCTTCGCGGCGGGCCCACGGAGCAATGCCGGAGTGAGGG
>NZ_JBFREY010000049.1:0-29053 GCF_052114545.1 Pseudomonas sp. KB_12 | reverse complement strand
TCGCGGCGGCCCACGGAGCAATGCCGGAGTGAGGGCACACCGAGCCTAGGCGAGGTGCCGAGTGGTGGGGCAAAAGCGTTTTGCTTACTTTTGCGCTTCTCAAAAGTGAGCCGCCGTCAGGGCGGAACCCTAAGTGGCCGTTACCGCAGCGATGGATATGTACTCGGCCATAATCCTGGCCAGCTGTCAGACTGACTTCGTGAGCAAGCTCCTACCCAAAAAGTCAGGTATCTGATCTTCTAAATAGATTCCAAGGCGCAGGCCACACGGTGGCGAAAGGGTTCACTCTCCTATACGTGGTCACAGCGTGCTGTGCCAACAACGACTCCACGCCGATACCGTGCGGACCACTCTCCCTCTCGGGTGCGAACACGCCAGTGATAACTACGGCCTCTGTCCTGCGCGCACCTCCTATCTTAGGCCGAATAATTGTTTGCTGCGCGACAGCGCAGCGTCGAAGACGCGGCGGGGGCTCCCTCGCCACAAGAGCCGTTCACATGAGCGGTTTGCTCAGCAAGTTATTGCTTGCTGACCTTCACCCAACGCTCCTCCCGCGCCGCCACACGAATCGCCGCCGCCAGCCGCTCCACTTCCCAGGCCTCTTCGAAGTCCGTCCCGCTGCCGCCTTCGCCGGCAAGCGTCATCACCAGTTCATGCACCTCCAGGGTCTTCAATTCGTTGTACCCCAATTGGTGCCCGGCGGCCGGGCTGAACGCGGCATAACCGGGCAAATCCGGGCCGGCCAGCAGGCGCTGGAAACCCGCTTGGCCGACGCGACACAGGCGCAGTTCATTGAGCCGTTCCTGATCGAACGCCAGGGTGCCGAGGGTGCCGCTGATCTCGAAGCTCAGGTGGTTCTTGTAGCCGTGCTTGAGCCAACTGCTGCTCACCGTGCCTCGGGCGCCGTTGGCGAAACGCAGCAGCGCGTGGACCTGGTCATCGACCGCAATGGCGCGTTGTTCGGCATTGCCTACGCTGGCAGGGCGTTGGTTGTGCACGGTCTGGCTGTCGGCGCTCACCGCTTCGACATCGCCCAACAAGTGCCGGGCCATGGCCAGCAAGTGGCTGCCCAGGTCCGCCAGTGCGCCGCCGGCGTGGGCCGCTTCGCAGCGCCATGACCACGGTGAGGCGGGGTCGGCCATGAAGTCTTCGCTGAATTCGCCCTGGAAACTGATGATCTGTCCCAGTTCGCCGCGCTGGATCATGTCCCGCGCCCGTTGAATGATCGGGTTGTGTTGATAGTTGTAGCCGACCCGCGTCACCACCCCGGCCGCCTTGGCCGCCTTGGCCGCCTGGCGCATCTGCTCGGCCTGTTCCAGGGACACCGCCAGGGGCTTTTCACAATAGACCGGCTTGCCCGCCGCCAACGCCGCCATGGCCATGGGGAAGTGCAGGTGGTTGGGTGTGGTGATGGCGATCAGGTTGACCTTCGGGTCGTCGATCAGTTGTTGCCAGTCACTGTGTGCCGTCTCGAACCCCCAGCTGTGGGCGCATTGCCGGGCACGCTGCGGATCGGCGTCGGCCAGGGCCGCCAGTTTCAGGTTCAGGGGGAGGTCGAACACCGCCTTGGCATTGTGGAACGCCAAGGCATGGGCACGGCCCATGAAGCCGGTGCCAATCAGACCGATGCCGAGTTCATGCATGAGAAAGAGCCCTTTGAATTGTTATTTTCAGGAGGGCTATTTATGGAATAAATATTCTCTAATTGCAAATATTGGAATAAATATTCATTGCGCGAGCACTGAAGATCCCCTGTGGGAGCGAGCTTGCTCGCGATAGCGCTGCATCAGTCGCACTGGTACTGGCTGACCCGCCGCTATCGCGAGCAAGCTCGCTCCCACAGAGTCTCTCACAGGGCTCACTGTCAGGACAGGAACCCACCATCCACATTCAACGCCACACCCGTGGTGTAGCTCGACGCATCGCTGGCCAGGTACAACACCGCGCCGGCCATTTCGCTCGGGTCGGCCACGCGCTTGAGCGGGATCTGCGCCAGGGCGGTCTTCAGGATGGCGTCGTTCTTGACCAGTGCCGAGGCGAACTTGGTGTCGGTCAGGCCTGGCAGCAGGGCGTTGCAGCGGATGCCGAATTGCGCGCATTCCTTGGCGAAGACTTTGGTCATGTTGATCACCGCAGCCTTGGTCACCGAGTAGATGCCCTGGAAGATCCCCGGCGAGATGCCGTTGATCGACGCCACGTTGATGATGCTGCCGCCGCCGTTCTCGCGCATCAGCTTGCCGGCTTCCACCGACATGAAGAAGTAGCCGCGGATGTTCACATCCACGGTTTTCTGGAACGCACCCAGGTCGGTGTCCAGGACATTGCAGAATTGCGGGTTGGTGGCGGCGTTGTTGACCAGGATGTCCAGGCGCCCGAACTGTTCGCGGATACCGGCGAATACCTGGCTGATCTGCTCCATTTCACCGATGTGGCAGGCGATGGCGGTGGCCTTGCCGCCAGCGGCGATGATGGCGTCGGCCACGTGCTGGCAACCGTCGAGCTTGCGGCTGGAAACGATCACATGGGCGCCTTGCTGGGCCAGCAGTTTGGCGATGGCCTCGCCGATGCCGCGGCTGGCGCCGGAAACGAAGGCGATTTTACCGTCGAGGTCGAACAACTGGGTCTTGGACATGCTGTTTCCTTGTTATAGGTGCGCTCAGAGCGCGGATTTGCTGATGACCTGCAGGCTCATCTGCTCCAGCAGTGTGTTCATCTGAACGAACTGCGCGAAGCGTTTGTCCTGGGTCTGGCCGTGGAAGAAGCGGTAGTAGATCTGCTGGACGATGCCGGCCAGGCGGAACAGCCCGTAGGTGTAATAGAAGTCGAAGTTGTCGATGCGGATCCCGGCGCGCTCGGCGTAGTAATCGACGAACTCACGGCGGGTCAGCATGCCGGGGGCATGGCTTGGCTGGCGGCGCATCAGTTGGACGGGGGCCGGGTCTGCGGCTTCGATCCAGTAGGCGAGGCTGTTGCCCAGATCCATCAACGGATCGCCGATCGTGGTGAGTTCCCAGTCCAGTACGCCGATGATCTGCATCGGGTTCTCTGGGTCGAGGATCACGTTGTCGAAGCGGTAGTCGTTGTGGACGATGCTCGAAGTGGGGTGGTCGGCCGGCATCTTGTCGTTGAGCCAGGCCTTGACCGCTTCCCACTTCGGCGCATCGGGCGTCAGGGCTTTTTCGTAGCGGTCGCTCCAGCCGCGGATCTGCCGGGCCACGTAGCCTTCGGGCTTGCCCAGGTCGGCCAGGCCGCAAGCGTTGTAGTCGACACGGTGCAGCTCGACGAGTCGGTCGATGAAGCTCTTGCACAGCGCTTCGGTGCGGGCGGCGTCGAAACCCAGTTCCGGCGGCAGGTCGGAGCGCAGGATGATGCCCTTGACCCGTTCCATCACATAGAACTCGGCGCCCATCACCGACTCGTCGGTGCAGTGCACGTAGGCTTTGGGGCAGTACGGGAAACCTTCGCGCAATTGATTGAGGATGCGGAACTCACGGCCCATGTCGTGGGCGGACTTGGCCTTGTGGCCGAACGGTGGACGGCGCAGGACGAATTCCTGCTCGGGGTATTCCAGCAGGTAGGTCAGGTTCGACGCGCCACCGGGAAACTGGCTGATCTGCGGCACGCCGGTCAGGCCGGGAATGTGGGCCTTGAGGTACGGGTCGATCAGGTTGGCATCGAGTTCTTCACCGTCGCGCACGCGGGTGGACTGATCAGTAAACGCCATGCTTATCCCTTCTGCTTATTTTGGAGGCCATCGATCATTGGCTAATCTAATGGCGCGCGGGAGGCGTCACAAGCACGCCAGGGTCTTATAGGTTAGCGTGTTGCAGGATAATCAGCGGGCTTGATGCATGGCGGCGTGCGCGTCGGGTAGGGGCGAGCTAAGGTTTTGGAGTCTGTCGCTTTCAAAGGAGCAACCGCGATGGGATGCCCGCAAGTCTGTGGCACCGCGACCTTGCAATGCAGCTTCGGCGCAGCCCCGGCGGTGCTCAATGTGCTGCCGGTCAATCGCCTGCTGACCGGCGGGATGCCGGCGGCGAATATCATGGATCACATCCCGCTGGTGAACATCACCACGTTCGGCATGTGCATGAGCCTGGCGAACCCGACCGTGGCCGCCGCCACCGCGGCGGCACTCGGCGTGCTGACCCCCATGCCCTGCATCCCGGCCACCGCGGCCCCATGGATCCCCGGCGGCGCCCCGACCCTGTTGCTGGGCAACATGCCGGCCATCGATGCCAACAGCACCTTGATGTGTACCTGGGCCGGGGTGATCAAGATCGTCGTGCCAGGGCAGGTGCAGATGCTCATCCCCTGATCGGCAATCTTGCAGGCATTGCACAGACCCTGTGGGAGCGAGCTTGCTCGCGATAGCGGTGGGTCAGTGGGTGGTGATGTTGGATGTGCCGGCGTCATCGCGAGCAAGCTCGCTCCCACAGGGGGAGAGGCAAGACAATCGTTATGCCTGCGCTGGATCATTCCAGCGCCTGAACCACCAGCGCACCCGGGAGATCGGTTTGCCTTCGGCGTCCAGTGGCCGGCCGTCTTCGGCGTAGGCCTGGGCTGGTTCCAGTAGTTGGCCGTTGAGGTAGCGGGCTTCGACCGCCGGGTTGCCGTTGGGGTGCAGGCGGCGATAGCGGCCGTCGCGCACGCCGTCGCGATAGACCTCGGCTTCGGCCAGTTGCCCGTCGGGGAAGTAGTTGTTCGCCTCACCGTGCAGCAACCCGCGGCGGTACGTGGCCTGGCGTTGCAACCCGCCTTCGGCCGCATAGAAGCTCGCCACACCTTGCAGTTTGCCTTTCACGAACGGCAATACCGCCGAGACCTTGCCATTGGGGTGATACAGGGTGCTGGTGCCTTGCAGTTCACCTTGGCTGTAGTTGAGCTTTGCTTGCGGGCGTTGGGCTTCTTCGATTTGCAGCGGGCCGTCGAGCTGGCCATCGACCAGTTGCCCGCTCAGTTGGCTGTCACCACGCTCCAGGTCGAGTTTTTTCGAGGCCATCGGTGGCTCCTGTCAGTTGACCTTCACCAGGCCGCCCTTGATGGTCAGCATGCCGCCGCCATCCACGGTCTGTTCGGCCGCCGCCTTGTTCACCAGGCTGATGCCGGCGTCGTTGGTCAGGGTGGTGCCGGCCTTGTTTTCCAGCGAGGTACCGGCCTGGTTGCTCAGGGCCGTGCCGGCTTTCTGGCTGATGGACGTGCTGGCCTGGGCGGCCAGGTCGGCGCCGCTCTTGATCGCGAAGCTGCCGCCGCTTTGCAGGGTCAGGGTGCCGCTGACTTTGATGGTCAGGTTGCCGTCCACCGTCAGGCTGTAATTGCCGGTGACCTTATGATCGTAGTTGCCGCCGGTGCTGTGGCTCTGGTCCGAACCCACGGTGACGGTGCGGGTGTCCTTCACATCGAGGCTGTCGCTGCCAGTCTGGATGGTCACGCTGCGCTTGCCTTTCTCCAGGGTCACGGTCTCGTCGCCATCCTTTACCGTGCGGGTGCGGGCGTTCTGCACCGTGAGGGTCTCGTCGTGACCGACGGCGGCGGTGGTGTCGTTGAGCACGTTGATGTTGAAGTCTTTCTGGGCCTGGAGAAACACTTCTTCGGCGTCCTTCTTGTCTTCGAAACGCAACTCGTTGAAACCGCCGCCGCCCTTGGACGAATTGGTCTTGATCCCGGACTGGGTCTGGTTCGCCGGCAGCGCGTAGGGCAGGGCATTGTCGCCGTTGTAGACGCAACCGGTGACCAAGGGCCGATCCGGGTCGCCGTCGATGAAGGTCACGATGACTTCCTGGCCGATGCGCGGCACGAACTGCATGCCAAAGCCCTTGCCGCTCCACGGCAAGACCACGCGGACCCAGCAGGATGAGGTCTCGTCGTTCTTGCCGGTGCGGTCCCAGGGGAACTGCAATTTGATCCGGCCATATTCATCGGTCCAGATTTCTTCGCCGGCCTTGCCCACCACCACTGCCGTCTGGGTGTGCATGCGCGGTTTTGGGGTGAGGCGGGGCGGTCGATAGACCGTGGCCTTGGGGATCGCTTCGAAGCGGTTGCGATAGCTGTCGTGGCTGGCTTCATGGCTGACCGACGTCACGACCCAATCGATATTCAGCGTCGTGTCTTCATGGCCGGCGAGGGTGAACCAGTAGCCCGGCACCAGCCAGCGGCAATCGCTTTCGCCGACAAAACCTTTCTCCTGGCTGCGCAAGCCATCCACCCGCTGTTTGGTCAGCGCATCGCCCTGGGCTTTGACCGTATAGCCGCCCGGATGCTCATACATCGAACTTGGCCCGGCCACGGCTTCGGCCTGGCTGTAGAGCGATGTCGTTGGCGTGGTGAATTCATAGTCGGTGGCCTGGTAAACCCCGGCCACCGCTTGCAGGCACACCTGCCCTGAACGGATGCCGTGCAGCTCTCGCTCGCCCATTTTTTGCCCGAGATAGTTTACCGTTGGCCCGTTGGGAATCGGTGCGAAAGCGTCGTTGCTGTCGGCCAGGACGAGCGTGTGGCTGCCTTCCTCGTGGGTGAAGAACCAGAAGATCCCGTCTTCTTCCAGCAGGCGCGAGACGAAGGCCAGATCGGTCTCGCCATATTGCACGCAGTATTCGCGCGGAGTGTAGCTACCGGTGAGCTTGAGCTGGAAGTCGGTGAACCCATGGGCCTTGAAAATCGTGGTGACGATGTCCGACGTGGCGAGGTTCTGGAACACGCGGTTGTTGCTGGCCAGGCTCAGCCACCAGAGCCAGGGCCGGAGCAGGAGTTGATAGCGCTCGGCGGTGGCGTCGGCCGGCAATTGACGGATTTCAGCGACGAGGGCGTCCAGCGGGCGGAGCATGGCGTCATTGTGCAAGGTGGCAGTGACATGGGTGGCGATAGCGGGGGCCAGGGTAAGACTGGTGCCGTCGTTGAGGCCATTGAGCACATACTGGCCGAGATGGTTCAGGGATTCGTCGCCGCAAATGGATTCTGGATACAGCGCCGCTAGGGAAGAGGCTGTGAGGGACAGGCTGGTATTGGTATCAATGGCGCGCGGCATCGGTTGATCTCAGGCGGGTTGACGTCAGTACCACACGTAGGGGGAGTTGGCAGTATTGACCCAGATGCTGATCCCCAGATAGTGATTGGTGCGCCCTTCATTGGGTGGGCCTGTGGTGATCGTTGCCAGTGGGTTCCAGGATTTACCGTCGGCCCAGTGAAGCCCTGCCCATGAACTGAATTCGGGTACGGCGACGTCCATGTCGTAGGCCGGGTCCATGACGTAATACTGACCGGCATCACGGCGGGCCAGCAAATAATGCATGCCATTCGGGACCGCGACCAACATGATCAAACGAGCATTGTTGTCGAAGTCTCGTTCGCGTACCCCTCTGGGCCAGCGGGTCACCCAGTTGGTCGGACTCCACAACTCCATGGAGTACTTTGCCCATTCGGGTGCGAACACTGCGGGTGATCCCAATATAAGAATAGCCGTACGATAAGGCGATTCGATCACGCTGGCGCGAAAACCGGCGGTTTTGAAATAACGGGCAATCTTGGCTGGAGCGCTGACCTCCAGTTGATTGAAGTCGCGGCTGACAGACGCAAAAATTTCCATTTCCTTGGGGGTACCCGGGGCGCTGGCTTGACTAAGCTCAGCCTCTGCAACAGCTGATGCAGCCGCACCGCATGACAGATCTTTACTTTGCCGTAGCGAGTATCGGGGCATGAGAAGTGTTCCTGAGTCGATCGCTTGGAGAGATCAGATAAGCGGCTCTTTACACTGACCGTACGAGTAAAAGAACCGAGGTTTTATGTTCGGCGTATTAGGTCGTCATGAGTGTTCGATTCCTTCTCGCTCGATCGCAAATTGACGAAGAGATTGGCGCTGGTCACGGGGGATGCTGCAGATTATTTCCGCCCCTTTCCAGTACATGAAATCCTTGGCTGGGGATTTGGCAAACACATCCGGAGTGTTGGCGAGATTTGCTTGCCAGATATCGACGGCAGTTCCGAGCCCTGTCTTTATTTCTCCGAGTGTGCTGCCGATGCATACAAAATAATGGTCATATTTCTTATTTCCCATGACGACAATTTCGTATTTGTCGAAATACTCATCATTGGTCAATGTAAAAAGCGCAGCTCCAGCACAACTAAAACAGCGTCCTTTTTTTGACTTGAATACCATACGCCCCAATTCTATCCAGTAAGCTGCGGCTTCCAGGGCATTGGTTTTGATACCGAGTTGCATCTTGATTACTGCTGCGGCCGATCCTTTTTGCATGGTGGTGATGGAGTCATCGGCAGTATGCTCATAGCGACCATGTGTGCCGGTGGGAATGTCGGTGATTTTTATCGCTTTCCACTTATCCTGATATCTCATCAAGTGCACGACGATATCGGAATTTTTGGGGGCGGATGAAGAGGCCATCGCCAAGGATGATCCAGCGACGGTGATTGGCGTTTGCTGCCTCCTGACAGGGCGACGTTGGAGAGGGGCGTTTGATGGCTGAACGACCGGTTTCAGGTTTGCCGGTTCGACATCGCTGGCACCCACTTGTGCATCCAATAGCGCATAAAGTGCGGAGCTTGTTTTTAACGCATCGAAAGCAACCATATAGGAGAAGGCCACCTGAGTTTTTCCCAAAAACCAGTCCACTGCCGCTTTGAGTTGGTCATCGTATTGATCCTCCCTCATTATTCGGCGGAGAATCATGGCAGCAGCTTTACTGGCGTCGCTCTTATTCCAGTGAAACCAGATGCCGTCCCAAGCGCTCAAGGCGTTCTCAATGGCTATTCTATATTTCATTCCAACACCCACTCCGCGAGTTTCCCCGTCACCTGCGTCATCAACACATTCTCGACATCCCTCGCGCCCGCCGCGCTGCACTTGGCCAACACGGCCTTGACTATTCCCGCATCGAACTCGAACTGCTTGCCGGTCGCGGCCTTGTAGCGTCCGCGCAATTTTTCCAGCTTCGCCAGCACGATCCCTTCCAGCGTCGCTTCATCCAGCGGCCGGTACGCCACCACCGTCATGCGCGCCAAAAACGCTGGGCGGAACGCTTGCAGCAGCACTTTGTGCAAGGCTTCGTTGAAGGCATCGCTGCCCAGTTGTGCCACTGGCGTGTCCAAAAGCAGTTCGGCGCCGACGTTGCTGGTGGCGAGCATCACGGTGTTCTTGAAGTCCACCACCAGGCCGGTGCCGTCTTCCATCAGGCCTTTGTCGAAGACGTTGTAGAAGGCTTCGAGCACATCCGGGTGGGCCTTTTCGATTTCATCCAGCAGCACCACCGAATAGGGTTTGCGCCGCACCGCTTCGGTGAGCACGCCGCCGCTGCCATAGCCAACGTAGCCGGGCGGGGCGCCTTTGAGTTGGCTGACGGTGTGGGCTTCCTGGTACTCCGAAAGGTTGATGCTGATCAGGTTGCGTTCACCGCCGTACAAGGCGTCGGCCAGGGCATAGGCGGTTTCGGTCTTGCCCACGCCGGTGGGGCCCACCAGCAGGAACACGCCGACCGGTTTCTGTGGGTCGGTGAGGCCGGCGCGGTAGGCTTGCAGGCGTTGGGCGATAGTGTTCAACGCGGTGCTCTGGCCCATGACCCGCTGGCCCATGCGCTGGCCGAGGGTGCGCACGGCGTGGGCTTCGTCGGCGAGCATCTTGCCCACCGGGATGCCGGTCCAGCCAGCAATCACGGCGGCGACGGTCTTGCTATCCACCTGTTCGGGCACCAGCGGATCGTCCTGGCGAATGGCATCCAGGCCCGCCTCCAGGCGCAGCAGTTCGGCGGCCAGGTGGTCGATGCGGTTATCGATCTCGGTGTCGGCTTTTTCACTGTCGGCGCGTTCGCTCAGGGCAAGCAGTTCGCGCCGGGTGTCGAGCAGTTCGCGCACGGCTTCGCGCTCTTCGCCCCAGCGGGTTTCCAGTTCGCGGATGGCTTGCACGTTGCTGGTCGATTCGCCTTCGAGCAGGGTGATGCGCTCGCGGTGATCGAGCCCGGTCGCTTGTTCCCGGCGCAGGCGTTCGACCTCGTCCTTGAGGCTGTTCTGCCGATGGCGCAGGCTTTCCAGCGGTGGCGGCACGTCGTGCTGGCCGAGGGCGACCCGGGCGCAGGCGGTGTCGAGCACGCTGATGGCTTTGTCCGGCAACTGTCGTCCGGAGATGTAGCGGTGGGACAGCTTCACCGCCTCGTGGATGGCCGCGTCCAGCACCTGCACGCCGTGGTGCTGTTCCAGTTTGCTCGCCACGCCGCGGAGCATTTCCACGGCGGTAAGTTCGTCCGGTTCTTCGACCTGCACCAGTTGGAAGCGACGGGCCAGGGCCGGATCTTTCTCGAAATATTTTTTGTACTCCAGCCAGGTGGTGGCGGCCAGGGTGCGCAGTTCGCCCCGGGCCAGGGCCGGCTTGAGCAGGTTGGCCGCGTCGCTGCCGCCTTCCGCACCGCCGGCGCCGATCAGCGTATGGGCTTCGTCGATGAACAGGATGATCGGCTTTTCGGCGCTGCGTACGGCGTCGATCACGCCTTTGAGGCGCTGTTCGAATTCACCTTTGACACCGGCACCGGCCTGCAACAGGCCCAGGTCGAGGACACGCAGGGTGACTTCCTGCAGCGACGGCGGCACATCCCCAGCGGCGATACGCAGGGCCAGGCCTTCCACCACCGCAGTCTTGCCGACGCCTGGTGCGCCCACCAGGATCGGGTTGTTCTGCCGGCGCCGGAGCAGGATGTCGATGCACTGGCGGATCTCGCCGTCGCGGCCGACGATGGGGTCGATGCGCCCGGCCCGGGCGTCGGCGGTCAGGTCCTGGGTGTACTGGTCCAGGACCGGGTCCTGTTTCTGGGGAGGCTCGCCGGGTTTGGCCGGGCGCACGCCAGCGACATGCTCACGGGAGCTTTCGGTCCATTCCAATAGGTGGGTGCGCAGGGCGTCGCGGGGAATGCGCAGCAACGACGAGGCGCTGTTGAGCAGCAGGCTGCGGCGCTCATCACGGTCCAGCAGTGCCAGCAGCAACAGCCCGGAGCGGATGCTGTCCAGGCCCAGCACGCTGGCCTGGACCACGGCGTCTTCCAACAGGCCGATGGTTTGCGCCGACAGGGCGGGGGTGCGGGTGCTGCCGGACTTGAACAGGTCCAGGGCCTTGTTGGTTTGCGCCGCCACCGCGTCACGCTCCAGACCGAATCGTGGCAGCAGGCAGGCAAAGTCGCCGCCTTCGATGTCGAGCAACTCTAACAGCAGGTGTTCGATTTCCACGTAATGATGGCTGCGCTGCATGCAACGTTGCGCGGCCCGCTCCAGGGCGCGGCGGTTGTCCGGGTTGAGGCGTCCAATCAGGCTGGCCAGTTCCATTTCAGGCTATCTCCGGCTGACGAAGGCGGGTTTCGATCCGTTGCACGGCGAGGGTTGGCTGGCGTTGCAGGCCACCGTTCCAGTTCAGCCGTGGCGCTGCCTGGCGGTCCAGTTGCAGCGGGCCGGCGCCGCGGATCAGCAACACCAGGGTGCAATCCAGGTCGGGGCCGAAGTACAGGGCGTAGAGACTGGCGAGCAGCGGATGGGCTTCGCCGTTGGGCAGCAGTCCGCTGGCCTGGCCCGTGGTCAGCGGGCCGAGGGTCAGGCGCACACCGGCATGTTCGTCCCAGACGTGGGTGCCGGCCACCGCGTTGCGGCCCAGGCACAGGTTGCGCCCGCCCGGTTGCAAGCGGCTGCGGCTGGCCGGCGGGATTTCACGCCAGCCACCTTCGTAGGCCGACAGCTCCACGGGCAGCCCGAACTGTTCACGGACAATCGCCGCGAACCCGTCCAGGGAACGCCGGCCATCGGCGTACAGCGCGGTGCAGGCCAGTACCGCCGAGTCGGGGGCGGCCTGGCGCTCCTGCAAGGCCTTGGGCAGCAGGCCGGTCAACGCCCGCAGTTGGGCGTGTACGGCGGACGATCCCGGGGCAGTGAAACCCAAGGCGATGCGATGTTTGCGCATCACCTTGTAAAGCAGGCTGAGCAGGCGATGCTGGAACAGGTCGAGGAATTCCGCCGGGGCATGATCCTTCGCCCGTGCCCGTTGTTGCAGCCATTCCTGGTAGGCGTAGGGCAACGGGCCGTCGGGGCCGCCGAGGCCGAAGATCGGCGTGGTCAGGGTGGGCGGCAGGCCGGGTTCCTGGCCCAGGCTCTCGACTTCACTGGCGGCGAACAGCGGCGTCAAGGGCCCGCGCAGACGCAAGGCTTCGGCGTGCGGCGCGGTGCCGCTGCCCAGGGGCTCGGCCTGGGGATGTTCACGTTCGAGCAACAGCAAGGCCTGGAGCCATTCGAAGCGTTGCGGGTCGCGCCGCAGGCGCTGGCTCAGGTTCAGAGCACCAGGGGTTTGCCGGCTTGGGGTAGCCATGTCTTCACCTCCTTGTCGGACTGGACCAGCACGGTGCGCACGAAACGATTGGCGGTGGCATAAAGGGAAAAGAATTGCGCCAGCACCCCGGAGAACAGCACGGCGCTGCTACCGACGAAGTGTTGCGGATCCAGTTGCAGGCGCACCTCCAGGCCGTTGCGCCAGCCGCGCCAGGCGTCTTCGCCGACATGGGCGATGACCCGGTCGCAACTCAGCCCCGATACCCCTTCGATCTGGCGATGGGCGCTGGCCTCGTCCCGCAGGTTGTGCAATTGGAGAATCTCGCGCAGTGCGTCCAATGCCTGGGGACCTTCGACCAGCGACAAATGGTTGAGGGTCAATTGCGACACCAGCCGCCAGCGCGATTCGCCATCCAGGCGCGGCAGGCTTTGCGGGCTGGGTGGGTTGCGCAGGCGCGCCCAGGCCACCGGCCCCGGGCGCTCGAAACCCAGCGGGGTGCCGGCCGGCAGGCTCTGGGCCAGGTGGCGGTTGGTGCACAGCAGTTCGGCGGTGAGGCTGTAGTCGCGGGTTTCGGCCAGCGGGTCGAACTGGGTGTCCACCAGGCTGACCATCAAGTCGGTGCCCAATCGGTTCGGGCTCATGCCACTGACCCGTCGTGCATGCCAATAACAGGTTTGGTCGCTGCCATGCTGGCTGCCGTAATAGGCCGGCACTTTGCGCACGCCCTGGCTGGACATGGCGCGCATGCCACGGATGCTGTGGATCTCGACGCTGTTTTCCCGATGACTGTCGGCCACCAACCGGTACTCGCTGCGGGTGCCATCCGGGCGCAGCGGCTCGGAAGTCCTGGGAAACAGGTTGATCACCGGCGTGCAGCCCAGGGCGATGTCGCTGGCCTGGAGCGGCAGGCGGCTGGTGGGAGGGCGGTCGAAAACGATGTACAGGTACAACGACGGGCCGTCGCTGGTGGCACCGGCCAGTGGCAGGTCGAAGAAGCCGAATTTATCCGGGAAGGCAAAGTACTCGGCCAGCAGACGCATGCCGGGGTGCACGCCGTCTTCATCCGGCAGCAAGACCTGGTCACTGGCGAAGCCGACGATCTGTGGCAAGCCTGTCAGCGACTCCGGCGCGCTGCCCGGCGCGCCGGCCAGGACCTCGATGGCGTGCGCGCCCAGCAAATCGTACAGCCCGGCGTTGATGATCGGTGACGCTGCCAGGTGTACCCGCAGCGAGTCGATTCCCAGCGTCGACCACTGGCTTTCGCCCAGGCATCGCAGCTCCAGGCGCAAGGCCGAGCGGGCCCGGACCACTCCGGTCAACGCCTGGGTTTCGTCGCTGCCCAGCAGCAATGCCTCGCTGATTTCCACCGGCCACAAATGCACGGCGGCGGTGGTCCGAAAATGAATGCTCTGGCCTTTGTCCGTGGTGACGAACAACGGTGTATCGCGGGGCAGCGGGTAGCCCTCGTTCAAGTTGCCTTTGCTGGGGTCGGGTTCGAACTGCACGATGGCGCACGACGGCAAGGGCCGCATGGCCAACGGGTAAAGCTGTTCGAGCAGGGCGTCGCTGAATTCGGCGTAGTCGTCGTCCAGTCGGCGTTGCAAGCGTGCAGCCAACAGTGCGAAACCTTCCAGCAGGCGCTCGACATGCGGATCGGGGCATTCGCCGGGGGACAACTCCAGGCGCCGAGCGACCTTGGGGTAGCGCTCGGCGAACAGGCTCCCGGCATGCCGCAACCAGGTCAGTTCGCGTTGGTAATAGTCCAACAGTTGCGGGTCAATCGAGTCGCTCATGTCGTACCTCAAGGCCGTCGCCGGCGTGCTCGATGACAAAGGCCACGGGCCAGGCATGCAGGTCGCCGCGCAGCTCGCCCAGCAGACGTATGCACAGTTGCTGCGGATGGCCCGGCACCGGGCAGACCTCGACCTCGCCCAGGCGCAGGCGAGGTTCGAAGCAGGTGATGGCCTGGCGGATTTCCCGGGTCAGTTGGCGGCGGTCATCGCTGCGCTGCTGTTGCAGCGCGGTCCAGTCGGCGATGCCGTAGTCCAGGATGCTCGGCGGTTCGGTCAGCGCCCGTGGGCCGCGTCGGGTATTGAACAGGCGCGACAGTTCGGCATGCACCGAGTCTTGCAACGCCTGCCGGTCGAACGCCCGCCCGGTATCGTTCGCCGGGCTGGCCAGGCGTTCGAACAGGGGCGGGCGCAGCCCGAAGCCAGCCATGGGTGCGGTTTCCTTACTTGGTCATTTTGTTGGCGGCCAGGTCCCAGGTCGTGCCCGCCGTGCCTTCCTTGGTGCCGTCGTCTTTCTGCGCGGTGAGCTCCCATTTGATCTTGGTGAAGTTCAGCGACAGGGTTTCTACCGGTTTGCCGCCGGTGCCGCCGCTGACACTGACGTTGGACAGCACGACGTTGGTCAGGGTGTAGATGATGAACGGCATGAGTTTGCCGCTGCCCTCGGCGGCGTTGCGGCCGATGGTGATGACGGCTTGCGGGATCGGTTTGCCGGCGCAGCAATATTCGTTGAGCGAGGGGGTGGAGCTGTCGATGAATTTAGTCAGGGTGAATTCGCCGATGTGGGGCCGGCCAGAGGTTCGCTCCGAGTTGCTGACGTCGTTGGTGACCTGCATCGCCACGTTGTGGCTGTAGGACATGACCTCGATCTTGTCCGTGAAACCCTCCAGCAGGCTGTCGCCCTTGATGTCGCCGCCGAGGTCGAGAATGATTGCATCCATTGTGTGGAACTCCTGAAGAAGACGAATGAGGTAGTGCCCAATACCGATGAATTAACCTGTGGCGATGAAACTTGCTCCCGGCGGACTGCGGTGTAGGAGCGGTGTAGGAGCTGTCGAGTGCAACGAGGCTGCGATCTTTCCCCTACCCATTGAGTCGAGAGCGAAAGATCAAGATCAAAAGATCGCAGCCTTCGGCAGCTCCTACACGCAGCCCAGTGAGAGCTTGCTCCCTTGCCAAGGGTGGTCAGGCAGCTACCGGCGGCGGCAGGGTCGCCACCAGGCGGATCGAGGCGGTCAGCTCCTCCAGTTGGAAGTGCGGGCGCAGGAACACCGTGGCCTTGTAGGCGCCTGGCTTGCCGGCCACTTCCGTCACGTCCACTCGCGCTTCGCGCAACGGGTACTGCGCCTTGATTTCTTGCGGCGCGTTGTCGTTGATCAGCACGTAGTCGGCGATCCAGTTGTTGAGGTAGGTCTGCACGTTGTCGCGGGTCATGAAACTGCCGACCTTGTCGCGCATGATCACCTTCAGGTAATGGGCGAAGCGCGAGGCCGCGAGCACGTACGGCAACATCGCCGAGATCCGCGCGTTGGCGTTAGCCTCGTTGGTGTTGTAGAGCTTGGCCTTGTTGGTGGTCTGGCCGCCGAAGAACACCGCCACGTCGCTGTTTTTCTTGTGGCACAGGGAGATGAAGCCCAGGTCGTTGAGTTCCTTTTCACGACGGTCGGTGATAGCCACTTCGGTCGGGCATTTGAGCGACAGATCCCCGGAACTGGTGCGGAACGTATGGGCCGGCAGGCCTTCGACCGCGCCACCGCCCTCGGCTCCGCGAATGGCTGCGCACCAGCCATATTTGGCGAAGGCTTCGGTGATGCGTTGCGCCAGGGTCCAGGCGGCGTTGCCCCACAGGTATTTGCTGTGGTCGGTGCCGTTGACGTCTTCGACGTAGTTGATGCCTTCCACCGGCAGCGTGTCCGGGCCGTATGGCAGGCGCAGCAGGAAGTGCGGCAGCACCAGGGACACGTAGCGCGAGTCTTCGCTTTCACGGAAGGCGCGCCACTTGATCAGCTCCTGGCTCTCGAAAATTTTTGACAGGTCCCTGGGGATCGCCAGTTCGGTGAAGCTGGTCATGTCGAACAACCGCGGGCTGGCCGCGGCAATGAACGGGGCGTGCGCGGCGGCGGCGACGTTCGAGAGTTTTTCCAGCAGGCCGATGTCCTGCGGATGCCGGCCAAAGGTGTAGTCACCCACCAGCAGGCTGAACGGGTGCCCGCCGAAGGTGCCGTATTCTTCCTCGTAGATTTTCTTGAACAGCGCGCTCTGGTCGAATTCGACGGCTTTTTCCAGATCGTTCTGCAGTTCTTTCTGGGTGACGTTGAGCAGGCGCAATTTGAGCCGGGTGCTGGTCTCGGTGTTCTGCACCAGCAGGTGCAGGCCGCGCCAGGAGGCTTCGAGTTTCTGCAGGTCCGGGTGGTGCAGCACTTCGTTGAGCTGGGCGCTGATCAACTGGTCGATCTGGCTGATGCGGTCGTTGATCATCGCCACGGTGTCCTTGTCGATGGCCATGCCTTCGTCGAGGACCTGGGTGGCGAATTCGGCCAGCATGTCGCGGGCGTAGTCTTGCTGGCTGTCGTCGTGGGCCATGCGGCCTTCGGCGATGATCTTGTCCAGCAGGGACAGGGTCTGGGTCGTGCTCTCGCTGGTTTGAGCGCTGGATGAAGCAGGCATGGTGTTATCTCCCTTAATGATGCGCGCGATCAGGCCTGTGGTTCGGCCGGGGCAGGGTCATCGTTGGCGGCCACGGTCGGCAGCTCTGGCGGTACGTCCTGGGGGCGCGCCGACTTGATTTCCTGCAGGCCTTCGGTGTTGGCGATCACGTCGCGCAGCAGCTTGTCCAGGTCGTCGTTGCCATCGAGTTTGGTCAACAGGTCCCGCAGGCGTTGGCGTGCTTCGAACAACCGGCGCAGCGGCGTGACCTGCTCCACGACCTTGACCGGATCGAAGTCGTCGATGTGACGGAAGTTGAGTTCGATGTTGAGCTTGCTGTCGTCGCCGCTGAGGGTGTTGTTCACCTGGAGCGTGGCGCGGGGGGAGATGGAGGCGAGCACCTCGTTGAAATTATCCCGATCGATTTCGGTAAAACGCCGCTCGTTGAGCTTGGGCAGCGGGTCCAGTGGTTTGCCCGAGAGGTCGGCCAGAATGCCGACAACCAGTGGCAATTCTTTTTTCTCGATGGCGTTGCCGATTTCCACGTCATAGGTGATCTGGACGCGGGGAGGGCGGACTCTGTCGAGCTTGTGCTGGGTACTTTCTGCCATGGCGGCCGACTCCGATGCATGTGCGGGCGCAATGCATCGGGAGTCCCGCTCATCGCAATCCCTTGCTGATCCACAGGTTGCAAATGGACGGCAGAAAACCTGTCATTCCCTTGACGAACCTGGCGCATTCGACCGTGTGGGTCGAACTACCCAAGACGCTAGAACAGGTCTATAAAAAAGCAAGCAAAAACAATTTTTGACCGCAGAGAAAAGGAAGATTCATTTTGCGTGGGTTTTTTTTCGGATTTTTTTTGAGCCTGGCGCTCACCGGTTGCTCGCTTTTTGCCCCCAGCGTCGACCTGGACAGCCTGACCCTGGACGTCGCGCCCCGGGCCAATGACGACACGCCGATCGCCGTGGACTTCATCGCGGTGAACGACCCGGACCTGCTCAAGCAGCTGTCGGGCATCACCGCCAGCCAATGGTTCGCCGAGCGCGAACAGTTCCAGCGCGACTATCGTCAACTCATGTCGGTGTGGGGGCTGGAGCTGGTTCCGGGGCAATTCATCGACCGCCAACCCTTCCCGTTGGAGGGCCGGCGCGCCGCTGGACTTTTGGTCTTCGCCAGCTATAACACTCCCGGAGCCCACCGGCTTCGGTTGGACGATCAGCGCCAGGCCTGGCTGAAGTTCGACAGTCGCGAGATGACCCTCGTGAATGATGGGGCTCGATGACAGCCAGCCTTGAGTGACCGCGGGCCGCCATGCGCGGCGACATTGGGATGTCGAAGGGAGTCGTATGAGTCTGTTACCTGACGCGGTGTGCTGGCATGAGGGCATGCAATTGCTGCCCCAGCATTTTCAATTGCAAGGGCTGCGTGCCGAGGCCCTGGCTGCGTATTTTGCCGGGGCCTGCAACCCTTGGTTCTGGGGTGTCAGCCAGTTGGAAGTCGATCCTTCGGCCCTCAGCGCCGGCCAGGTGCGGCTGCTGCAATTGCAGGGCACCTTGCCGGACGGCCTGCCGGTCAACCTGCAGGCTGGTGTCGGGCCGACCCTGGAGCTGGACATCGGAGAGGCGATCGACAAGACCGACGATGCCACCGTGACTGTGTACCTGGCCGTCAGCCCGCTGTGGCGCGCCGGGCAATTGGTGCCGCTCAAGGGGCGCCTGCAATCGGTGGTCGGCGAGGCGTTGCCAGACCTCACCAGCGGTGCATTTCCCGAGTCGATCACCGTCTGGCGACCCAACCCGAGGCTGTGCACGCAACTGAGCAAGGCCGATTCGATCTGCCTGCCGCTGTTGCGCATCCGCAAGGAGGGCGGTGGCTTCTGGCGCGTGCCCTACACCCCACCGACGCCGATCCTGTTGCCGGAGTCGGCCCTCGGTCGACGGGTCGCCGGGGTATGCGCCCGGGCCCGGGAAAAGTGCATGTTTCTCGCTGGTCGCTTGCGCCAGGCCCAGGCGGCCGGCAACCAGGACGATGCCATGGAGATCCGCCGGCAATTGACCGCCTTGTGGGCGCGCTTGCCGGAAGTCGAAGGCGCGCTGAACACCCGGGTGGCAACGCCCCAGGCGCTCTACGGTTTGCTGCTGGGGCTGGCCGGGAGCTGGTCGGCCCTCGATCCGCTGGCGGGCGTCCCGGCCTTCGCACCGCTGGATTTCCTCGAATTGCAGCGCGGCTACGAGCCGTTGCTCGACTGGCTGGAAACCACCCTGGAGCTGATTCGTGCCGGCTATCGCAGCCTGGCTTTCGAGCGCAACGAGCAGGTCTTTTCGATCCAGTTGCCTGACGACCAACCGGACCAACGCCTGGTGATCGGCCTGCGCATGCCCAACGGCGCCAGCGAGCAGGCGGCGGGCGAGTGGTTGCGCGGGGCGATCATTGCGTCGGCGCGGCACATCCCGCTGCTCAGCCGACAACGCATGAGCGGTCTGCCCCACCAGGCCATGAGCCGCAACGAACAGGTGGCCTACAGCGTGGGCGACGACACCCGTTTGTTTGTGGTGGCCGCCAGCGGGCAATGGTTCGACGCGCAATTGCCGCTGCACATCGTGGCGCCGGCATCGGCCCAGGCCAGCAGCCCGTGGCAAGTGGTGTTGTTCGTGGCGCAAGCCAGTGAAAGTGCCTGATCGCAAAAGGGGAGTCGTATGCCTGATGGAAGTGGCGGGGCGGTTCGGAGTCTGCATGAGGCGCCGCTGAGCAGCGCTTTTCGCCAGGCCTGGCTGAAGTGGTCCCAGGAATGGCAAGACTTGCCCAAGGACAGCGACCCTGCGGTATTGGTCAATCGGGTGGTGGAGTTTTCCGGGCGCAGCGCCCAGCGTCTGTGGCGGGTGGCCTTCGCCACCGTCGGCGACGCCGCGACCGAGCAGGTCAAGTCGCTGGTCTATGCCTTCGTGGCGCTGGTGGACGAAACCTTGCTGTTCAGCCCCTGGCCCGGACAACTGGCCTGGCAGCAGCACCCCCTCGAATCACGCATGTATGCCAGTCGCCAGGCTGGCGAGCGCTTGCCGGCGGCGATCAAGAAACTGCTGGACGAGCAGATGCCCGGCACGCGGGACCTGGCGAATGTCTACCTGCAATGCCTGATCCTCGGGTTCCAGGGGCGATTGCGTGGTGAGCCGGGCCAGGTCCAGCATGAGAAATGGCGCCTGGCGTTGTTCACGTTTGCCTGGCAGCACGAACCCGATTATGTCGATGTCAGCCAGCGCCTGGCGCTGTCTTCGGCGACGCCGCCAGTGCGCATGCCGGTGCAGCAATCGCTGCCGGACGGCTTTCGCCTGGGGCTGGCGATCCTGGCGATGGTGTTGTTGCTGACCGGCTTGGGGCAGGTGTTCTGGCGTGACATTCGTTTGGAGCTCGAGCCGGTGCTGCAACTGAATGAATCGGTGGTTCAGGAGCAGGACTCATGAGCACCCTGAGCATCGTTGCCCTGGTGGTGCTCGCCATCGTCGTGGTGCTGTTGATCGCGGCCCTGATCTGGTGGCTGCGGACCCAGGGCGGGGCGGCGATCCGCAGTTTCTATGGGGCGGTGCGCCGCATGGAACAGGAGCAGGGCACCCGGGACCGCTATCAGATGCCTTGGCTGATGATGCTCGGCAACGAAAGCGACGGCGCTCAACTGTGTGCCCAGTGGCGCTTGCAACCGACCGACAAGGCCGCCTGGTTCGGGCGCTGGTTTTCCGATGCCGAGGGCTCGGTGCTGGTAGTGCCCCAGGCGTTGTTCCTGCCCGATGAAGGCATGAACCGGCAACGGGGTAATTGGTGGCGCCTGTTGGGGCTGATATTGCGCTTGCGCAGCAAGCGACCATTGGATGCAGTGATCTGGACGGTGCCGTTCAGCACCCTTGACGACATCGAACACACCACCGAGCTGAGCCTCAAGGTCCGGCGGTGCTTTATCGACTTGTTGCAACGGTTCGGCCTCAGCCTGCCGGTGTACGTGGTGATCACCGGGATGGAAGAGCTGCCCGGGGTCCAGGAACTGGTCAGCGCGCTGCCCGCCGAGGCGCGTGAATCGATGCTGGGCTGGTCCTCGCCCTATTTGCCGGATGCGGCCTGGCAGTCGCAGTGGAGTGACCAGGCCCTGGACCAGGTCAACGCGGCGCTGTCGCAGTCGATCATCGAGATCGGTGCGCTGTCGGGGCAATTGGGCAGCGATCTTTATGGGTTGCCGGAGCGCTTCGAAGGCTTGCGACGGGCCTTGCAGATCCTGCTGGAGCCGGTGTTCCAGGGCAATGCCCAGGGCGAAGCGCCGCGTTGTCGCGGGGTGTATTTCACTGCCAGCCAGGCGCCGGCTGTCAGCGGTGATGGTTTGACCGCCGCCGACAGTGTCCAGCGGCAAAGCGTGTTCGCCCGGCAGTTGTGGTCACGACGACTGGTGGCTGAGCGTGGTTTGGCCCAACCTGTGCCGCGGCTGCTGCGCCTGCGCCAGCGCGGGCATCGGCTGGTCGGAGCGGTGGCGTTGGTGGTGGGGCTGGTCTGGTTGGGTGGCATGGTCTGGGTCTGGCACGATTCGGTGGAAGAAGCCGAAGGGCTGTCGCGCTTGATCCTCAGCACCCATAAGAACCACCTTGTGGTCGACCCTGACGAACCGCAGCTGGAACCGACCCGGCACAACGTGCAGAACTACTGGAACATGTTGGAAAAGGCCCCGCGCTGGCGCTTTGTCTCGGTGGTCTTTCCCACTTCGTGGTTCTCTTGCGTGGACACGCAGCTGGAGAATGGGTTGCGCCTGACTGCTCGGCGCCATTGGATATTGCCTCTGCGGGACCTGCTCAATTCAGACCTGGAGCAGCTCAAATCCATCCGCAACACCGAGCGGCGGGGCAATGTGGAGAACGAAGACCCGGCGCAATGGCAGAGCTACGTGAAGGCCAAGGCGCTGGTGGACCTGGCGGTACGCCTTGAACAGCACAACCAGATGTTCAGCCAGGTGGTGAACGATCCCAAGGCACCGCTGGACGAACTGGTGCAACTGAGCAACACCGCCTTGTCCCTGGGGCTCAATACCGGCACCTTGAGCCGGCCACGGTTCTATAACCGGGTGCTGTTCGATGCCCAGAACAGCGATTTGAAAGGGCTGGACCTGAACGCCGCGCGCCCGGTGATCTCCGATAACTTCACCGGCCTGATGCAGCGTTGGCTGGACCATTACTTCCTGGCGGACAACTTCGTGCGCCAGGCCGGGTACCTCAAGCTGCACCTGCAACGGCTGGAGGCCGGCAGTGGCAATTCGTTGAGCGAACTCGAAGACCTGATGGCGCTGATCGACGATTTGCAGACCCTGGTCAGCCTGACCAACTCGGCCTGGGGGCGGGGCAAGGGCCAGGACCTGGTGCCCGGTTACAGCCAGATGCTGGACAAGGTCAGCCACAGCACTTTGCTGGGGCCGGATATCGAGCAGGACCTGGAGAGCCAGGCGGCGAAGTTGCAGCAGAGCTTTCGTGACCAGTGGATCGTCCAGACCGGCTCCCGGGACAATCTGCTGGTGCAACAGGGCAGTGGCCTGCTGGTCCTGCAAGACCATGTCACGGCGCTGGATGGTGCGGTGCAGGCGCTGTTCAAGCGTGATTTCGTGGCGCTGGCCATGCAGAAGGATCCGTCGGGCAACAACCCCGATTCGATGGGCCAGGGCGATGGCAGCGATGATTTCAGCGTCGCACTGAACTACTTCGCCAGCTACAAGAGCTATGCCAATGAAGAAATGCCGCGCATTCCGCCGGATTACCGTGACGCGCTGATGCAGGCCGCTGAAGGCGCCGCGGCCCGGGCCATGTGGTTGAGCCTGGATGAAAGCGACGAGGCGCTGCCCGGCATGGGCTTCAATGTGCAAACGACCCAGGCCGTTGCGCTGCAAAAAGCCTTCATGGACGTGCACCGTGGCGACCTGGCGATGCGTTTCCAACGTCTGCTCAATCGCCGGGCATTGGCGCAGCTCAAGAGTGGCCTGGACGAAATCGATGCCCAGCCGCTGTTCAGCCAGCGGGCCGATGTCCAGCGTTGGGACGGTTCGAAAAACTTCGGCTTGCAACTCTACGGTGCCAGCGATCCACAAGACCTGAAGCTGAACCTGGCCCAGCAATTCGGCGCGATGTTGCAGATCGCCGAGCAGCGAATGCCCGCGCTGGAATGGTTGATCGTCCAGCAGGACAACCTGTCGGCCCTGGAGCACGACCAGGTGGCACGTTTCATGGCCCTCAACGATGAGTTGCTCAAGTACAAGAATCAGAACCCGGCCAGCTCGGCGGCCCAACTGGAACAATTGGTCAGCCGGGACTTTATCGCCATGGACACCACCTCCTGCGCGCAGATCTTGCAGACCTCCAGCCTGCCCGGTGGTCGCGGTGACCTGGCCCTGCGCACGGTCGCGTTGCAGCAGGGCGCCCTGCAACGGTGCCTGTACCTGCAACAGAACCAGGCCGCGACAGCCTGGAATGACGTCGCCAACTATTTCAATCAGTACCTGGCCGGGCGCTTCCCGTTTTCCCAGGATGTGCGGGCCAGCGATGCCGACCCGGCGCGGGTCCAGCATTTGCTGGAACTGATCGACACACGCCTGCCCCTGGCCCAGGCCGGGCTGACGTTGAGCCAGACGCCAGAGCGGCTGGCGGCCGAGGATTTCCTCAACCGTTTGAAACAGGCCGGTACTTGGCTCGGGCCGCTGTTCGTACGGGACAAGAGTGGCATCCTGGGGGTGGAAATGGACGTGCGCTGGCGCACCGATCGCGATGAAGAGCGTGGCGCCGACCAGGTGATCGCCTGGAGCCTGGACGCCGGCAACCAACAGATCAGCTACCCCGGCGGCGGCCAGCAGAACCTGCGCTGGATGGTCGGCCAGCCCGTGCGCCTGACCTTGCGCTGGGCCCGCAACGGTTATCAGCGTCCGGCCAACGACCCGCTGCAACCGAACCTGGTGGTGCGCGACCTGGAGGCCGGCTGGGAGTACCAGGGGCCTTGGTCATTGCTGCGCCTGATGCGCTCGCAGGTGGCGAGTCAGCGCCAGCCGAATGTCGACTACACCGATTTCCCCCTGGCCCTGCAACTGCCGGTGATCGCCCAGGCCCAGGCCCGCACGGCGCAGCAAACGTTGATGTTCGTGCGCCTGTCATTGATGAGCCAGGGCTCCAAGCTGCCTTTGTCGATCCCGCCGCTGCCGACGCGGGCGCCCCGTTCACCTTTCATGGCGAGCGCATCGAGCCCCGCCATCGCCACTCGTGAGGAGGGCCTGTGAGCTTGCCGATATCGCCTTTGCCTGAGCTGGTCAGCCAGTTGCTCGAGCCGATCAGCGCCGAATCGCCCTGCGGCCCGGACCTGCGCTACGAACCGGAATATGACCAGTTGCGCGAATTGCGCCGGGAGGACGATACCAGCCTGCCCACCGGTGTGTGGCAGTCTTCGATCAAGCGCGCCCTGTGGCCGGACCTGGAACGGCTCGCGACCACGTTGCTGCTGGAGCGCAGCAAGGACCTGATGATCAGCGCCTGGCTGGGGGAGGCCTGGCTGCATATGGCCGGGCTGGAGGGATTGCCGGGTAGCCTGGCGCTGGTGGCGGGACTGTGTGAGCGCTATCCGGAGCAGTTGCACCCCCAGGCCGAGGAAGGCGACCAGTCTTGGCGGTTGATCCCCCTGGAGTGGTTGGCCCGTCGCTACAGCGAAGTGCTGCTCACGCGGGTGCCGTTGTTCGACGGCCGGGAACAGGCCTTCGCCGCTTTCTGCCTGGACGACTGGCAACGTTTGCAGCGCCAGCAAGTGTTGGTCAACGACAGCAAGAACGCCAAGGCCTCGGCCGAAGCGGCGCGCAACGATCAAAAGAAACTCGGCGAACTGATTCGCAACACACCCTTGTCGTTCTGGTTGCATCGCCAAGGCAGCCTGATGTTGAGCCTGCAACACCTGCAACGGCTCGAAGCCTGGAGCGACGCTTACCTGGGCAACCTGGCCCCGGGCTACAAATCCCTGCAGGACGTGATGCAGGCCTTGCTGACACTGGTAGAGGAGTTCATCGCGATGCACCCACAGCAACCCACCGTCGCGCCGGTGCAAAGGTCCCCGGCGTCCACGACGTCGACGTCCCAGCCGCAGGCGGCACCTGCCCAGGTCTTCCAGGAACCGGCCAATCGTGAAGAGGCCTATCGACAGTTACTGGTCATCGCCGGTTACCTGGCTCGTACCGAACCCCACAGCCCGGTGCCCTACCTGATCCGACGCGGCGTGGAGTGGGGCAACAAGCCGTTGAGCGAGCTGTTGGGTGAACTGATCAGTGCCGATGCCGAATCCCGACGCTTGTGGACGTTATTGGGCGTTCTCTAACGCTCCTCGTCGGGCCACGGTACTGGTGTCAACACCGGTTTGCCGGAAAAGAACGCGGTCAGGTTCTGGCCCACCAGCTCTACCATGGCGCGGGTCGCTTCCGGCGACAGGCCGGCCACGTGGGGGGTGAGGACGACGTTGGGCAGGTTCTTCAGCGCCTGCGGCACCTCGGGCTCGTGATCGAACACATCCAGGGCCGCTCCGGCTATTCGCCGGTGCTCCAGGGCGCTGATCAGATCGGCGGTGGCAACCACGCTGGCCCTGGCGACGTTCACCAAAAAACCTTTTGGGCCGAGCGCATCGAGGGTCTGCTTGTTGATCAATTGCCGGGTATCCAGGCCGCCTGGCGTGGCGACGATCAGGAAGTCCGAGACCCGCGCCAGTTCCGTGGGAGTGGCGCAGAAGGTGTAGGGCACGTCGTTGCGCACCCGGCGATTGTGATAGCTGATACTCATGTCAAAGCCCAGGGCGGCCCGTTTGGCGATCGCCATGCCCACCGCGCCAAGGCCCAACACGCCCAGCCGCTTACCCGCCAGGGAGGGGCGCGAAACCCTTGGCCATTCGCCCCGTCGCAGGGCGGCATCGGAGTGGGGTATGTCGCGCACCAACGCCAGCAACAGCGCCATGGCATGGTCAGCCACCGACGACGCGTTGACCCCGGCGCCGTTGGTGACCACGATGCCCCGATGGCGTGCGGCCTGCAGGTCTACTTGTTCGTAACCCGCACCGATCACGCAGATGATTTTCAGGTTGGGCAGGGCGGCGATCTCTTCCTCCGTCAGGCCCAGGGGGCCGCGGGTCAGCACTGCGCTGAAGCGTTCACCGTGTTCGAAAATCGCCGTCTTGCGTTCGGCAGGCGTGGGCGCCAATTCCAGGTGGTAACCCTGCTTCTCGAGAATAGGCAGGCATTCATTGACGGTTTCAACCAGTACCAGAACGGTTGCGGTCATGCTGGGCTCCTGTGGGCGCTGGGGCGATTTCAAGTATTCAACCTGATTGTAGGAGCCGGGGGCAGGGGGGCTTGGCTTTTTATGTGCATTTCGGTCGTAGTAGTGAGTACATATCCATTTCTGCGGTAACGGCCGCTTAGGGTTCCGCCCTGACGGCGGCTCACTTTTGAAAAGCGCAAAAGTAAGCAAAACGCTTTTGCCCCACCACTTGGTGCCTCGCCTAGGCTCGGCATGCCCTCACTCCGGCATTGCTCCGTGGGCCGCCGCGAAGGGCCATCCATGGCCCAGCGCGGCTAACCCGGCATCCATGCCGGGTTGCCCACTCCACAATGCCTGCGTTCGGCCATCGTGGTTAACGGGGCGCCCGAGATCAACGTCCACGCCGAGGCGGCCTAGTAGCCGGCCTGGCTCTCCTGGTCGTACACCCATCAGATCTGTTTGAGCAGGACCTGTGGGAGCAAAGCTTGCTCGCGAGGCGGCTTTATAGCCGACCTGGTTCTCCCGGTCGTACACCCATCAGATCTGTTTGAGCAGGACCTGTGGGAGCAAAGCTTGCTCGCGAAGGCGGCTTTATAGCCGACCTGGTTCTCCCGGTCGTACACCCATCAGATCTGTTTGAGCAGGACCTGTGGGAGCAAAGCTTGCTCGCGAGGCGGCTTTATAGCCGACCTGTTTCTCCGGCTGTACCCCGATCCCATTGTGGGAGCGAGCTTGCTCGCGAAGGCGGCGGTACATTCAGCGCTGATGCAAGCTGACCCTCCGCTATCGCGAGCAAGCTCCCACAGGGAATGCAGGGATAATTCTATGGCGGCGATCTGATACGCATAACCGCTCCTCAGCTAAGCCTTTGCTTCTGCTCGCGAATCCCGGACAATCGCGCCCCTGTTTCGGCCAGGGCGCTGCCTGTCGGGCTTTTCCGACTCGTCCTGGCCGGGTGCATGTGACCGGAATACGGAGATCCGCCCGGATGAATGATCAGGCCAATAGCGTCGAAGAGCGCTTTGAAACGACAGTCCCAGCCACCCTCAGCCAGTGGAGTCGCCAGGACACCACGTGGATGCTGGGCCTGTTTGGCACCGCCATCGGTGCAGGTACTCTGTTTTTACCCATCAATGCGGGCCTGGGCGGCTTCTGGCCGTTGCTGATCCTGGCGGTGCTGGCGTTCCCCATGACGTTCTATGCCCACCGGGGCCTGACCCGTTTCGTGTTATCCGGTCGCGACGGCGCGGACATCACCGAGGTGGTGGAAGAACATTTCGGCCTCAAGGCCGGTGCGCTGATCACGCTGTTGTACTTCTTTGCCATTTTCCCGATCCTGCTGATCTACAGCGTGGCGTTGACCAACACGGTGGGCAGTTTCCTGGAGCATCAGTTGCATATCCAGCCGCCTCCTCGGGCTGTGCTGTCCCTGGTGCTGATCCTGGGCCTGCTGGCGGTGGTCCGCTGTGGCGAGCAGGCGATCGTCAAGGCCATGAGCCTGATGGTCTACCCGTTCATCGTTGCGCTGCTGTTCCTGGCGGTGTTCCTGATTCCCCACTGGAGCGGCGGCATCCTGACCACGGCGTCCACGCCGCCTGAGGCTTCGGCGCTGCTGCATACCTTGTGGCTGGCGATCCCGGTGATGGTATTCTCGTTCAACCATTCACCGATCATCTCGGCCTTTGCGGTGGACCAGAAACGCCGCTACGGCGGCAACGCCGAGGAGCGCAGTTCGCAGATCCTGTCGCGCGCCCATGTGCTGATGGTGGTGATGGTGCTGTTCTTCGTGTTCAGCTGCGTGCTGACCCTGACCCCGGCGCAACTGGCCGAAGCCAAGGCGCAGAACCTGTCGATCCTGTCGTACCTGGCCAACCACTTCAGCAACCCGACCATCGCCTTTGCTGCGCCGTTGATTGCGTTTGTCGCCATCTCCAAGTCGTTCCTGGGGCACTACATCGGCGCCAGCGAAGGCCTCAAGGGCTTGATCGTCAAGAGCGGCCGCCGCCCGGCGCCCAAGACCCTGGACCGCCTCACCGCGGCGTTCATGCTGGTGGTGTGCTGGATCGTCGCTACCCTCAACCCGAGCATCCTGGGCATGATCGAAACCTTGGGGGGGCCGGTTATCGCAGCTATCCTGTTTTTGATGCCGATGTATGCCATTCGCAAAGTTCCGGCCATGGCCCGTTATCGCGGCCAGGCTTCGAATGTCTTCGTTACGTTGGTGGGTTTGGTGGCGATTACGGCTTTGGTTTATTCCCTCTTGGCTTAGGCCTTTATTGGGGGGGCGAGGTTGGTGTGTATATCCGTTTCTGCGGTAACGGCGGCTTAGGGTTCCGCCCTGACGGCGGGTCACTTTCGAAAAGCGCGAAAGTAACCAAAGCGCTCCTGCCCCACCACTCGGTGCCTCGCCTAGGCTCGGCATGCCTGAACGAAGGCATTGCTCCGTGGGCCCGCCGCGAAGGGCCATCCATGGCCCTGCGCGGCTAACCCGGCATCCATGCCGGGTTGCCCACTGCGCAATACCTTCGTTCAGCCAGCGTGGTTAACGGGGCGCCCGAGATCAACGTCCACGCCGAGGCGGCCTTATAGCCGACCTGGTTCTTTGTGGGACCGTGTTTGTCCTGTGGGAGCGAGCTTGCTCGCGAAGGCGATGTGTCAGTTTACGGTGATGTTGGATGTGCCGGCCTCATCGCGAGCAAGCTCGCTCCCACAGGTTTTGCGGTGTATATGGGTTTTGTGTTTGCTGAAGATCCCCTGTGGGAGCGAGCTTGCTCGCGATAGCGGAGGCTCAGCCACATAGATGCTGGCATGTATCCCGCTCTTGCTCTTGCTCTTGCTCTTGCTTTGGATCTTGATCTTGATCTCGACGCCCCGTTAAACCACGCTGGCCGAACGCAGGCATTGCGCAGTGGGCACCTCGGCATGGATGCCGAGGTAGCCGCGCTGGGCCATGGATGGCCCTTCGCGGCGGCCCACGGAGCAATGCCGGAGTGAGGGCACACCGAGCCTAGGCGAGGTGCCGAGTG
>NZ_JBFREY010000048.1:0-30228 GCF_052114545.1 Pseudomonas sp. KB_12 | reverse complement strand
GTGGACGTTGATCTCGGGCGCCCCGTTAACCACGCTGGCCGAACGCAGGCATTGTGGAGTGGGCATCCCGGCATGGATGCCGGGATAGCCGCGCTGGGCCATGGATGGCCCTTCGCGGCGGGCCCACGGAGCAATGCCGGAGTGAGGGCACACCGAGCCTAAGCGAGGTGCCGAGTGGTGGGGCATGAGCGCTTTGGTTACTTTCGCGCTTTTCGAAAGTGACCCGCTGTAAAAGCGGAACCATAAGCCGCCGTTACCGCAGAAATGGATATGTACCCGATCACAAAATCCTGGCCAGCTGTCTGGCCGCCATCAATCCCCCTGACGATCAAGCAATAACCGGCGCCCGCCCCCAATCCAACAGCGCCGCCGCCACGGGCCGACCAAACCAGTAACCCTGCCCCAACTCACACGCCTGTCCAAGCAAAAACACCGCCTGCTCACGCTGCTCGATGCCCTCGGCGTGCACCTGCATCCCCATGCTATGGGCCAGGGCAATGATCACCCGGACGATCGCGGCATCGTCCTCATCCCAAGGCAACCCCGCGACAAAACCCTGATCGATCTTGAGCTTCTGCACCGGCAAACGCTTGAGCCGCAGCAGCGACGAATAGCCCGTGCCAAAATCGTCGATGGCCAGGCGCACGCCCAACTCCCGCAGGCGATGCATCTGCTCCAGCGCCACCTCCGGGTCTTCCATTACCGCGCTTTCCGTCACTTCCAGTTCCAGGCAACCCGGATCCAGGCCCGTGTCATGCAAGACCTGGGCGACCTGGTCATACAACTCACGACGGGCAAACAACCGACTCGATACGTTGACAGCGACAAACGACAGCGCCACGCCGGCCTGCTGCCACTGGCACATCTGCCGGCAGGCCTGGTCCATGACCCAGGCATCGACCTGGGCAATCAGGCCGGTACGTTCAGCGATGGGAATGAACTCGGCCGGCGACACCAATCCACGCGTGGGATGCTCCCATCGCACCAGCGCCTCGACACCGATCAGACAACTGGTCGCCAGGTCGTGGACCGGCTGGTAGTGAACGCGCAACTCCTGTTGCTGCAGCGCGCGCCGCAGTTCGAAGGCAATCTCGACCCGCTGCTGGGCGTGGGCGGTAAGTTCTTCGGTGTACAAGGCGTAGCCGTCGCGCCCGGCGCTCTTGGCCTTGAACAACGCCGAATCGGCATTGCGCAGCAGCTGCCCGGCGCTCAGGGCATCGCCGGGAAACAGGCTGATGCCGATGCTGGCATTGATGAACAATGCGTGGTCATCAAACCGCAGGGGCTCTTTCAAGGCATCCAGGATGCGCCGGGCCAGCGCCGCTGCCTGGCCCGGTTGCGAGCAGTTTTCCACCAGCACCGCAAATTCGTCGCCCCCCAGCCGGGCCAGGGTCACGCCCGGCGCAAAAAGCCCGCAGAACCGCTCGGCCACGCCTTTGAGCAATTCATCGCCCACGTTGTGACCCAGGCTGTCATTGATGTTCTTGAAGTGATCCAGGTCCAGCAGCAACAGGGCACAGCCACGCTTGTGCAACTGCGCCGACGCCAGGGCCTGCTCGGTACGATCGGAAAACAGCAGGCGGTTGGGCAAGCCTGTCAGGGGGTCGTGATGGGCCAGGTAGGCCAGTTCGTGCTCGGAATCCTTGATGGCGCTGATGTCGGAAAACACCGCGACATAATGGCTGACCTCGCCGCTGTCGTCTCGAATGACGCGGATCGTCTGCCATTGCGGGTAGATCTCACCGCTTTTACGCCGATTCCAGATCTCGCCGCTCCACTCCCCCAGGCTGTCCAGGGAGGTAAACATGTCGCGATAGAATTCCGGCCCATGGCGACCGGACTTGAACAGGGAGGGGCGCTGGCCCAACACTTCATCCCGCACATAACCGGTGATCGCCATGAAGGCCCGGTTCACGTGCACGATCAGGCCGTTGCGGTCAGTCACCAACACCCCTTCGCGGGTGCAATCGAAGACGGCGGCAGCCTGGCGCAGGCGCTCTCGATCAACACCGTGCTCGCCCTTGGCGAAAAATCGCGAGATCCGCGCCCGCGCCAGGAAGATCAACCCGGCGCTGAGCAGGACCCAGGCATAGCCGTTGATCAGCAGCCAGCGTTGCCTGTCAGCGAATTGATCGAAGAAACTGCTCAATAAATAACCAATCAGTTGCAGCCAGACGACTGACAACACAAGGTAAAGCAGCGCTACGCGCATGGCACTGCGTTGATGGGCAGGCATTCGGCCATCCATGTCCCTACAGAGAGGTGGGGATTATAGAGGAAGAAACATTCAGCCACTCTTATCTGAAAGGCCGACTGGTTTTATCTGTACGGCCGGTGATAATGCAACGGCTGTTTCTATTTTTATCGAGGGCCCTACAGCCTATGTGGTACGAAGGTTTTCTTGGCTTGTCGGCCTGGTCACTGGTGGCAGTCACCCTGCTGATGACCCACGTCACGATCATTGCCGTCACGGTCTACCTGCACCGTTATTCGGCGCACCGCTCCCTGGAGCTCAACGCCGGCCTCAAACACTTCTTCCGTTTCTGGCTATGGCTGACCACGGCGCAGAACACCCGCGAGTGGACCGCCATCCACCGCAAGCACCACGCCAAATGCGAAACCGTCGACGACCCGCACAGCCCGGTCATAAAAGGCTTGTCCACCGTGCTGCGCAAAGGCGCCGAGCTGTATCGGGCCGAGGCGGAAAACCCGGAAACCCTGCGCATCTACGGCAAGAACTGCCCCGACGACTGGATCGAGCGCAACCTCTACAGCCGCTTCCCGCTGCTGGGCGTGGCGATCATGGGCATCATCGACCTGCTGTTGTTCGGCACCATCGGCATCACCATCTGGGCCATCCAGATGATGTGGATTCCCGTGTGGGCCGCCGGCGTGGTCAATGGCCTGGGCCATGCCGTGGGCTACCGCAACTTCGAATGCCGCGACGCGGCGACCAACCTGGTGCCCTGGGGCATCCTGATCGGCGGCGAAGAGCTGCACAACAACCACCATACCTACCCCAACTCGGCCAAGCTGTCGGTACGCAAATGGGAGTTCGACCTGGGCTGGGCCTGGATCCGGGTGTTCAGTTTCCTGCGCCTGGCCAAGGTCCAGCGGGTTGCGCCGATCGCCCACCGGGTCGAAGGCAAGGGCCACCTGGACATGGACACGGCCATGGCGATCCTCAACAACCGTTTCCAGATCATGGCGCAGTACCGCCGGCTGGTCATCGCGCCGCTGGTCAAGCAGGAACTGGAAAAGGTCGATCACTCGGTGCGTCACCAGTTCCACCGGGCCAAACGCCTGCTGTCGCGGGAAACCAGCCTGCTGGACGACCGTCACCACGTGCGCATCCAGAACATGCTCGAACACAGCCAGGCGCTGAAGGTGATCTACGAGAAACGCCTGGCCCTACAGCAGATCTGGGTCAAGACCAGCAGCAACGGCCACGACATGCTCGCCGCCATCAAGGAATGGGTCCACGAAGCCGAGGCCAGCGGCATCCAGTCCCTGCGGGACTTCGCCGACCAGCTCAAGACCTACTCGCTACGGCCTGCCACGGCCTGACAAAACCACTGTGGCGAGGGAGCAAGCTCCCTCGCCACAGGTTCAACACTTGGCATCTGACTCGCTAAATCCCCCGCCCTTCGTCGCCTGAAAAGGAACTTCGCCCCAAATCCCCTATCTCAAGGAGCACTTCGCCATCCAGGCGGGTTTTGGAGAAAGCGCGTGCGAACCAACAGCAGTGCATGCTCTTTGAGATTTGTGCCGATGGTCGACAAGAACCTACAGGATTACTCCCTACCTCAATGGCCCGAGGCAGCCCAGACGCTCATGGCGCTGATGCATGCCCAGGGTGAAGTGGCGCGCCTGAGCGAGCGTGAGCAGCTGTTCAGCTCGTTGCTGGTCAGCGTCAATGCCGTGCTGTGGGCGTTCAACTGGGAAACCCGGCAGGTGCTGTATGTCAGCCCCGCCTACGAGCGGATCTTCGGCCGCCCCGCCGGCCTGGTCCTGGCTGACTTCAACGAATGGCGCGACGCAATCTACCCCGACGACCTGGAGTACGCCGAGCGCAGCCTGGCCGAGGTATTGGTCAAAGGCGCCGTCGAAGACCGTGAATACCGCATCATCGCCGGCAACGGCCAGATCCGCTGGCTGAGCGACAAATGCTTTATCAACCGCAAGGCCGAGCCAGGGCAACCGGTGATTGTGGTGGGCATTGCCGAAGACATCACCGAAAAGAAGCTGCTGGAAAGCGAACTGCAGCGCCTGGCGACCACCGACGTGCTGACCCAAAGCAGCAATCGCCGGCATTTCTTCGAATGTGCCCACCGTGAGTTCGAGCAGGCACGGCTACAAGGCATGCCCATGGCGTTCCTGTTGCTGGACATCGATGACTTCAAGGTGATCAACGACACCTACGGCCATCAGGAAGGCGATACCGTGTTGCAGAGAATCGCCGAAAGCGGGCGGTCCGTGCTCCGGCGCGGTGACCTGTTCGGGCGGATCGGCGGCGAAGAGTTCGCCGCGGTGTTCCCCGGCTGCCCCCCGGACATGGCGATGCAAGTAGCCGAGCGGTTGCAACGGGAAATCCAGCGCCTGATGTTCCGCTGCGGTGAACAGAACTTCGGCATTACCGTGAGCCAGGGCCTGACCACCATTACCCCCGAAGACCAGTCCCTCGACAGCCTGTTCGCCCGCGCCGACGCGGCCATGTACGAAGCCAAGCGCAAGGGAAAGAACCGTATCATCGCTGCTTGAGTGAGTTGTCCCGCCACTGATCAACTGTGGGAGCAAGGCTTGCCCGCGATAGCAGCGCCTCGGTGTCCACTTGAACCCGAGTTGCCTGCATCGCGAGCAAGCTTTGCTCCCACAAAGCCCGCTCCCACAGGGGTTAGGCGGTGGTCTTACTTACGGCGCAACCGCATCAACTCCGGCAAGCCGATCTTCAGCAACCGCGCCGTTCGGCTACGGGCCAGTTCTTCGAGGCCCTCATGCGCGGGCAGGTGCGCCATCTGTGCCGCCATGTTCATCACCAAGGCCTCACGGGAATACACCCCGCCCCCCAAGCTATAGACCGCCGCGATCAACTCCCGTAGCTCCAACGGCAGACGCCAGCGGGCACGTAACGCCGAGCCGAAACTGGCGCCGAACATGTCCAGCGAGTCGCCGACTTCCTCCGGCTCGTCCAGCTCGCCACCGGCCTGTTTCCACTCTTCCAGGCAGCGCAGCAACGCCAGGTCGCCCAGGCGATGCAACAACCCGGCGCAATAGCAGCGCTCCTGCTCCAGGTCCAGCAAGCGTGCCATCGTCCGGGCGTATTCGGCCGTGTGCAGCGACAGCTCCCAGTAACGTTCGGCATAGTCCGCCAGGCATGGGACGCTGAGCCGGGCGCAGCGTTTGAGGGTCAGGGCGAGGATCAGGTTCATGCTTGGTCCGGAACCCAGCTGGTGTAGCGCCTGGGCCACGGTCTGCACCGGGCCACCGCCCTGATGCTGGGCAGCGCTGTTGGCCGCCGCGATCAGCACCGCGGTGATCTGCGGGTCGGTGCGGATCTCTTCTTCGAGCAGTTTCAGGTCCAGGCCGCCGGGGTTGAGGCTACGCTTGACCGCCACTTGCACATCAGTCATCAAGGGTGCGCCCTCGGACAGGTCACGCCGACGTTCCAGAAAGGTGAGCAAGGTCAACGCCGGCCCCGGAACCGGCGCATCGTTGGAGGTTTCTTCACCGCCACCCACTAGCAACCCCTGCAAACGCTGGGTCAGGTTTTCCCGGTTCAAGGGCTTGGTCAGATACGCGATCGGCGCCAGCGGCAAGACCTCGCGCACGCTGGCGCTGTCGTTGCGCCGGCTCATCAGGATGAACGGCAACGGCGGCGTGCGATGCTGTTGGCGAAGGCCACGCAGAATCGCCAGGCCATCAACCCCCGGCAGCTCCCAATCGGCGATCACCAGGTCGTAGGGATGCTTCGCCAGCAAATCCAAAGCCTCTTTGCCGTCGCCACAAGTGTCCACCCGAGCATCGCAGCGCACACCCGACAACACCTGCTCAAGCAGCTCGCGAGACGCCGGATCGGCCTCGGCGATCAGCACACGGGGTACAGCGGGTAAATCCACAGCAGTCATGCAGCATGCTCCCTTGCCATACTTGCACCTTAGACGTTGGTGGTCGTTCCAGACAGCTCAAAATCCACCAGGCAGTTTCGCGGACATGAAAAAACCCGCCAGAAGGCGGGTTTTTGTGGATCAGCGCACAACCGTCACTCAGAGTTCGGAGAAGCACTCTTCGATGATCGCCAGGCCTTTGTCCAGTTGCTCGTCCGGCGCGGTCAGCGGCACCAGCACCCGCAGTACGTTGCCGTAGGTGCCGCAGGACAGCAGGATCAGACCCTTGTCGCGCGCCTTGGCCACGACTTGGGCTACCGCTGCGGCGTTCGGCTTGTGGGAGTCGCCGTTTTCGAACAGCTCCACGGCGATCATCGCGCCCAGGGCACGCACTTCACCGATGACCGGGTACTTCTTCTGGATCGCCTTGAGGCCGGTCACCAGACGCTCGCCCACAGCCTTGCAGCGGTCCAGCAGGTGTTCTTCTTCGAACACTTCCATCACCGCCAGCGCCGCCGCACAAGCGATCGGGCTACCGGCGTAGGTGCCGCCCAGGCCACCCGGCGCGATGGCATCCATGTATTCGGCCTTGCCGCAGACACCGGCCAACGGGAAGCCGCCAGCGATGGACTTGGCAAAGGTGGTCAGGTCGGCGGCAACGCCCATCTGCTCCATGGCGAAGAAAGTGCCGGTACGGCCGGCACCGGTCTGCACTTCGTCAGCGATCAGCAGAATGCCGTGCTGGTCGCACAAAGCGCGCAGGCGCTTCATGAATTCCTTGGGCGCTACGTAGAAACCACCTTCGCCCTGTACCGGCTCGATGATGATTGCCGCGATGTCACGCGGCTCGGCGTCGTTCTTGAAGATACGCTCGATGCTGGCGATGGAATCGTCGATGCTCACGCCGTGCAGTTCGTTCGGGTACAGCGCACGGAAGATGCCGCCTGGCATCAGGCCCATGCCGGCCGAGTACGGCACGACTTTACCGGTCAGGCCCAGGGTCATCATGGTGCGACCGTGGTAAGCGCCGGTGAAGGCGATCACACCGGCACGGCCCGTGGCGGCGCGGGCGATTTTCACGGCGTTTTCCACCGCTTCCGAACCGGTGGTCACCAGCAGGGTTTTCTTGGCGAAATCTCCCGGCACCTTGGCGTTGATTTTTTCGCACAGTTCCACGTACGGCTCGTAGGCCAGGACCTGGAAGCAGGTGTGGGTCAACTTGTTCAACTGTGCAGTCACGGCGGCGATGATTTTCGGGTGCACGTGACCGGTGTTCAGCACGGCGATGCCGCCGGCGAAGTCGATGAACTCACGACCTTCAACATCGGTTACCGTGGCGTTCTTCGCCGATTCGGCAAAGATCGGGTGAATCTGGCCAACACCGCGTGGAACAGCGGCGGTACGGCGGGCCATCAGGTCTGCGTTGGTCTTGCTCATTAAAATGTCCTCATTCGCAGCTCAGGGCGGCGTCGTTCAAGGAGTACATGGCGGGGAGGCAACTGCGACAGCATGCGATGATCGACTGCCGCAGCGTTCCGGCCACAAGAAACAGAACGGGTGAAACGCGCAAAGGGACAGCGCTCTCGTGCCCTTTGCGCTTGCAGCAGATCAGATACCCAGGCAGAGGTATTTGATTTCCAGGTAATCCTCGATGCCGTACTTGGAGCCTTCACGGCCCAGGCCCGAAGCCTTGATGCCGCCGAATGGCGCGACTTCGTTGGAAATCAACCCGGTGTTGACGCCGACCATGCCGTATTCCAGGGCTTCGGCCACACGGAACACACGGCCCAGGTCGCGGGCATAGAAGTACGAGGCCAGGCCGAACTCGGTGTCGTTGGACATCGCGATCACTTCGGCTTCGTCTTTGAAACGGAACAGCGGCGCCAGCGGGCCGAAGGTTTCTTCCTTCGCCACGGCGGCGTTGTTCGGTACGTTGGTCAGGATGGTCGGCTCGAAGAAGTTGCCTTCCATCGCCTTGCCGCCCGACAGCACGGTCGCGCCTTTGCTGACGGCATCGGCAATGTGCTCTTGCACCTTGGCAACCGCTTTGCCGTCGATCAACGGACCGGTGGTGGTGCCATCGTCCAGGCCGTTGCCGATCTTGAGCTTGGCGACCGCCACTTTCAGTTTTTCGGCAAACGCGTCGTACACCGAATCCTGGATGTACAGGCGGTTGGCGCAGACGCAGGTCTGGCCGTTGTTGCGGTATTTGGAAATGATCGCGCCTTCGACGGCCTTATCCAGGTCCGCGTCGTCGAACACGATGAACGGCGCGTTGCCGCCCAATTCCAGGGAGACTTTCTTGATGTCCTTGGCACATTCAGCCATCAACTGGCGACCGATCTCGGTCGAGCCGGTGAAGGACAGCTTACGCACGATCGGGTTGCTGGTCAGCTCGCCACCGATGTCGCCGGCGCTGCCGGTAACCACGCTCAACACACCTTGCGGAATACCGGCACGGTGCGCCAGTTCCACCAGGGCCAGGGCCGAGAACGGGGTTTGCGAAGCCGGCTTGATGACCATGGTGCAACCGGCAGCCAGGGCCGGGCCGGCCTTGCGGGTGATCATCGCGGCCGGGAAGTTCCACGGGGTAATGGCCGCGGTCACGCCGATCGGCTGCTTGATCACGATCAGGCGCTTGTCGGGCTGGTGGCCGGGAATCACGTCACCGTAGATGCGCTTGGCTTCTTCGGCGAACCATTCGATGAACGAGGCGGCGTAGACGATTTCGCCCTTGGCTTCGGCCAGCGGCTTGCCTTGTTCCAGGGTCATCAGGCGACCGAGGTCGTCCTGGTTTTCGATCAGCAATTCGTACCAGCGGCGCAGCTTGTTGGCGCGCTCCTTGGCCGTCAGCGCACGCCAGGCCGGCAGCGCCTTGTCGGCGGCTTCAATCGCACGACGGGTTTCGGCGGCGCCCATCTTCGGCACGGTGCCCAACACTTCGCCCGTCGCCGGGTTGGTGACCTTGATTGTCTGACCATTGTCCGCATCGACCCAAGCGCCATTGATGAAGGCTTGCTGGCGGAACAACTGGGTGTCTTTAAGCTGCATGTCGGCTTTCCTTAACAGCACCGCGCGCACGCGGAGCATATTAGATTTGTAGAAAGGCGCCTCGGGGGCTGCCGTCAGGGAAATCATTCACCGGGCTGAAGCACAGAAATAACGCACAAAAGCACAGACGTGCGGTTCAGCACCCAGACAAGAGCGTTTGAAATCTCAAACGAATCCTAGGGCCGATAGGGGTGAAGGACAATAGGCTGTTCGAAAAAAAGAACGAAAAAGCCGAATTTGCCCGCTTTTTCTGATCAGCGTAGCCAAGAGCCGTCGAGCCGCCCGAAAACGCAGGCGATTCAGTAGCATGGACGCCTGCCACGCATATGAGTATCATGGCGCCCGCGTCGCACCAGTAGCTCAGCTGGATAGAGTACTGCCCTCCGAAGGCAGGGGTCGTGGGTTCGAATCCCGCCTGGTGCACCATACATGGAAAATCAAAAGCCCCAGTCCTAACGGATTGGGGCTTTTTTTATGGAGCGTCGACCCCATAGGAGCCTGCAAGTAAGCAATTCAGGCATTTAAAAACCCCTGAGCGGTATCAGCGCCGCAGCGCATCAACCGACAGGGGCCGTGTTGCAAATAACTAAAGAGGCCTGGTTTCCATCACCAACCGACTCGGGCAACACTCAGTAGTCGAGATCGGCCTCGAGTTGCTCAGGAGCCGGCTCAATATCTCCTAAGGACTTCACCACAAGTCCGCATTTCTGAGCTTTGGAGTAAAGACCCACATCATGAGTCCAGACTTCATCAGCGTTGGTTGCGAGAGCAGTAGCAATTATCTGGCGATCAAAACGTAACTTGGCTTTCGTTGCTGCCGGGTCAAGCACCTTCAGCTCATTGTCATCGACCATACGAGCACATTCGACCGCAGCGATCTGATCGAACGATATGATTTCAAAACACGAAAAGCCGTTTATGACATCCAGATGGCTCTGGTGAAAATTCCGATCAAACGATACCGTCCTTTGCATTTCCCAAGGCTTGGACGAGAACGTTGGTATCGAGAACTATGCGCACCTCATCCCCTTAGGTTCTGAATCGTTCCATGGGGATCATCCATCTCGCTCCAGGTGATACCACCCAGTTCCTTGAGCTGGGTAACCGCACTGCGCAAAGAGGTTTTTTCAAGTCTCTCGTAGGATTGAATGAACATTTTTCTCAACCGCCAGCCGCCATGCGGTCGACTTTCCCACTCACCCTTTCCATGAACGCGAACATACTTGAACAAGAGCTTGCCCAGTTGTTCAACCAATACCGTATCGGCTTCACAAAGAAGAGTTTCGCCACCAGCGCCCTCAAGCCGAACAGGAACCGTCTCGTCCTTTCCACCAACGACATACAGGCGCCCTTGAACGCTACCTTGCTTGATGACGACCATGGGAGGGGGAGCGGTCTTTGCTTTGGGGAATTGAAGGATGTTCGCATCTGCAGCTTGCAAGACACCATCCACTCGATCTTGCTCCATCAATGCAGAGAGTTGCAGGTACGCCTTTCTTGCACGCTTGGGCCCAACTCCCTGAGCGGCCTTACGCACCCTGTTCAGGACGTGGGGGTACTTGTCGTCTTCCACCCAAGTATTCAGGCAAACACAACCTTCGGTGACAGAGTCGAAATGAACATTATCTTGCGAGCCGAAAAGCTCTGCGAGCTCGCACAGATAATCCGTCAAGCGAGCCATAGAGAGCTTGCTTGGGTCGGTTCCGTCGAGTTCGAGCATCAGCTTTTTCATGCTGGCGAGCATAGTTCCGCTCAAGTGATCCTGCTATGCCTGCATTTGTAACGCGACTCCCGAGTGTCGTCCGCCTGGCAAGTACCCCTTCAACTTTTGGAATCAGTGACGCTCCAATACCCGCCTTTATGACCGGGAGTTTTTTTACGCGTTGGTTTCGCTCAACGCTTGCGCAACACCTCCAACCGCGCCGGCAAGTCCTCCTCGGGAAAGCGCTTATGCAACGCCAGCAACTTTTCATCCGCAGCCTTGCTCTCACCCGCCTCGCGCAAACGCAGGATTTCCATCAGGCCCTGCTCCAGCGATGGCAGTGCAGCGGGCGCGGATTTGCTCATTTTCGCCGCTGACTTTTCCGCCAAGGCTTGCACAGGGCTTGCCGGCGCCCGGGACAGTTCACCCAGGGGCGCCATGCGGGTGATCGGTGCGGGGGCAGGCATGGCCGGCGGCGGTGCGGCGACAACGACGGGTTCCTGCCGGTCGGCGGAAAACTCCATCGAGGCGGGTGAGGAAAGCTCGTCGTGGGGCATGGGCGAACGCAGCACCAGGCCGATCATCAGCGCCACACCGGCGACCGTGGCGAATGCCATTTGCCAGCGCGGCCGTTGGCAGGCCTGCAGCCAGCGCTGCCACAGGCTTGGCGTGGGCGTCGGGGCTTCACGGCGGGCGGCGGCCAGGATGAAGGCGTCCAGGGAGGCCGGCGGCTCGCCGCTGGCATGTTGGCGGAAATGCTCGACCAGCATTTCGTCGTCGGGATCCGGGGTGTGTTTGGGGTCGATCATGCGGGTACCTCCTCGGCCAGCAGTCGCTGCAATTTCTGCTGGGCGTAACGCAAGCGGCTCTTGACCGTTTCCAGTGGGACGCCGGTCAAAGCGGCAATCTGCGGCAGTTCCAGGTCGCCATGCAGGCGCAGCAGGAAAACTTCCCGCTGATCCTCGGGCAAGGCCTGCAACGCAGCATCGAGACGCGCCTGGTCGCGACTCAGGCTCAACTGCCGCTCGGGGCTGCTGGTGTCGTCGGGCTGGACGTGAAGTTGCTCGTCGTAACTGTCGTGCAACGGGTTGTGGACGCCATGCTTGCGCCAGTGATCGATCAAGCGGTTGCGGGCAATCTGGAACAGCCAGGTGCGAAAGCTCGCCCGGCCTTGTGGCTGGGTGGTGCTGCGAATCAGGCTGAGCCAGGTGTCCTGGAAGACTTCCTCGGCCAGTTCGGCCTTGTTGCTCAAGGACACGAGGAAACGGTAGAGCCCTTGCCGATGGCGGGCGTACAGGACTTCGAAAGAAGCCCCATCGCCGTTGCGGTAGCGGGCCAGCAGCGATTCGTCGCTGGGAGAATCAAGCGCAGCGGGCATGTCGGTGACGAACTCCTTTCCGGTCATTGCAACACAGTCCTGGCAGACAACAAGGAGACCCTGTGGGAGCGAGCTCGCTCCCACATTTTTGATCCCCGTTGCGCTCGGGATCAGCGCTTGGCCGCAGGCTCGAGGCTCTGGGCAAGCTCCACCAACTGCACAAACTCGGCACGCAGCCCAAACGGGTCATCACCACGGGCCGAGCGCGCCAATTGTGCGGTGTCCTTCAAGCTCATCGTCCCAGTGTAACGCCCATCACCCTTGAGCTGCTGGGCGAAGGCCGCCACGGCGGCAGAGAAACGCAGGTCATCGCTGGCCTTGTGTTCGTCCTGCACGCCCGCAATCGGATGCTCGATCAATCGACTGCTACCGCCCTCAACGGGTTTGTAGCGTACGCGCAACATCGCCAATTCGCCTGACCTACCCTCCGGCTGGGGTGTACTGGCATAGCGCAGCGGCTCCAACCAGCCCGGCTGGCCCTTCGGGACAATTTCATACAAGGCCGTCACCGTATGCCCGGCACCGATCTCGCCCGCATCGACCTTGTCGTTGTTGAAATCCTCACGCTTCAACGCGCGGTTCTCATAACCGAGCAGGCGATACTCACTGACCTGGGCAGGGTTGAACTCCACCTGCAACTTCACATCCCGCGCCACCACCGCCAGGGTAGAGCTGAGCTGGTCGACCAAGACTTTGCGCGCTTCGAGCAGGTTGTCGATGTAGGCGTAGTTACCGTCACCAGCGTCAGCCAACTGCTCCATCAGATGTTCGTTGTAGTTATCCACACCGAAGCCCAACGTCGTCAGGGATACGCCGCTTTTACGCTGGTCCACCGCCATCTGCTTGAGGCTGTCGAAATCACTGATGCCGACGTTGAAGTCACCATCGGTGGCCAGCAGGATGCGGTTGATGCCCTTGTCGATAAAACTCTCGCGAGCCATCTGATAGGCCAGTTCGATACCCGAGGCGCCCGCGGTGGAACCACCGGCGTCGAGTTGATCGATGGCGTTGCGGATTGTCACCTTGTCGCGCCCCGAGGTGGGCTTGAGCACCACCCGGGATTCACCGGCATAGACCACCAGGGACACCCGATCCTGATCGCGCAACTGATCCACCAGCAGTTTCAGCGTGCTCTTGACCAGCGGCAGGCCTTCGCGACGGTCCATGGAGCCGGAAACATCCACCAGGAAGACCAGATTGGCCGGCGCCAGATCCGCTACGGCGCGGTCGCTGGCCTTGATGCCGATGCGCAGCAAGCGGCTGTGGGGATTCCACGGCGATGGGGCCACCTCGGTGGTCACGCCGAAGGGTGAACCGTCGGTGGGTAGGGCGTAGCTATACGGAAAATAATTGACCATTTCCTCCAGCCGCACAGCACCTTCGGGTGGCAGGCTGCCTTGGTTGAGCAAACGTCGCACATTGGCGTAGCTGCCGGTGTCGACATCCACGCTGAAGGTCGAGACCGGCGTTTCCGCCACGCTATGGATGGGGTTGTCCGGCAGTTTTTCGTACTGTTCACGCGGCTCGGCGCGGTAACCCGCGGCGATGGCATCGTTCGCCACCCTTGGGGCGGGCATCAATGTCGGCGTCATGGCCATGCGCTTGACCGCCGAGGGGTGCATTTCGACGATCTCGCCTTGCGGTACAACGCTGGGCGCCACGGCTACCGGTGCGGACGGCTTGGCAGCCTCACGAGAAGACACCCCACAACCGGACAACGCCACCAGCAAAGTCACGGCGAAGCCTTGGGCAGCAGGACGCATAAAGGGAAGTGGACGGAACATGGGCTGAACCTCGTGAATGAATGATTCGTACACAAGCTCAGACGCAAGGCACACGAGGTTCGGGTTAACGACCAAAAACTTTTTTTAGCGCGCTGAAAAAACCGGGCTAGGCACCCCCAAAGTGGCCAGGCCGTTACCGCGATCGGACCAAGCGCGAGCACGTTGCAGCAGGCATTGTTAGCGGGACGGAATGCCCCGCAGATCATCGGCGATGAATCCGCTCAAATGGCCGGTGTAATAGTCTTCGACATCGGAGTTGCCTCTGTTCGTCAGGGCGCCCGCGATGCCTCTCATGGCCTCAAGTTGCCCAATCGCCCCACCTGGCATCAGCCCCTGGCGGGCCTGGGCAAAGTGCAGCACTTCGGCACCGGCCTTCTTCACCTTGACCTGATAATTGAAATCGACACTGGCCAGATACGTACCGTCGGCGACGATTTTGTTCATGAGACCACCTTGAGTGTCTTGAATACGGCGCGCATAGACAGCGTTGACGTCCAGCAGATAGTCAGCGGTTTCCTTGCTGGAGGCATAGCGATTGCCGTCGAGCAGGCGGACGATCAGGTCGGTGTGCAACTGGTCACGGACTTTTTCGTCGGGCAGGAAGCGTTCGTTTTTGCCGACGACTTCAACGTTGAACGTGTCGATCCAATAGGTGGCGGTCTCGGGGATCGCCACCGGCGCAGGGGAAATGTAGTAATCGGGCTTCGAAGCGCAACCTGCCATAAGGCAGAGGGCCAGCAACAGGGTAAAAACTCGCATGTTTGAATTCGTCCTTGAGAGGTAGCGGCATAGTGGCGGCCGCATTCTACGGGGTTTGAATGAGCGCTCAAGTTGTTTGGCCCTGACGGAGTGCGGCCCCGTCTCACTCGATCCCAATGTCCACTACCGTTTTCCCCGCCCCACGCCCCTCGGCTACCTGGGCAAAGGCCTCATTGACTTGCTCCAGGCCAAACCGGCGCTGATCCAGCTTGATCCGCAGTTGCCCTGACTCAACCAGAGCGGCGGCCTCCCGCAAGATCTGACCATGATGCTCGCGCCCCTTGCCCGTCAGCAGCGGCATCAACGTAAACACCCCGGAATAGCTCGCCCCTCGGAACGACAACGGCGCGAGGCTGTGCTGGCCCCAGCCGAGGCAACTGAGCACATGGCCGGTGTAGGTCTTTACCGCGTTGAAAGACGCATCCAGGGTCGGGCCGCCAACGGTGTCGTAGACGATGTCGAAGCCTTCGCCATCGGTGTACTGGCGCACGTAGCTGTCGGTGTCCTGGGTCCGGTAATCGATGGCTGACGCGCCCAGTTCGCGGATGAAACCCTGGCTGTCGGCCGAGCCCGTGGCGTAGACCTCGGCGCCCCGGGCCTTGGCGATTTGCACGGCCATTTGACCGACGCCACCCGCCCCACCATGTATCAACACCTGTTGCCCGGCCCGAACGTTGGCGCGATCGACCAAGCCTTCCCAGGCCGTGATGAATGCCAGCGGCAAGGCGGCCGCTTCGCGCATGCTCAGTGAGCGGGGCTTGGGCGCAATCAAGCGGGCATCGACCGCGATGTATTCGGCCAGCGCGCCTTGGGCCCCGCCGATCCCGCCGGCCATGCCGAACACCTCGTCGCCAGGCGCAAAGTCATTCACGCCCTCTCCCCGTTCAACCACCGTCCCGGCCAGGTCGATCCCCAATACGGCAGGCAGCGGCTGGCGCGCGTGGGCCCCGCCTCCCGCCGCGATCTTGGTGTCCAGCGGGTTGATTCCGGCGGCATGCACCTTGATCAATACCTGGCCTTTACCGGGAATGGGTCGGGAGATGGAACGGACAATCAGCGCAGCCTGAGCGGTTTCGGCAACGGCGGCGGACATGGTGTTGTTCATGACGGTAAACCTCCAATGAGTGGTAGGTTCATCATGCGAGCGAAGACGCATTCCGATAAGTGAGCAACAATGGATAGGATTTATTCCAGGCAGAGGCCAAATCCTGATGGATCTGTTCGACGCAATGCAGGTGTTCGTGCGGGTGGTGGAGCGCGGCTCGTTTTCGGCCGTCGCCAGGGAACTGAACCTGGGCCAACCGGCGGTGAGCAAGCAGATCCGCGCCTTGGAGCAACACCTTGGCGGGGCGCTGTTTGCCCGTAGCACCCGCCACCTCGCGTTGACCGACCAGGGCCAGCGCTTCTACGCCGAAAGCAAGGACATACTCGCCAGCCTGGACACGGCACGCCTCAGTTTCGCCAGTGGGCAAGAACAGATCGCCGGCCTCCTGCGCGTGGCGGCGCCCGTCAGTTTCGGCCGGTTGTGTATTGCGCCGTTGGTGGGCGAATTCCTCGCACGTCACCCACAGCTTCGGATCGACTTGAGGCTAAGCGATCAGAACGAGGATGTGTTGAAGGAAAACATCGACCTGGCCATTCGCATCGGCGTGGTGAACAGCGAAGGGCTGGTGGCGATTTCCCTCGGCGACAGCCCGCGCCGGGTGTACGCCTCCCCCGCCTATCTGCAACAGCATGGCACGCCTCTCGCACCGGCTGACCTGGCCCGCCATAACTGTTTGGCTTTCACGCTGCTGGAGCATTACGACGTCTGGCGGTTCGACCAGGATGGCCGACAGTACAGCGTAACGATCAAGGGCAACGTCACCTGCAACAGCAGCGAGGCGATCCGGGAAATGGTGCTGTCGGGCCTGGGTGTTTCGCTGTCACCGCAGTGGTTGTTCGCGGCCGATATTCGCCAGGCAACCGTCTGCACCGTGCTTGCCGATTACCAGCCGCTGGCGCTGCCCATCAGCGCCGTGTTCAGTCAAGACCGACGTCGCTCGGCACGGACTCGGGCCTTTGTGGATTTTTTGCGCGAGCGGCTTTGAACAGCCGGATCAGGATTCACAGGCCAATGACGGCTGCGCAGCCTTCCCATGCCGCCCGGGAAAATACGCCGCCGCAGCCACGCCCACCACGCCCATCACACCGCAATAGGCTACGCACACCCACGGGCTCCACGGCACCAGCGCAATCAGCATCAACGGGGTCATGCTGGCCCATAGCGCATAAGCGATGTTGTAGGTGAGCGAGATGCCGGACACGCGGATCTTCGGCGGGAACAGGCTGACCATGACCGAAGGCACCGCACCAACCACGCCGCAACCCAGCCCGGCCACGGCGTAGGCCAGGCCCAGCCAGGCGCCACCGCTGATCAGGCTGGCGTAGAGCACGGCGATGCCCACAGGCAGCAGCAGGCTGTAGAGCATGACGGTGCGCCAGGCACCGATGCGGTCGACGATGAGACCGGCCAGGATGCAGCCGATGTTCAGGAAGACGATGCCCAGGCTGCTCAGGGCGAAGGTGTGGCTGGGGGTCATGCCGAAGCTTTTCTGCATCACGGTCGGAGTGATGACCACAAACACCACCACAGCCGAGGTCAGCACACAGGTCAGGATGGCGGCGGGCAGCAAAGCCTGGCGGTGGTCGCGCAAGACCGTGCGCAACGGCAGTTCCGCAGCGCCTTCGCGATTGGCTTGCAGGGCCATGAAGATCGGCGTTTCGCTCAGCCAGCGACGCAGCCAGACGCCGATCACGCCGAAGACGCCCCCCAGCAGGAACGGCAGGCGCCAGGCGTAATCGAGAATCTCTGCCGGTGTGTAGATCCGCGCCAGCGCTGTTGCGGTCAAGGCGCCCAGCAAGTAGCCGAAAGTCAGGCCGGCCTGGAGGAAACCCAGGGCATAGCCGCGATGATGCAGCGGCGCATGTTCAGCCACGAATACCCAGGCGCTGGGCACCTCGCCGCCCACCGCCGCACCCTGCAGGATACGCAGCGCCAGCAACAGCAACGGTGCGAAATAACCGATTTGCGCGTAGGTCGGCATCACGCCGATGAGCAGGCACGGCAAGGCCATCATCAGGATGCTCAGGCTGAACACCCGCTTGCGCCCCAGGCGATCGGCGAAGTGCGCCATGAGAATGCCGCCCAGGGGCCGGGCCAGGTAGCCGGTGGCGAAAATCCCGAAGCTTTGCAGCAAGCGCAGCCAATCGGGCATTTCCGGCGGGAAGAACAACTGGCTGAGGGTCAGGGCGAAGAAGACGAAGATGATGAAATCGTAGATTTCCAGCGCGCCTCCCAAGGCGGCCAGGCCCAGGGTCTTGTAATCGGATCGGCGGAATCGGTCACCGGGTAGAACAGGGGTGGCAGTCATAGGCAGATTTGAACAATAAGTTTGAGAGAGGGCGACGGCTCAGTCGTCGCGATCATGGTCCACCGGTTGAACCGGTGGCTGGCCTGGCTCGGCGTCTTCGGCCTCGTCGGCAGGCAGGAAATCCTTGCGGCTCTGGGCGATGGCCCGGCGCATCTCGTCGCCCTTGGTGGGGCAGTTCAGGAGGCGGGCGATGCCGTCGGGTTTCTGCGTCATCGCCATCCTCCGGCATGAGTGAACAGGGCTCGATAGTGCTCGCTTTTGGCGCGTGATGCCAATGTTGCGTCGGGGCATCAGCGCCACTGTGGGGGGCTGCTTCGCAGCCCAGCGGGAGCAAGCTCCCTCGCCACAGGGGTTTTGTGCTGTTCGAGTCAGCGGTGGTAGCGGCGCACCACGCTGCTGTTGCGCAGGACGTGACCTTTGATTTTTTCCATCAGTTGGGCCCGTGTGAGGTCGGCGGGCAGGGCTTCCGGCGGCAGGTCCAGGGCGAAAAGCTGGATCAGGTAGTGGTGAGCGCTGTCGCCGACAGGCGGGCAAGGACCGATGTAGCCGTGGGTGTTCTTGCTGTTGATACCGCTCATGCCTTCCAACGAGGGCTTGGTGCCGGCGCCCGCCGGAATCTGCCGCGTGGTGGCCCTGATGCCGTAGTGGATCCAGTGGTCGACACCTTGGCCCCTTTGGCCGTCCGGGTCCAACATGACGATAGCGTAGCTGAGGGTGCCGGGCGGGCCGGCGTTCCAGCTCAAGGCCGGAGAAATGTTCTTGCCACCACAGGTGTTGGCATCACTGGCTGCTGCCGCCGTGAAGAGGCGGTCGTCCGACACACCGGGGATGCTGAGGGTAAAACGCTCCTCGGCCTGGACAGCCCCTTGTGCGCACAGCACCAGGGCGACGGCCGCCAGCCAAGGGGAGAGAGAGTTCAATCGGGTCATACCGGGGCACCTTGTGCGTGTCTGGCCATGGACGGCTTGCGAACTATAGCCGCAGCTTCGCCAAGGTTGCAGTGACAATTATGCTGAAACTCGTTCCGGCCCTGGGACTCCAAAGGGAAACGCCTGCCGGAGAATGACCATGTCTCTGCATCAAGTCGCCCGTTTCGCCGACGTTCGTGAAGACCGCGGCCTCGAAGTCAACATCGACGACACGTCCATCCTGCTGTTGCGCTCCGGTGATCAAGTGCGCGCCTTCCAAGGCAAATGCCCGCATGCCGGCGCACCACTGGCCAAGGGCGCGGTGTGCCACGGACGGCTGATTTGCCCCTGGCACAAGGCCGCGTTCCGAGCTGAAGACGGCGCCCTGTGCGAACCGCCGGCCCTCGACAGCCTGGCGCGCTATCACGTCGAGGTCCGGGACGGTGACGTCTGGGTCGACGATCAACCATTGCCAACCGATAAAGTTCCGCCGGCCGATGACCCGCGCACGTTTGTCATCATCGGCGCCGGTGCCGCCGGCACGGCTTGCGCGGCGGCGTTGCGCGAGAAGGGTTTTGGCGGGCGAATCCTGATGATCGACCGCGAAGCCGAAGCCGGCTACGACCGTACAGTGCTGAGCAAGTATGTGTTGGCCGGTGACATGGCAGTCAACGAGACAGCACCGCTGCGCGATGAAACTTACTTCACCCGGCAACGCATCGAAAGGCTCCATGGCGAGGTCACCCATTTGGCCCCCGATACTCGGCAAATCCAACTCGCCGATGGCCGGCGCCTGGACTACGACGCCGCGCTCATCGCCACCGGCGGAGTACCCAAGATGCCAGCACTGCCCGGCATCGATTTGCCGCAAGTCTTCGTGCTGCGTTCGATCGCCAACGCCCGGCAGATTCTCGACACGGCCCGGCCAGGGCAACAGGCGGTGATCATCGGCGACAGTTTCATCGCCATGGAAGTCGCCTCGTCCCTGCGCAAGCGCGAGCTCAACGTCACCGTCCTGGCCCGGCATCCGGTGCCGTTCGCGGCACAGTTGGGTGAGAGCGTTGGCCAGGCCATTCTGGCCCGACACCGGGCCAATGGTGTGGTGTACCGCACCGACAGTGAAGCGGCGCAGATCGAGGGCGCCGGCAAGGTCGAAGCCGTGGTGCTGGATGACGGCCAGCGCGTTGCCGCGGACCTGGTGATCATCGGCGTCGGCGTGCGCCCGGCCACCGAGCCCTTCGCCGCATTGCCACAGGAACAGGACCAGTCACTGTCCGTCGACGCGGGCATGCGAGTGACTGATGGCTTATGGGCCGTCGGTGATATCGCGACCTTCCCGCTGAACGGCCAGCCCCAGCGCATCGAGCACTGGCGCCTGGCCCAGCAACAGGCGCGCATTGCCGCTGCGAACATGCTCGGCGGCGACGAGCACTATTTGGACGTGCCGTTTTTCTGGACCTATCACTTTGGCAAACGCTACGACTATCTTGGCCACGCCGAGCACTGGGACGAAGTGGAATTCAAGGGCACGCCCGAGCATCCGCCCTTTATTGCCCTGCTGGGCAAGGACGGCCTCGTTGCCGCCGCAGTGGCCTGTGATGAAGGCCGGGCCATGGCAGCGCTGGCCCAGCGCATGAAACAACCGTTACCGGTGGACGAGGCATGGCGGCTGATCCGGGATTTTTCATCCTAGGCCCAAATCCCCCGTGGGAGCGAGCTTGCTCGCGATGGCATCAATGTACGGAGTGATCGGCCGGCAGGTGAATCACGCCGGGTCGCTCCAGTGGCGCCAGGGGCGGCGGCTGCAAGTCGGGGCTGAGCAAGTGGAAGTGCGGCACGACGTGGCTGATGTCGCCGTCCAGATTGTTGTGAATAGTCTTCGAGCCGGGCTGGCGCAGCGTGTCCAGGCGCTCGTCGGTCAACTTGAAACTGGCGCTCAAGCCCTGGTCATTCACTACCGGGGCCGGCGACCGGCGCTGGGCGAAGCTGCGGCTTTTGCGCTGTTGGTAACGCGCCCAGGTAATCAACAGCACCGCGTTGACCAAGGCGATCCATCCATAGACCTGCAAGGTCCCCAGGGTATCGAACAGAGACCCTCCCGGGCGCGGACCGGCCTGGCTCGCGAACAGCGGCCACAGCCCATTGACCAGCAAGTACAACAACCCCACCCACGCCAGCACGGTAAAAAACGCATCGATGAGCACCAGAAAAGGCCGTTGCCGGGTCCTGATAATTTTCATCGGATCACTTCCTCTTCCTGATCATCGAACGGTTTGATACCGCGATCCGGACTGATCCAGCGCGCACGCTTCTGATGCTGCCCGAACAGCACTTTTGGAAAGCTCACCAGGGTGGTAAAGAGGCTGATCAGCCAGAACACCAACGGGTACCAGACCACCCAGAACATGATGTGCCACAGGCCTTTTTCGTAACGCCGATCGATCAGGATGCTCACCGCGAATTGCAGCAGGCATATCACCGCCAGCAACAGCCCGGTGAAGGCGGGTGGCATGAGGTGATCGACCGCGATGGCCGCTGGCATTTCGACGAATTTGCCGACGCCCCAGAAAATCACCGACAGCAGGAACGTGAACGCCCAACCGGTGGACAGGCAATATTCGAACAACAGCGGCCACAGGTAGCGGTGGCGGTACTGCCAGATGCCCCGGATGTTCTTGAACAACACCTCGGCGCCACCCTGGGCCCAGCGCAGCCGTTGCCGCCACAGGCCACGCAGGGTTTCGGGCATGAGGATCCAGCACAGCGCGCGCGGCTCGTAGAAGATGCTCCAGTGATCCAGTTGCAGCTTCCAACTGATGTCGATGTCTTCGGTGATCATGTCCGGGCTCCAGTAGCCAACCCGGTGCAGGGCGGAGCGACGGAACGCGACGATCACGCCAGACACGGTGAAGATCCGTCCGAACACCCGTTGAGTACGCTTGATCAGGCCGATGATCGAGGAGAACTCGCCAACCTGGACTCGGCCCACCAGAGTCGAGCGGGTGCGGATGCGCGGGTTGCCGGTCACCGCGCCGAGTCGGGCGTTGTCCAGCATCGGCGCCACCAGGTAGGCACAGGTGTTCGGCGCCAGCAGCGCGTCACCGTCGATGCACACCAGGTATTCGCTGCGCGCCGCGATGGCACCCATGCGCAGGGCCACGGCCTTGCCCTGGTTTTCCGCCAGGTGCAACACGCGCAGGCGCGGGTCTTCAGCCGCCAGTCGATCGAGCATCTGGGCGGTGTTGTCCTTGGAGCCGTCGTTGATGGCGATGACTTCGATGTTCGGGTAATGCTGGCCCAGCGCCGCGTGAATGGTGTCGGCGACGTTATCGCCTTCGTTGAAGCACGGGATCAGGATGCTGATCAACGGCTCGCCGGCCAGGGGCGGTGGCAGGGTGTCGTCCTTCCACGGCCAGTGGCGTTCCCAGTGCAGCCAGAAATACAGGCCGCCGGCGATCCACAGCCCGGACATGAACAGCGGGTAAAAGAACACGAAGTCCATCAGGAATTGCCCGGTGACCAGGAAGATCAGGCCCAGGGGCACCCCGAGGACGATCGCCAGCACCAGCAGAGCGAGCAGTCTGTCGAGCATGTCAAGGATTCCACTTGTTGGAGAGCGCAGGCCGCACGGTTTTCAAAGCGGGCTGGTCTTCGATGAAGTTGTCCGGGTAGTAACCGAAACTGGTCACGCCTTTGCGCTTGAGGCGCCCCATCCAGTCGGCCAATTGTTTACCGCTGACGTCGCTGACCGGCTTGCTGTTCCAGTCCCGGGCCTGCAATTCGAACACCGTGCGCTTGAGCGCGCCGGGGCGGGCCTTGACGGTGTCCACCAGACGATCGAGCCAGGGGCCGGATTGCTGGAGGGTCTGGTTTTCCATCAGCGGCATGGCCATCGGCGCCGTCCAGTCATAGGCGCCGAGGAAATCGTCGAGGTTCTGCGCGAACCAGGCTTCGCTGTCAGGATTGAGCATCGGTTCGGCAAAGATATTGCGCGCGGTGCGCACCTGCGGGCCACGAATCGCCCGGACCTTGGCGGTCAGTTCATGGGTGAAATCGATCAGGTAGCGGCTCTTGAAGCGGGTCCAGCGTTGCATCGCTGCAGGATCGGCCCGCAGGGCGGCAATGGACGTCGGCAGGCCGTTGGCGGCATAGACTTTCAGGGCTGCGGGGCTGGCATCCTCGAAGTCGGAGAACACTGCGTCGTCATGGTACAAAACGCCGTCCAACGAGCTCATCCGCGCCAGGTCTTGGTAAATCTCGCCGATGACCTTGCGCACGTTCGGGTCGAACGGCGACAAACGCACGTACTGGTCCGGGGCAACGCCGGTCTTGCCGGTTTCCGGATCCCAGCGCTGTACCCGTGAAAGCTTCGCGTCCAGGGCGAAACTGAGCACCGGCATCCAGGCATAGACCTTGGCATTGGCCCGGGTGCGCAACTGCCATGCAACCCGGTCGAACAGGTCGGCGCGCACCGGCAAGTGACGATTGGGGAAGTACAACGAATGCACGAGGCCGTCGCCTTTCGGGTCAGCGAAGGCTTGCAGGAACACCGTATTGGCGCCCAGGTCGGAAATGCGCTGGACCAACTGGCCGACATTGGCTTCCTGCTGCACCGGGTCCGGATCGTAGACGTAATCCAGGTCGACATGCACCACGCGCATCGGGTCAATCGTCTGCACCGACACGATACTTTCGGCGAAATGGGCACCATCCGGATCGGACGCCACCAGGAAGCGTGGGCCGCTCATCAGGTTATCCAAGCTGTCGAGACCGTCTTCCAAAGTCAGGGCCAGTCGATAACCCTCGCTGCCAATCACCTGCAACGCCGTGCCGTCGGCTTCACCGTAAGGCCAGACCCAGACGCGCGGGCTGTAGCCGGTGACCTTGCGAATTTTCTCGGAAATGGCCGCCACGTCCTTGCGCAAGCGAGCCTGGAAATCGGCCTCGGCCTCATAACGACCGGTGACGGGGTCGTAGCGCCGGGTGGTCGCGGCGGGTTGCTGGTTGCCTTGCGGGTTGGCGAGGATGCCTTTGTGATTGGCATCGGTGTGGGCGGCGATTTCCACCAGGCCCGATTTGGAAACCTCGCGAATCTGCTCCCAGGTCAGGAACTCGGAACGCTTGCGCGGCACCCCGGCGAAATCCACCGTCTGGTTCAGCGGCGTATCCACCCAACTGCCGACCGGGGCGAGGATCGCCGGCCAGTTATAGGCGCGCAGGATGGGCATGACGCGGGTGTAGAAGCTTGCGTAGCCGTCGTCGAAACTCAGCAGCACCGCACGCGGTGGCAGTTCCGGGCCGCCATTGCGGGCCGTGATGATCTGATCCACTGTGACCGGCTGGTAGTTGTTTTCCCGCAGCCACGCCAGTTGTTCGATCAGGCGTTCGGTACGCACGGCCACCAGCGCCTGGTCCGGGTCACGGTCGTCGACATCGTGGTAGGCGATGCCGAGCACATGGTTCTTTGGCCATGGGGCATCATTAGCCGCCAGCGGGCGCTGCGAGGGCGGCGTGAACGCCGGGGCTTGCTGGGCACACGCGCTGATCAGCAAGACCCCCAGCAGAAGGATGAATCGCGAAATAACAGGCATCTTCAAACTCTTCTAGAAGCGATAAGTGAGGTCGACAAGCAGGCGCAGATCGCTTTCGCGATCGCCGTCGTAGGGGCGGTTGAGCCAGCTCAGCGCGGCGCCGGCCTCCAGCACGTCGTTCCAGATGAAACGCTGGCCGTAGCCGAGCAATCCCACGGCCGCGGTGTTGTAGTCGCGCTGGCTGTAGGTACCGGCACCGACCTGGAACTGCTGGCTCCACGTGGTCTCGTAGCGGCGGTGCAACACGTGATTGACGCTCACGGTCGGCATGACGCTGAAGTCCGATTTCGGATTGAAATAAGGCACTTCGTTGGAACCGCTGTTGCGGCTGGCAGCCACTTCCAGCCCCAGCTCCACTTGCATACGCGGTGTGCTGTAGATGCCTTCGCGACCGGTCAGTTGGGTTTCGAGGCGGTTGTTGCCATCGCTGAAATGGGACGGGCTGACAGCCAGTCGCCACTCGCGGCTTTCATTGGCCCGCCAGCGTACGAAACCGCTACCGCCGTTAGCGCGAATGCCACTGTTGAGCGCCCGCAACGGGGTATTGGCCGAGAGATAATCCAGGCTGCCGCCGTACTGCCAGTGGTCGTCGATGTCCCGCGCCACGGCCAGGCGCGCGCCTTGCTTGTCGCCGGAGCCATAGGAATGATTGGAGACCTCGGCCTCCAGTGTCATGTCTCGGATACGACGCTCCACGCCCAGGCGCTGCCAGCGGTGGTGGCCGGTGCCTTCCTCGAAATCGCCGGTGGCGTAGCCGGCACCGCCGAACAGCCGCCAGTCTTCATCGATGGGCGGGCTGTAGAGCAGCGTCTCGATACCAAAGTCCCGACTGCCAGTGACGGCACCGGCGTCACCGTTGCCACCGCCATAGCTCTTGCCGGTGTAGGCCTCGATGCGCAGTTCGGCCATGTCGTGTACGTCGCGCTGGCGTTGCAGGCGTTTGACATGGGCGTTTTCCGGATAGCGGGCGACCACGTCGTCGGTCAGTGCATCCATCTGCCGCCATTCCTGCAAATCCATGGCTGCACGGGCCTGGGCGATTTCCAGGTCACGGTTGCGCGGGATCGTGGCCTCGACTTCCTTGAGGAGGTTTTCCGAACGGCGCGGCCAGTCACGGGCCTGGTACAGATCGGCCTGGGCCAGCTGCATGCCGGTGTTGCCGGGGCCTTGGTTGACCAGGGTGTCGAGGCGCGCTTCGGCAGAAGGCAGGTCGGCGCCGTAAGTGCCGGCCTGGGCGGCGAGTTGTTGGGCATCCATCCATTCATCGTTGGGGTTGCCGATCGGCAGGCCCTTGAGCTCGACGCGTGGAGGCTGGGCTTTCGCCATGTCTTCGGCCAGTGCGCGGGCCTCTTCGGATTTTTCACTTTCCAGCAGCGCGTAGTAGAGCGCGGTGCTGTCTTCAAAGCGCTCCGCAGGATCGGCATCCGGCGCCGCCAGTACCTGGCGGTACAGCTCGACGGCGACTTCCGGTTCACGCTGCTCCAGATAGGAAGAGGCCACCCAACGCAGGGCATACGTGGGAATGCTCACGCCCTCGGCGATCAGCTTCTGGTACTCGGCAATCACTTCAGCCCGACGGACACGGGCATTGAGAGCGCCCATGCGATCGATGCGCCAACGGAGTACGTCGTCATGGGCCTCGGCCACCGGAGTCCAGGTGGCGAGCAGCTTGTCGTAGTCGGCCAGGGCGCGGTCGGCAATGACGAAGCGCTCCTGTTCACTGCGACTGGTCATGTCCGCCAGGCGCACCCGTTCGGCTGCCACGTCACCCTCCAGGCGACGCTGCACACCTCGGTCGATCAGCCCCGGCTGCAGACGCGCCAGGCGCAGCGCCGGTTCGGGCAGCCGCGCGCGTTGCAGGGCGTAGATGTATTCGCGTGCAATCTCTGGGCTGTTGCCCGCGCGGGTGAAGGCCTGGTCGTATTCGAACAGCGCTTCGTGAGGGTTGTTGGCGCGGGTCTGGGCATAACCCAGCGCCAGTCGACGCATCGGATCTGTCGGTTTGGCGGCGACCATGGCCTTTGCGCGGGTGACGGCTTCGTCGGGCTGACCGCCGTCGGCCTGGGTCAAGGCCAGGCCGAGTTGCAGGTCGGGGTTCTGGGGGTCCATCACCAAGGCCTGGCGGTACAGCTCTTGCGCCGAATCCCAACGCTTGAGGTTTCGATAGGCGCGAGCCGTATCGGTGAGCGCCTGGACAGGCAGCGCTCGATGGCGGCCCTGGGTCTCATAGACCGTCACCACCTCGACGTCGAGGCCGGCCCAACTGGCGATCTGCAGGTGGTCGCTGATTTGCGCAGCGCTGGCCTGGCCAGCCGGCACCTGGCGCAACGCGGTCAGCGCAGGCGTGTAATGGCCTGCACGGGCGTCGAGCACCATTTGGTCATAGGCGGTATCGGCAAACGCCAGTATCGGCCAGCACAATTGGCTGCACAGCGCGACGCGAAACAACGGGCGCAAACCACGTTGAATAAAAGGACCCACAGTACGCGGCATTCGTCAGCATCCTTACATGGCCAGCCGGGTCGCAGTGCCCCCTTGCCCATCAAACAGGAAGCCGGATCAAAGGAATCCAGCCAAGCTCTAATGGGTTTAGTTTTGCACTCTCGGGCGGGTCATCTTCTGGAACGCCACAATTCTTCAGAATCGCTACAGATTTCAGCGCAGAGCTGATCGATAGGCGTAAAAAAACCCGGCCCATGCATCATGCACGGGCCGGGTTTGGGGTGCTGACCGAACGCGTTACTGGACGGCGACGCCACCACCCAGCTTGCTCATCACGAATGCCGTGAATTGCTCAACGGTCATCTTCTGGCCGTTGAAATCGACCTGATTGTTGGCGTAGTGCAGCTTGGTGACAACATCGCTGCCTTCAAGCATTGCCAGTTCCGAACCGACCGCCATGGCGCTGAACATATCGCTGGTGGCAGTGGCCTGATCGGCGATCAACTTGGCATCCGTCTGGCCTTCCATCTGTGCCTGTACGGTCATCAGGTCAACCAGCATCGGCTTGGAAACCTTGATGTTGAAATCCAGCAGGGCGAGCAACTGACGGCCCAACTCATCCGGTGGCAAGTCCATGGACTGCGGCTTGGCCAGATCAACGATCAGGTTGGCGCGGCTTTCACCATTGGCGGTGCTGAACGACAGGTTTTCCAACGCCACTTGCGGAGCGCCGGCCAGGAGTTTCTCCAGATCAGCCTTGACCTGCGCTTCTTCAGCTTCGGTCAGGCTCAGCTCTGGGGCCGGCTCACCGGCTGCTGTGGCCTCGGCTGCAGCTTTTTCGTAGGGTTGCAGCTTGGTCTGGTAAATCTGCATCAGCGACATGGTGGCCGGGATGTCCAGGTTCTTCAGGCTGACTGCCATCTGCGCCGAACCAATGGTCTTGTCGTTGAACGACAACTCACCGATCTTGTAATCGGCACGCCCCGAAGCGCTGGTGCCGCTCTCGGTGCTGCTGTTCTTCATCTCGAAGTTCTTCAGGCCCAGCACCGACTTCGGCTCACCAAAGGTGGCCTTGGTGTTGCTCAGCAGCAGGGTGTTGTCACCCATGTAGTAACCGTAGGAGCTTTTGCTCAGGTTGCTCGCCAATGTCAGGCCGTTCAGCTCAACCTGCACGGGAGTCTGGTCTTCGGCAACGGTGGTCAGCTTGAAGCTGTCCATGTAGCCGTCGGCCTTGATCTTCTGGCCTTGGGCGCTGGCGGCCACGTCAAATTTCAGGCCGGAGAAGATGAGCTGGGATTGCTCATCCAGCTTGGTATCCACGGGCAGCAGCTCGTAGGTGCCATTGATGGATTGGTCGTAACCCAGGTTGACCACACCTTTGAGCGGCGATTGGTCCTTGGTGGCAGCGAACCACTTGTCAGTCAGCGGATTGCGCTCAAGCGCGGTGTGACTGGTGGCCATGACCGGCAGCCATTTGAGTGTTATCAAGCGCGAAAATGGCAGTGGGCCGTGTTCGATCTGATCGACGAAGAGCAGCTCGACCGGCTCGCTACCGAAGATCTCGCCCTCGCCCTTGAGACGGTAGTGGGCGGTGCTGCTGAACGTACCACGGTCCATGGAGACCAGCTCCAGGGTGGCAGTGCTGTTAGACCCGGCCAAGGCTGTCTGCATCTGCTTGTTGCTATCGGCAATAGCGTTCGTCAACACGCCTTCGAGCTTGGTCCCGGTGTACCAGGCGCCGCCCGCGCTGACAGCACCGACAGCTACAACGATTCCCAAGAGTATGCTTGCTGATTTATTCATGAGTGACCCGATCGATATCCATGGTTGAACAAAGCCGTCGTCTTCCCTGACCCGCAAAGGGTGTGGCTCGACGCCGTAAAAGAGGAGGGGAGATTACCATCAGGCACCCCTTCGGGCCCAATGTTTAAAGGGGTAAAAACGTTTTCTTGCGAGGTGGTCTACGAATATTGGACTTCGATCTCGTCGAGCTGGTGGTCGAAAGTCTTGAGGCGGGCCGTCCAGGTGTACACCAGCACTTCGAAATCGCGATTGATTACTGCCGCGCCCGATGATGAGTCTGCGCGTGAATCGCAGAAGTCCAGTTGATAGCGCTCACGGGCCATGGCATTAGCCACGTCACACAACTCTCGGGCGTTGTTGAGCCAATGCCAGCCGTCCTGGGTGACTTGCTTGTCCAAGGCAGCGCATTGAGTTTTCAGGGCTTCCAGGCTCTTTTCCAGCGGGGTGCCGGTGAGTTCTCCCATAACTTCCTGGAACGTGCGGCCAGGCTGCCAATAGCTGCCCCAGAAATAACGGTCAAACACCGTTTCGACACGTCGCAGCGCAACCTTGGTGTCCCAAATCAGCACCAATGTCTTGCCTTGTTCGAGGTGTTTTTTCTTGATGCGCTGCCCCTGAAGCGATGCCCAGGCCACGATTGCGATGGATATCACGCCGATCAACGCCGCCGCGCTATCGAGGAACAACAGTGCTTTGTCGATCTGGTGAGTGAGCATGACGCCATAGAAATAAGTGGCCGAAAGCAGTATCAAAGCCGCAATGGCGCACCAGAAGCCGGGAGCATAAGGGTTTTTCATTATTGGAATCCCCATGACCAGTGACATCGCGGGCCCTTGGTCGCCAAAGCCCGACTATCACAGCATAGCAACGGCATTGGGGGTTTGCCGGGGCATCAGGGGCTTGATCCGATTACCGGCCCAAAACGACAAAACCCCTGGCTGCTGATGCAGACAGGGGTTCTGGGAATTCAATCTTGACGATGACCTACTCTCACATGGGGAAACCCCACACTACCATCGGCGATGCATCGTTTCACTGCTGAGTTCGGGATGGGATCAGGTGGTTCCAATGCTCTATGGTCGTCAAGAAATTCTGTGACCAACCCGTTCAACAGCAACGTGTCGGTAAAATCGATGACTTCTACTAAAAACAAAACCCCTACCTGCATCAGCAGATAGGGGTTTCGGAATTTAATCTTGACGATGACCTACTCTCACATGGGGAAACCCCACACTACCATCGGCGATGCATCGTTTCACTGCTGAGTTCGGGATGGGATCAGGTGGTTCCAAT
>NZ_JBFREY010000047.1:0-30418 GCF_052114545.1 Pseudomonas sp. KB_12 | reverse complement strand
TGTGCCCTCACTCCGGCATTGCTCCGTGGGCCCGCCGCGAAGGGCCATCCATGGCCCAGCGCGGCTAACCCGGCATCCATGCCGGGTTGCCCACTCCACAATGCCTGCGTTCGGCCAGCGTGGTTAACGGGGCGCCGAGATCAACGTCCACCGCGAGGCGGCCTAGTAGCCGACCTGGCTCTCCCCGTCGTACACCCATCAGATCTGTTTGAGCAGGACCTGTGGGAGCAAAGCTTGCTCGCGAGGCGGCCTGACAGCCGGCCTGTCTCTCCATCCAAACCCCAATCCAACTGTGGGAGCGAGCCTGCTCGCGAAGGCGGCCTTACAGCCAACCCGTCTCTCCAGCCAAACCCCAATCCAACTGTGGGAGCGAGCTTGCTCGCGAAGGCGGCCTTACAGCCAACCCGTCTCTCCAGCCAAACCCCAATCCAACTGTGGGAGCGAGCTTGCTCGCGATGAAGGCGCTACGGTCTCAGAGTCTCACACTGGCAAACGTCGACTCATTACGCGCCTGGCTCAGCGCCGACAGCGGGCCGGACAATGGCGACAGCACCAGCGCCTGCGGCAGCGGCATCATCGCCACCTGTTGTGTGGTGTTGGAGCCGACGCGTTCGTCACGCGGCGGAATGCCGAAGTATTCGCGGTAGCACTTGGAGAAGTGCGGGGTGGAGACGAAGCCGCACACCGAGGCCACTTCGATGATCGACATCGGCGTCTGCTTGAGCAGTTGCCGTGCACGGATCAACCGCAGCTTGAGGTAATAGCGCGACGGCGAGCAGTGCAGGTACTTCTGGAACAACCGCTCCAGCTGACGCCGGGACACGGCGACATACACCGCCAGTTCGTCCAGGTCGATCGGCTCTTCGAGGTTGGCCTCCATCAGCGCGACGATTTCCTGCAACTTCGGCTGGTTGGTGCCGAGCATGTGCTTGAGCGGCACACGCTGGTGATCCTGTTCGTTGCGGATACGCTCGTAGACAAACATTTCCGAGATCGCTGCCGACAGTTCACGACCGTGATCGCGGCTGATCAGGTGCAGCATCATGTCCAGCGGAGCGGTGCCGCCGGAGCTGGTGAAGCGGTTACGGTCGAGGGTGAACAAGCGGGTACTCATCGATACCCGCGGGAAAGCTTCCTGCATTGCCGCCAGGCATTCCCAGTGCACGCTGCAATCGAAGCCGTCCAGCAGGCCGGCGCAGGCCAGGGCCCAACTGCCGGTACAAACCGCGCCGAGGCGACGGGATTGGCGGGCCTGGCTCTGCAGCCACGACACGTGTTCGCGGGTCACGGTACGCTGGATGCCGATGCCGCCACAGACGATGACAGTATCCAGGGCCGGCGCCTTGTGCATGGAGGCGTCGGGGGTGATCTGCAAGCCGTCGCTGGCCCAGACCTGGCCGCCATCGACCGTAAGGGTGGTCCAGCGATACAGCTCGCGACCGGACAGTTGGTTGGCCATGCGTAGCGGTTCCACCGCGGACGCCAGGGAAATCAGCGTGAAATTGTCCAGCAGCAAAAAGCCGATGGATTGAGGCGCACGGTTCTGGGGTTGGGCCCCGGAGTTGGACGTCGTCATCGCGGTATCTCCTCACACAAAGCGGGTGATGGCCTCAGGCGGAGGCTCTTTTTATTGGTTATTGCCCTCGTTCTCACAAAGGAGCTGGGCTTTACAGCAATAGAGCAATTGCCATGCCTAAAATTGAATACGCGTTCAATAAATCCTGAAAACGACATCACGACCTGTCTATATAAGGCGTGCATCGAGTACGGGTTATAAGCGCCATCAATGGCGGCAGGCACCTGTCACAGCGGGCCGTGAGCAGTTCGGTAGCACTTGTGGGAACTGGGCTGCGCCGCTTGCGCAACGAGTATCACCACAGGTGCGGATGACGGACGGTCGAGCGCGATTCAGTGGTTGGCTCGACAACGGGGCTCTTGTCTGTTTGCGACGCGCTAAAAGGTGGCGCGTTTGCAGATTGGTGTTCATTTTGTGAGCGGTTTTCGCTCTTGTGGGTAAAGGGAATCATCTGTGGGAGCAAAGCTTGCTCGCGATGGCTGTATGCCAGTCGACATCCATGTTGAATCTAATGCCGCCATCGCGGGCAAGCCTTACTCCCACAGAGAAATCCCCTTGCTACCAAAGGGGTGCGCAAATGCGACTCAGCACTCCACCGCACTGACCGCCAAGCCGCCGCGCGAGGTCTCTTTGTATTTGTCATGCATGTCGGCACCGGTATCACGCATGGTGCGGATCACCCGGTCCAGGGAGATGAAATGCTGGCCGTCCCCGCGCAGGGCCATTTGGGCAGCATTGATGGCCTTGACTGCGGCGATCGCATTGCGCTCGATGCACGGCACCTGCACCAGGCCGCCCACTGGGTCGCACGTCAGGCCGAGGTTGTGTTCCAGGCCGATTTCCGCCGCGTTGCACAGTTGCTCCGGCGTGGCCCCGAGGATCTCCGCCAGGCCTGCCGCCGCCATGGCGCAGGCCGATCCCACTTCGCCCTGGCAACCGACTTCGGCGCCAGAAATCGATGCGTTCTTCTTGCACAGGATCCCGACGGCCGCCGCACCGAGGAAATAATCCACGACGTTGGCGTCGGTGACCGCTTCGCTGAATTTCATGAAGTAATGCAGTACCGCCGGAATGATCCCCGCCGCGCCATTGGTCGGCGCCGTGACCATGCGCCCGCCGGCGGCGTTCTCTTCGTTGACCGCCAGGGCGAACAGGTTGACCCACTCCATGGCGCTGAGGGTCGAGCCGATGACATTGGGTTTGTTCAGTTCTTGCAGGCTGCGGTGCAACTTGGCCGCCCGCCGACGCACATTCAAACCGCCCGGCAGGATGCCTTCGTGCTTGAGGCCCTGCTCGACGCAATCCTGCATGGCCCGCCAGAGTTTCATCAGGCCGCTGCGGATCTCGTCTTCCGAACGCCAGACCTTTTCGTTGGCCATCATCAACTCGGCCACCCGCAGGTTGTGGCTGCGGCACAACTGGAGCAACTCTTCGGCGCTGGAAAAATCGTAAGGCAGTTCGGTGCGATCCAGGTCCACCACACCGCTGGCGGCCTGGGCCTGGTCGACGACGAAACCACCGCCGACCGAGTAATAGGTGTCACGGTGCAGCTCGCCGTTGGCGGTCTCGGCCACCAGCGTCATGGCGTTGGGGTGGAATGGCAGGTTTTCGTCGATCAGGCGCATGTCCCGGGACCAGATGAACGGTACCGACAGGCGACCGTCGAGCAGCAGGGTCTGGGTTTCGCGCAGTCGCTCGATGCGCACACCAATCTGCGACGGATCGATCGCGTCCGGCCACTCGCCCATCAAGCCCATGATCACCGCGTTATCGCTGCCATGGCCGATGCCAGTGGCTGAAAGCGAACCGTAGAGCTGAACTTCCACCCGCGCGACTTGTTCCAAAAGTCCTCGCTCACGCAAACCTTGCACGAACAATGCGGCGGCCCGCATCGGGCCCACGGTGTGTGAGCTGGACGGGCCGATACCGATTTTGAACAGGTCGAACACGCTGATTGCCATTGCCGAAAACCTCCAGAACAGGCACATCCGGGCGCAGGAGCGTCCGGTGACGGAGCTGCTACGCTCAACGCCGGGATGGCCGCATCATCCGGTTTTTGCCTTGGAGTCCGACGTCTGACACCGACGCAATCATGCCCAGCAACGCCGCCCCGTCCTGGCCCCTGTTTTGCGCCGTTTTTCTGCGTATCAGAGGCCCGCCAGGGGCGGAAAAAATCTGTAAACGACGTCACCAACACTGGATGCGACCCTCCCTGTACTGGATACGACCCACCCTGTAGGCGTCAGATTTGCACTGGTACATGATCGGTTACGGCTCGTTTGCAAGGCCGCGTGTCAGAGAGTGCCCACGCGCCACCAACCGCAACATCCAATAAGCGCGGTTGTCCTGACCGGACACCGCCGATAAAACACCAGGAGTCCACCCATGAAAGGTTCCACATCGTTGTTGTTGGCCGCCATGCTGAGTCTTCCGATGCTGGCCAACGCTGCTGAACCCCAACAGTGCAGCACCGTCAACTTCTCCGATGTCGGCTGGACCGACATCACCGTGACCACCGCCACCACCAGCGTGGTGCTCGACGCCCTCGGCTACAAGACCAAGACCACCATGATTTCCGTGCCGGTGACCTACAAGTCCCTGGCCGACGGCAAGAACATGGACGTGTTCCTCGGCAACTGGATGCCGACCATGGAAAACGACATCAAGGCCTATCGCGAAGCCGGCACCGTGGAAACCCTGCGCACCAACCTCAAGGGCGCCAAGTACACCCTCGCCGTGCCTCAGGCGTTGTATGACAAAGGCCTGCACGACTTCGCCGACATCCCCAAATTCAAGAAAGAGCTGGACGGCAAGATCTACGGGATCGAACCCGGCAACGACGGCAACCGCCTGATCCAGAGCATGATCGAAAAGAACGCCTTCGGCCTGAAGGACGCCGGCTTCAAAGTCGTCGAGTCGAGTGAAGCCGGCATGCTCTCGCAGGTCGACCGCGCCTCCAAGCGTGGCACCGACGTGGTGTTCCTCGGCTGGGCGCCACACCCGATGAACACCCGCTTCAAGATCCAGTACCTGACCGGCGGCGACGACTTCTTCGGCCCCGACTTCGGTGCCGCAACCGTGGCGACCAACACCCGCAAGGGCTACAGCCAGGAATGCAGCAACGTTGGCCAGCTGTTGAAAAACCTGGAGTTCACCGTCGACATGGAAAGCACGCTGATGGGCAACGTGCTCGACGACAAGATGAAGCCAGAGGCTGCCGCCAAGGCCTGGCTGAAGAAAAACCCACAGGTACTCGATACCTGGTTGGCTGGCGTGACCACCATTGACGGTAAACCTGGCCTGGACGCCGTGAAAGCCAAGCTTGCGCAGTAACTGCTTATGTTATGCCGGGCGGGTTCGCTCGCCCGGGCTGTTTATTCCCTTGCATGCGGACGTTCACTACCATGCTCATTGATCAGAAAATACCCTTAGGCCAGTACATTGCCGGCTTCGTCGAATGGTTGACGCAACACGGCGCCAGCACCTTCGACGCAATCGCACTGTTCCTGGAAACGATGATTCACGGCGTGACGTTTGCGCTGACCTGGTTCAATCCCCTGGCCTTGATCGGCCTCATTGCGCTATTGGCGCACTTCATCCAGCGCAAATGGGGCCTGACCGTATTCGTCATTGCGTCCTTCCTGCTGATCCTCAACCTGGGTTACTGGCAAGAGACCATGGAAACCCTCGCCCAGGTGCTGTTCGCGACCCTGGTTTGCGTACTGATCGGCGTGCCGCTGGGCATTGTTGCCGCGCACAAGCCGATGTTCTACACCCTGATGCGTCCGGTACTCGATCTGATGCAGACCGTACCGACCTTCGTCTACCTCATTCCTACCCTGACCCTATTCGGGCTGGGTGTGGTCCCAGGCCTGATCTCCACGGTGGTGTTCGCGATTGCCGCGCCCATCCGCCTGACCTACCTGGGCATCCGCGACGTACCGGACGAACTGATGGACGCCGGCAAAGCCTTCGGCTGCTCCCGTCGCCAGCTCCTGTCGCGCATTGAACTGCCCCATGCGATGCCAAGCATCGCCGCCGGTATCACCCAGTGCATCATGCTGTCGTTGTCGATGGTGGTGATCGCCGCACTGGTGGGCGCCGATGGCCTGGGCAAACCCGTGGTCAACGCACTGAACACCGCCGATATCGCCCTGGGCTTCGAAGCCGGCCTGGCGATCGTCCTGCTGGCAATCATGCTCGACCGAATCTGCAAACAACCCGACGCCAAAGTAGGGGGTGACGCATGAGCATAATCCGCTTCGACCAGGTCGACGTGATCTTCTCCAAGGATCCACGCGAAGCCCTCAAGCTGCTCGACCAAGGCATGACCCGCAACGAAATCCTGAAGAAAACCGGGCAAATCGTCGGCGTGGAAAAAGCCAGCCTGGACATCGAGAAAGGCGAAATCTGTGTCTTGATGGGCCTGTCCGGCTCCGGCAAATCCAGCCTGCTGCGCTGCATCAATGGCTTGAACACCGTCAGCCGCGGCAAGCTGTTCGTCGAACACGAAGGCCGGCAGATCGACATCGCCTCCTGCACCCCCGCCGAACTGAAGATGATGCGCACCCAGCGCATCGCCATGGTGTTCCAGAAGTTCGCCCTGATGCCTTGGCTGACGGTGCGCGAGAACATCAGCTTCGGCCTGGAAATGCAGGGCCGTCCTGAGAAAGAACGCCGCAAGCTGGTGGATGAGAAGCTGGAGCTGGTGGGCCTGACCCAGTGGCGCAACAAGAAGCCCGACGAATTGTCCGGCGGCATGCAGCAACGGGTCGGCCTGGCCCGCGCCCTGGCGATGGACGCCGACATCCTGCTGATGGACGAACCCTTCTCTGCCCTCGACCCGCTGATCCGCCAAGGCCTGCAAGACGAACTGCTGGAGCTGCAACGCAAGCTGAGCAAGACCATCGTGTTCGTCAGCCACGACCTCGACGAAGCCCTGAAGCTGGGCAGCCGTATCGCGATCATGAAAGACGGCCGGATCATCCAGTACAGCAAGCCGGAAGAAATCGTGCTGAACCCGGCGGACGACTACGTGCGCACTTTCGTCGCCCACACCAACCCGCTCAACGTCCTGTGCGGTCGCAGCCTGATGCGCACCCTGGACAACTGCAAGCGCATCAACGGTTCGGTGTGCCTGGACCCGGGCGGCGACTCCTGGCTCGACCTGGCCGAAGGCAACACCATCAAGGGCGCCCGGCAGAACGGCGCGGCGCTGGACCTGCAAAACTGGGTGCCGGGCCAAGCCGTCGAAGAGCTGGGCCGGCGTCCGACCCTGGTGGACTCCAACATCGGCATGCGCGACGCATTGCAGATTCGCTACCAGACCGGCAACAAACTGGTGCTCCACGATAACCAGCAAGTCGTCGGGATCCTGGGCGACAGCGAGCTGTACCACGCACTGCTGGGCAAGAACCTGGGCTAAGCCCACGCCAGCAAAAACGCCGCGAGATGAACGCGGCGTTTTTGTTTGGGCCAATCTCAAGCGCAATGCAGGCCTCTGTGGCCTCTGTGGCGAGGGAGCTCGCTGCATCGCCTCATTTCAACCAATCGACGGGTGGGCAGCCAATCGACGAGTGTTATAAAGACATCCCCAAAAGTCCTCGCCCCGACAAACAGCGACGACTTGTCATAGAACTTATTTTTTGTTGATTGAACGTTCAATCAAAACAAAATAGACTGGCTTTCGTTCCGGCAGACGACATTCGTGCGCCGGATGGCCTAAGGAGATGTGCTAGATGCCCAAGGTCGGTATGCAACCCATCCGCCGCCAACAACTGATCGAAGCCACGTTGCAAGCGGTCGATCAAGTCGGCATGGGGGACGCCAGCATTGCGCTGATCGCCCGTTTGGCCGGTGTCTCCAACGGCATCATCAGTCACTACTTTCAGGACAAGAATGGCCTGATCGCGGCCACGGCCCAGTACCTGATGACTGTCCTGAGCGAGAACGTCACCGCGCGCCGCCAGGCACTGGAGGACACAAGCCCCCGGGCTCACCTCAAGGTGATCATCGAAGGCAACTTCGACGCCAGCCAGGTCAATGGCCCGGCAATGAAAACCTGGCTGGCCTTCTGGGCCACCAGCATGCACCACCCGTCTTTGCACAGGTTGCAGCGGATCAACGATCACCGTCTGTATTCCAACCTGTGTAGCCAGTTCCGCCGCGTGTTGCCCGTTGATCAGGCGCGCAGCGCAGCAAGGGGCCTGGCCGCGTTGATTGACGGTTTGTGGCTGCGCGGAGCGCTGTCGGGAGACGCGTTCGATACCGCCCAGGCGCACCAGATCGCGTACGAATACATGGATTTCCAACTGGCCAAGGCAGGGGCACCAGAGCACACAGAACCGCTCGACTCCTGAACCGCCGCCGAACCGCGTAGTCAGCTATAAACGACACGCTCCGGTGGTCAGCCAACCACTTATGCACTTGCGAGGACTTTATGGCCCGTTTCGAACTGCAAAAACTCTACATCGATGGCGCGTACAGCGATGCCAGCGGCGACGCCACTTTCGAAGCCATCAACCCTGCCAACGGTGAAGTCCTTGCCCAAGTGCAGCGTGCGACGTTCGAGGACGTCGAGCGCGCCGTGGTCAGTGCCGAAAAGGGCCAGAAGGTCTGGGCTGCCATGACCGCCATGCAGCGTTCGCGCATCCTGCGTCGCGCCGTGGACATCCTGCGCGAGCGCAACGATGAACTGGCTGCCCTGGAAACCCTGGACACCGGCAAGGCCTACTCCGAAACCCGCTACGTCGACATCGTCACCGGCGCCGACGTGCTGGAATACTACGCCGGCCTGGTGCCTGCCATCGAAGGCGAGCAGGTTCCGCTGCGCACCACTTCATTCGTCTACACCCGTCGCGAGCCCCTGGGCGTAGTGGCCGGCATCGGCGCCTGGAACTACCCGATCCAGATCGCCCTGTGGAAATCCGCCCCGGCCCTGGCGGCCGGTAACGCGATGATCTTCAAGCCGAGCGAAGTCACCTCGCTGACCACCCTGAAACTGGCCGAGATCTACACCGAGGCCGGCGTTCCAGCGGGTGTGTTCAACGTCCTGACCGGCAGCGGTCGTGAAGTCGGCACCTGGCTGACCGAGCACCCACGCATCGAGAAAATCTCCTTTACCGGCGGCACCGACACCGGCAAGAAAGTCATGGCCAGCGCCTCGAGCTCTTCGCTCAAGGACGTGACCATGGAACTGGGCGGCAAGTCGCCGCTGATCATCTTCGACGACGCCGACCTGGATCGCGCCGCCGACACCGCGATGATGGCCAACTTCTATAGTTCCGGCCAGGTCTGCACCAACGGCACCCGCGTGTTCGTGCCAAGCCACCTCAAGGCCGCCTTCGAAGCCAAGATCGCCGAGCGTGTGGCGCGCATCCGTATCGGTAATCCTCAGGACGAAAACACCAACTTCGGCCCGCTGGTGAGCTTCGCCCACATGGAAAGCGTGCTGGGCTACATCGAGAAAGGCAAAGCCGAAGGCGCGCGCCTGCTGTGCGGCGGCAGTCGCCTGACCGACGGCGAATTGGCCAAGGGCGCGTTCGTCGCCCCGACCGTGTTCACCGACTGCACCGACGAGATGACCATCGTGCGTGAAGAAATCTTCGGCCCGGTGATGAGCATCCTCACCTACGACACCGAAGAAGAAGTGATCCGCCGCGCCAACGACACCGACTTCGGCCTGGCCGCTGGCGTCGTCACCCGCGACCTGAACCGCGCCCACCGCGTGATCCACCAGCTCGAAGCCGGTATCTGCTGGATCAACGCCTGGGGTGAGTCGGCGGCTGAAATGCCGGTCGGTGGCTACAAGCAATCGGGCGTGGGCCGGGAGAACGGCATCAGCTCGCTGAACAACTTCACACGCATCAAATCGGTACAGGTCGAGTTGGGCGATTACACGTCGGTGTTCTGATCTGGCACCGAACCTGAGGTTGGGGCTTTTGTGGCGAGGGAGCTTGCTCCCGCTGGGCTGCGAAGCGGCCCCAACTTCAAGTCCCAGACCATTCAGACAGAACACGGTCGCCCTGTTTGCGACTGCTGCGCAGTCGAGCGGGAGCAAGCTCCCTCGCCACAGGGAATGTGGCACCCGACGACCGCGACCTGAACCCAATTCCAGAAGAGGGTGCATTTCATGTCCCAAGAATTCGATTACATCATCATCGGCGCCGGTTCGGCCGGTAATACCCTGGCCACCCGCCTGACCGAAGACGAAGGCGTCACCGTCCTGCTGCTCGAAGCCGGCGGCCCGGACTATCGCCTGGACTTCCGCACACAAATGCCCGCCGCCCTGGCATTCCCGCTGCAAGGCCGGCGCTACAACTGGGCCTACGAGACCGACCCGGAGCCACACATGGATGGCCGCCGCATGGAATGCGGTCGCGGCAAGGGCCTGGGTGGTTCTTCGCTGATCAACGGCATGTGCTACATCCGCGGCAACGCCCTGGACTATGACAACTGGGCCAAGCTGCCGGGCCTGGAAGACTGGGCCTACCTCGATTGCCTGCCGTATTTCCGTAAAGCCGAAACCCGTGACATCGGCCCGAACGACTACCACGGCGGCGACGGCCCGGTCAGCGTGACCACGCCCAAGGCCGGCAACAACCCGCTGTTCCACGCCATGGTCGAAGCCGGCGTACAGGCCGGTTACCCGCGTACAGAAGACCTCAATGGCTACCAGCAGGAAGGTTTCGGCCCGATGGACCGCACCGTCACGCCCAACGGCCGTCGGGCCAGCACCGCGCGCGGTTACCTGGACATCGCCAAGAAGCGCTCGACCCTGACCATCGTCACCCACGCCCTGACCGACAAGATCATCTTCGAAGGCAAACGCGCGGTCGGCGTGCGTTACCTGGTGGGCGCCGCCGAAGAGCGCGTCGAAGCCCGGGCGCGCAAGGAAGTGCTGCTGTGCTCCGGCGCCATCGCCTCGCCGCAGATCCTCCAGCGTTCCGGTGTCGGCCCCGCCAAATTGCTGGAAAGCCTCGACATCCCGGTGGTTCACGATCTGCCGGGCGTCGGCGAAAACCTGCAGGATCACCTCGAGCTGTACCTGCAATACGCCTGCACCCAACCGGTTTCGCTGTACCCGTCACTGCTCTGGTACAACCAGCCGGCCATCGGTGCCGAGTGGCTGTTCAACGGCACCGGGATCGGCGCCAGCAACCAGTTCGAGGCCGGCGGTTTCATCCGCACCCGTCCGGAATTCGATTGGCCGAACATCCAGTATCACTTCCTGCCGGTGGCGATTAACTACAACGGCAGCAACGGGGTGAAGGAACACGGTTTCCAGGCGCACATGGGTTCCATGCGCTCGCCAAGCCGCGGCCGGATCCAGGCCAAGTCCAAGGACCCACGCCAGTACCCGAGCATCCTGTTCAACTACATGGCGACCGAGCAGGACTGGCAGGAATTTCGCGATGGCATCCGCCTGACCCGCGAGATCATGCAGCAGCCAGCGCTCGATCCGTTCCGTGGCCGTGAGATCAGCCCGGGCATCGAGGTGCAGACGGACGAGCAGTTGGACCAGTTCATCCGCGAGCACGCCGAAACCGCGTTCCACCCGTCCTGCTCGTGCAAGATGGGCACCGACGACATGGCGGTAGTGGATGGCGAAGGCCGCGTGCATGGCATGCAAGGGTTGCGCGTGGTGGATGCCTCGATCATGCCGATCATCACCACCGGCAACCTGAACGCGCCAACGATCATGATCGCCGAGAAAATCGCCGACAAGATCCGCGGCCGCAAGCCCCTGCCCCGCAGCACCGCGCCGTACTTCGTGGCCGGCGATGCGCCGGTGCGCGGCAAGCCAATGCGTGAAGTGGGGCCTAGCGCCCAGTAAGACTCAGGACCGCGGCGCGACCTTCGCGAGCAGGCTCGCTCCCACATTTGGATCTGCAGCGGACACACATTTTGTGACCACTAAGATCCCTTGTGGGAGCGAGCCTGCTCGCGAAGGGGTCAGACCATTCAACATCTTCGCTGACTGCCACACCGCCATCGCGAGCAAGCTCGCTCCCACAGGGATTGGCGGCGGACACACATTTTGTGACCACCAAAGTTCCACTGTGGGAGCGAGCTTGCTCGCGATCGCGTCCACCCTGACGCCCCCAAATTCCTATCTGCCTTGATCCCTTCCCCGCCCCAGGCCTACTCTAGAGCCGCCGCGTCAACACGCCGCACCTCGCCGCACCGCCACTCCAGACAAGGAGGTTCCATGTTCGACTTCCACCCCCAGCTCAAGCAGCGTTTTGCTGCCTTGCGCACGGGCGCTGAATTCTTTTCCCTGCGTTACGTGCGCGAGTCCGGCCAGCACCTGTCGGTGCGCAAGAATGTCGCCGAACCGCCCAGCCTGGGCCGTGATGAAGGGGCGATGCTCACCGTGCGGGTCAACGGGGTCGAGGCGTATGCCGCTACCAACGACCTGTCCCAGGCCGGCCTGCAAGCGGCACTGGAACGCGCCGAGCAACATGCTCGTGGGCTCAAGCCCCACGCCCTGTTGGACCTGCGCGAGCAAGCGGTGTCCAGCGACCGCGCCGATTACTTCTCGCCGAATTTCGACCAGGCCTTCCCGCCACTGAGCGATTGCTACCAATTGCTCGGCGACGAGTCAGCCGCAGTGCCTCAGGACGAGCGCCTGGTGAACTGGCAAGCCAGCATCGGCCTGACCCAGGTCGAGCAGATCTACCTCAACAGTGCCGGCGCTGAACTGCGCCAGGCCCAACGCTTCATCTACCCGGCCCTGGAAGTCACCGCCTTCGACGGCAACGACAGCCAGACCCGCACCCTGGGCCGGGAAAATTTCGGCCAGCAAGGCAGCTTCGATGTAATCAGCCGCAGCGGCTTGATCGGTGCCGGGCGGAAAATCGCTGACCAGGCCCTGCAATTGCTGCTGGCACCGAACACCCCGCAAGGCCCCCGTGACCTGCTGCTGATGCCTGACCAGATGATGTTGCAGATCCACGAATCCATCGGTCACCCGCTGGAACTGGACCGCATCCTCGGGGATGAGCGCAATTACGCCGGCACCAGCTTCGTCAAGGCCAGCGATTTCGGCCACCTGCAATACGGCTCCAGCCTGTTGAACGTGACCTTCGACCCGGACATTCCCGAAGAACTGGCGAGCTACAGCCATGACGACGATGGCAGCGCCGCCAGCAAACAGTTCCTGATTCGTGAAGGCCTGTTGCTGCGTCCACTGGGCGGCGCACTGTCACAGTTCCGTGCTGGCCTGGACGGTGTCGCCAACAGCCGCGCCTGCGGCTGGAATCGCCCGCCCATCGACCGCATGGCGAACCTGAACATCGAACCTGGCGACCAGTCCCTGGAACAACTGATCCAAGGCACCGAGCACGGCGTGCTGATGCGCACCAACCGCTCCTGGTCCATCGACGACGCCCGCAACAAATTCCAGTTCGGCTGCGAGTGGGGCCAGTTGATCGAGAACGGCGAGCTCAAGGGCGTGGTGAAGAACCCCAACTACCGGGGTATTTCCGCGCAATTCTGGAAGAGCCTGCGCGCCGTGGGCGATGCCAGTACCTCTCGGGTCCTGGGCACGCCGAACTGCGGCAAGGGCGAACCGAACCAGGTCATCCGCGTCGGCCATGCGTCGCCGGCCTGTGTGTTCAGCAACGTTGATGTGTTTGGGGGGGATGCCTGATATGAGCACCGTCAATAATCAGGCCGAGGCATTCAAGGTGTTGGTCGACTGGCTGCGCGATGCGCTGCATGAGCAGGAACAGTTCACCTTGGGTTATGCCGCCGAGTCCTCGGCCTTCGTGCGTTTCAACCACGCCAAGGTGCGCCAGGCCGGGCAGGTGCAGCAGGCCAATGTCAGTTTCAAATTGATCGACGACGGACGCCACGCCGACTTGCAGATCACCTTGTCCGGCGATACCGAGACCGACCTGCAACGCCTGTCCGAAGGTCTGCAACAGCTGCGCGAAACCTTGCCGCTGCTGCCCTGCGATCCGTACCTGCTGCTCAATCCCGACCATTGGCAAAGCCATAACGTGCAGGACCATCCGCTGCCGGACACCGAGCAGGCCGTGGCTGAAATCACCCGCGCCGCCGAGGGCCTGGACCTGGTGGGGTTCTATGCGGCCGGGCCCATCAGCCGGGGTTTCGCCAGTTCGTCGGGAGCGTTCGGCTGGCATCAGGCCAACAGCTTCAACTTCGATTTCAGCCTGTTCCATGAAAACGGCCAGGCAGTGAAAGCCAGCTATGCCGGGCATGCGTGGAGCAGCGAAGGGTTTGCCCGGCGCTTCGAGCAGGCCCGCGAGCAACTGGCGTTTCTCGGCCTGCCGTTGCGCACGTTGCCGCCTGGCGAATACCGTGCCTACCTGGCACCGGCCGCCCTGGAAGAGATCATGGGCATGCTCAGTTGGGGCGGGTTCTCGGCCCGGGCGATTGCCAGCAAGCAGAGCCCGTTGCAGAAGTTCTACGCCAACGAAGCAAGCCTGAGCCCCAACGTGTGGCTGAGCGAACAGGTCAGCGGCTCCTTGAGCCCGGCGTTTTCCGACGAAGGTTATCCCCGCGATGACCTGGGGCTGATCGCCAAGGGCACGGCCAATGCGCAGTTGGTCAACTCCCGAAGCGCCGCCGAATACGGCCTCGCCGCCAACGGCGCCAGCAGCTACGAATACCCCACGGCGCTGGACATGCAGGGCGGGCAACTGGAGCACAAATACATCCTCGAAGAACTTGGCACCGGGCTGTACATCAGTAACCTCTGGTACCTGAACTACTCGGACCAACCGGCCGCCCGCCTGACCGGCATGACCCGCTTCGCCACGTTCTGGGTCGAGAACGGCCAGATCGTAGCGCCGGTCAGTACCATGCGCTTTGACGACAGCGTCTACAGCCTGCTCGGCTCGCAACTCGAAGGCCTGACCCGAGAGCGGGAACTGCTGCTCTCGGCCAGCACCTACAGCCAGCGGGCCACGGCCTCGATGTTGTTGCCGGGGGCGCTGGTCAAGCGGTTGACCTTGACGCTGTAACACCAGGAAGGTGGCTTCATCCCCTGTCTGTAGGAGCTGACGAGCGGAGCGAGGCTGCGATCTTTTCGCTGTCGATTGAGTCTGGAGCGAAAGATCAAAAGATCGCAGCCTTCGGCAGCTCCTACAACGCAGCCGAGCGGGAGCAAGCTCCCTCGCCACAAGTAATTGTTCACTTTTCATACAAGAGGTCCCATGCCCAACCGCGCACCGCTCGACGCCGTCACCGCCCGCTGGCTTCCGTGGGTGGTGGCGATTGCCTTCTTCATGCAGTCCCTGGACGGGACCATCCTCAACACCGCCCTGCCCGCCATGGCCGGTGATCTGGCGGAAAACCCGCTGCGCATGCAGGGCGTGATCATTGCCTACATGCTCACCGTGGCGTTGCTGATCCCGGCCTCGGGCTGGATCGCCGACCGCTTCGGCACCAAGAAGATTTTCTTCGGGGCGATCCTGCTGTTCAGCTTCGGCTCGTTGCTGTGTGCCTTGTCCAGTTCGTTGAGCATGCTGATTGGCGCCCGGGTCATCCAGGGCCTGGGCGGTGCGCTGATGCTGCCGGTGGGCAGGCTGGTGGTGCTGCGGGCGTATCCGCGCTCGGAACTGGTGCGGATCATGGGCTTCATCACCATCCCCGGCCTGCTCGGCCCGCTGATCGGGCCGACCATGGGTGGCTGGATGGTCGAGTACCTGACCTGGCACTGGATCTTCATCATCAACCTGCCGGTGGGCGTGATCGGCTGTTATGCCGTGTGGAAGTTCATCCCCGACCTGCGGGGCAGCGAGCGCACGCGGTTCGACGGGGTGGGGTTCCTGCTGTTCGGCGCGGCGATGGTGCTGATCACCATCGCCATGGAAGGCCTGGGTGAACTGCACCTGCCGCACCTGCGCGTGATGTTGTTGCTGTTCGGCGGCATGGCCTGCCTGGCGGCCTATTGGCTGCGGGCCGGGCACGTCGAAAACGCGCTGTTCCCGCCGTCACTGTTCAAGACCCGCACCTTCGCCGTGGGCATTCTCGGCAACCTGTTCGCGCGCCTGGGCAGCGGCGCCCTGCCGTTCCTGGTGCCGTTGCTGCTGCAAGTCGCCCTGGGCTATTCACCGTCCCAGGCCGGGATGAGCATGCTGCCCCTGGCGGCGGCGGCCATGGTCGCCAAGTCCGTGGCCCGGCCGCTGATCGAACGCCTGGGCTATCGCATCGTCCTGACCGGCAACACCCTGGCCCTGGGCCTGATGCTGGCAAGCATGGGCCTGGTCAGCGAACAGACGCCGTACTGGCTGCTGCTGGCGCAACTGGCGGTGCTGGGCGCGATCAACTCGCTGCAATTCACCGCGATGAACACCGTGACCCTGATCGACCTGGACGACGCCAGCGCCAGCAGCGGCAACAGCCTGCTGTCGGTGGTGGCGCAGCTGTCCCTGAGCCTCGGCGTGGCCTGCGCCGGCGCCCTGCTCGGCGGCTTTACCGCCCAGGTGGGCAACGATGGGGTGGAGACTGTACTGGGAGCGTTCCAGCTGACGTTCGTGACGGTGGGGATCATGGCGATGCTGGCGGCGACGATTTTTTCCCAGTTGTCGAAGCAGGATGGGCGGCGGGTCAAGCGGCCGGATGAGCATATCGAGCACTAGATAGGACTCGGGCGGTTTTAAGGCCTCAGGGCTTTTGTGGCGAGGGAGCTTGCTCCCGCTCGGCTGCGCAGCAGTCGCAATCCAGGCGATGCGAACTTTCAGGTACACCGTGTTGGCCGGTTTGGGGTCGCTTCGCGCCCCAGCGGGAGCAAGCTCCCTCGCCACAGGGAATTCGCCCACTTCAGAACTGCGCCACAGCTCGTCCAGAACTTTCGAAGAAAGTGGCACGAGGCTGCTACACTGCGCGACATTTTGTTTTGCAGGCCAGTCCCGTGACCACCATTGCCACCGCTTTTAATACTTTGCCGCTGTCCGCCGCCATGCTGGCTAACCTCGAATCACTCGGTTATGCCCAGATGACGCCGATCCAGGCGCAAAGCTTGCCGGTGATCCTCAAGGGCATGGACCTGATCGCCCAGGCCAAGACCGGCAGCGGCAAGACCGCCGCCTTCGGCATCGGCCTGCTGAACCCGATCAACCCACGCTTCTTCGGTTGCCAGGCGCTGGTGATGTGCCCGACCCGTGAGCTGGCCGACCAGGTCGCCAAGGAAATCCGTCGCCTGGCCCGCGCCGAAGACAACATCAAGGTCCTGACCCTGTGCGGCGGCGTGTCCTTCGGCCCGCAGATCGCCTCCCTGGAACACGGCGCCCACATCATCGTCGGCACCCCTGGACGCATCCAGCAGCACCTGCGCAAGGGCTCGCTGGTCCTGGATGGCCTCAACACGCTGATCCTCGACGAAGCCGACCGCATGCTCGACATGGGTTTCTACGACGCCATCGAAGACATCATCCAGCAGACCCCGGAACGCCGCCAGACGCTGCTGTTCTCCGCCACCTACCCGGTGGGCATCAAGCAACTGTCGTCCAAGTTCATGCGTAACCCGCAGCAAGTGAAGGCCGAGGCGTTCCACTCCGACGCGCAGATCGAGCAGCGCTTCTACGAGATCTCCCCCGAGGAGCGCATGGACGCAGTGGTCAAGGTCCTCGCGCATTTCCGCCCAGCCTCCTGCGTGGCGTTCTGCTTCACCAAGCAGCAGGTCCAGGAAACCGTCGATCACCTGACGTCCAAGGGCATTTCGGCCGTCGGCCTGCACGGCGACCTGGAACAGCGCGACCGCGACCAGGTACTGGCCATGTTCGCCAACCGCAGCACCTCGGTGCTGGTCGCCACCGACGTGGCGGCCCGCGGCCTGGACATCGATGCCCTGGACATGGTGATCAACGTCGAACTGGCCCGGGACTCGGAAATCCACATCCACCGCGTCGGCCGCACTGGCCGCGCCGGTGAGAAAGGCATCGCCATCAGCCTGGTGGCGCCATCCGAAGCCCACCGTGCCCAAGCCATCGAGCAACTGCAGAAGTCGCCGCTGAGCTGGGACCAACTGGACAACCTCAAGTCCCAAGGCGGCGGCCCGCTGTTGCCGGCCATGAGCACCCTGTGCATCGGTGCCGGGCGCAAGGACAAGGTCCGCCCCGGTGACATCCTCGGCGCCCTGACCGGCGAGGCCGGCATCCCTGGCGCCCAGGTCGGCAAAATCGCGATCTTCGATTTCCAGGCCTACGTGGCCGTGGAACGCGGCATCGCCAAACAGGCCCTGCAACGTCTGAACGATGGCAAGATCAAGGGCCGCTCGTTGCGGGTGCGGATCCTGTAACCGAGCGCCTGACGAACAGAGATCAAACTGTGGGAGCGAGCTGTGTGGGAGCAAGGCTTGCCCGCGATGAAAACGCCGCGGTCTCTTGAGGACCGCAGCGCCTGGATCGCGAGCAAGCTTTGCTCCCACACAGCTCGCTCCCACATTCAGTTATGTGGGAAAGCTGAGAGGACACCGTTTTGCGCTCTACCGAAGTCGTGATCATTGGCGCTGGCGCCGCGGGGTTGATGTGCGCGCTGACTGCGGCCGCGCGCGGGCGGCAGGTGATGTTGCTGGACCACGCCAACAAGGCCGGCAAGAAAATCCTCATGTCGGGCGGTGGGCGCTGCAATTTCACCAACATGTACACCGAGCCAGGCAATTTCCTCTCGCAGAACCCGCACTTCTGCAAATCGGCCCTGGCCCGCTACACTCAATGGGACTTCATTGCCCTGGTGGCCAAGCACGGCGTGCCCTATCACGAGAAAAAGCTCGGCCAGTTGTTCTGCGATAACAAATCCAGCGACATCCTCGGCCTGCTCTTGGATGAATGCGACCAGGCCGGCGTCAGCCTGCATCTGGACACCTCGATTACGCAGATCGAAAAAGCCGACGGCGGCTACCTGCTGCAAACCACCCTCGGCGCCATCGCCTGCCAGTCCCTGGTGATCGCCACGGGCGGGCTGTCGATCCCAACCCTGGGGGCGACCGGCTTCGGTTATCAGGTGGCAAAACAGTTTGGCCATGAACTGCTGCCGACCCGCGCCGGCCTGGTGCCGTTCACCATCACCGACCAGCTCAAGACCCTCTGCACCGAACTCTCGGGCACCTCGGTCGATTGCCTGGTGAGCTGCAACGAGCAGAGCTTTCGCGAGAACATCCTGTTCACCCACCGCGGCCTGAGCGGTCCGGCGATCCTGCAGATTTCCTCGTTCTGGGAATCGGGGGACACGGTGCAGATCAACCTGTTGCCCGACCACGACGTGCCGCAATGGCTGCAACAGCAACAGGCCGAACGCCCCAATAGCGAGCTCAAGACGTTGCTGGGCGAGTTGTTCACCAAGAAAATGGCCAACCTGCTGGCCGACACCTGGTTCGTCTCCAAACCCATGAAGCAGTACACCCATGCGGAGCTGGCAGATATCGCCGAGAAACTGGCGAGCTGGAACGTCGTCCCCGCCGGCACCGAAGGCTACCGCACCGCCGAAGTCACCCTGGGCGGCGTCGATACCCGGGAAGTCTCGTCCAAGACCATGGAATCGCTGAAAAGCCCTGGCCTGTATTTCATCGGCGAAGTGCTCGACGTCACCGGGCACCTGGGCGGGTTCAACTTCCAGTGGGCGTGGGCGTCGGGGTATGCGGCGGCGCAGTACGTCTGACCCCGCCCCATGTTGTACCTGCTTTTGTGGCGAGGGAGCTTGCTCCCGCTCGCTCTGTAGGAGCTGCCGAAGGCTGCGATCTTTTGACCTTTCGCTTGGGATTCAAGCGTCAGGGGAAAGATCGCAGCCTCGCTCCGCTCGACAGCTCCTACAGCCAGCGGGAGCAAGCTCCCTCGCCACAGGGTAGCGACGTGTCCTTCGCATGCCGGAACACTTTTTGCTGTCAAATGTGATCGCCGCCATTGCGTCGGCGTCATTACTGCCTCAATTTAGCGTCATTGCCCGTCAGGCCTGTGCACTTCATGTCAGCGAACTCGTTTAGCCAGTCTTTGCGTCGCCTTTGGGCGTTGGATAAGTTCAGTTATAGCGTGCGGGTCTTCATCGCCCTCACCGGCAGCATGGGGCTGTGCTGGTACCTGGACGAAATGGTGCTGCTGATTCCCTTGTTCCTGGGCATCATCGCCAGCGCCCTGGCCGAGACGGACGACAGTTGGCAGGGCCGCCTCAACGCGTTGGCCGTGACCCTGGTGTGTTTCACCGTCGCGGCGCTGTCGGTGGAATTATTGTTCCCCTACCCCGTCCTGTTCATCATCGCCCTGGCCCTGGCGGCCTTTGGCCTGACCATGCTTGGCGCCCTGGGTGAGCGCTATGGCGCCATCGCCTCGGCCACGCTGATTCTGTCGGTCTACACCATGATCGGCGTGGACCAGCGCGGCGGCGCCGTCAACGATTTCTGGCATGAACCCCTGCTGCTGGTCGCCGGTGCCGCGTGGTACGGCTTGCTGTCGGTGTTGTGGCAGGCGTTGTTTTCCAACCAACCGGTGCAACAAAGCCTGGCGCGGCTGTTTCGCGAGCTGGGGCGCTACCTGAAACTCAAATCGTCGCTCCTGGAGCCGATCCGCCAACTGGACGTCGAAGCCCGCCGCCTGGAACTGGCCCAGCAAAATGGCCGGGTGGTCGCTGCGCTCAACAGCGCCAAGGAAATCATCCTGCACCGCGTGGGCAATGGCCGCCCCGGCTCGAAAGTCAGCCGCTACCTGAAACTGTACTTTCTGGCCCAGGACATCCACGAACGCGCCAGCTCTTCTCACTATCCCTACAATGCCCTGGCCGAGGCCTTCTTCCACAGCGATGTGCTGTTCCGCTGCCAGCGCCTGCTGCGTCAGCAAGGCAAGGCCTGCCAGGCACTGGCCGAGTCGATCCAACTGCGCCAGCCATTCGTCTACGACCACACCTTTGCCGAGGCCCTCGACGACCTGCACGCGTCCCTCGAACACCTGCGCATCCAGAGCAACCCGGCCTGGCGCGGCTTGCTGCGTTCGTTGCGGGCACTGTCGGTGAACCTTGCCACCATGGACCGCCTGCTCAGCGACGCGAGCAACCCCGACACCCTGGCCGACGCCACCGACAGCAGCCTGCTCGACCGCTCGCCGCGCAACCTCAAGGATGTCTGGCTGCGCTTGCGCACCCAGCTCACGCCCACTTCGCTGCTGTTCCGGCATGCCCTGCGCTTGCCCTTGGCCCTGGCCGTGGGCTACGCCATGGTGCACCTGATCCACCCGTCCCAGGGCTATTGGATCATCCTCACCACACTGTTCGTGTGCCAGCCCAACTACGGCGCCACCCGGCGCAAGCTCGGCCAGCGGATCATCGGCACCGCCATCGGCCTGACGGTGGCCTGGGCGCTGTTCGATCTGTTTCCCAATCCGCTGGTGCAATCGAGCTTCGCCATTGCCGCCGGGGTAGTGTTCTTTACCAACCGCACGACCCGCTACACCCTGGCGACAGCGGCGATCACCATCATGGTGCTGTTCTGCTTCAACCAGGTGGGCGACGGCTACGGGCTGCTGTTGCCGCGGCTGTTCGATACCTTGCTCGGCAGCCTGATTGCCGGGCTGGCGGTCTTCCTGTTCCTGCCCGACTGGCAGGGCCGTCGGCTGAATAAAGTGCTGGCCAATACGCTGACCTGCAACAGCATCTACCTGCGCCAGATCATGCAACAGTACGCCGCCGGCAAAAGCGACGACCTGGCCTATCGCCTGGCCCGACGCAACGCCCACAACGCCGATGCCGCGTTGTCCACCACCCTGGCCAACATGCTGATGGAGCCGGGGCATTTCCGTAAGGAAGCCGATGTGGGGTTCCGCTTCCTGGTGTTGTCCCACACCCTGCTCAGCTACCTGTCGGGCCTGGGCGCCCACCGGGGCACCGAACTGCCGGCGCAGGTACGCGAGCAACTGATCGATGGCGCGGGGGTGAAGCTGGCGGCGAGCATCGACGAGATCGCCCAGGGCCTGGCGAGTAAAACGCCGATTGTGCTCCAAAGCGACGAGGAGGAGGCCCTGGCCAATGAGCTTGAGCAGATGCCCGATGAAATTGACGAAGGACAGCGCTTGGTGCAGACACAGCTGGGGTTGATCTGCCGTCAGCTCGGTCCGTTGCGGACCTTGGCAGCACATCTGATCAAGGACACTGGCGAGGCTTGAGGGTTGTGGTGTTTACACCATCGCCATCGCGAGCAAGCTCGCTCCCACAGGGGGTTTCTTGTGTACACAGACTTTGTGGTTACAGCAGGTCCAATGTGGGAGCGAGCTTGCTCGCGATGAGGCCAGTCCAGACAGCTCACATTCCATGTTGCTTGAGCAACCGCGCATAACTCCCATCCGCCTTCATCGCCGCGATCTCCCGGTCAAACCCCGCCACGATCTGCTCATGCTCCGGGTTCTTCAAGCTGACCAGGATGTGCAAGCTGTTTTCACTCAATGCCTTGGGCAAAAACTCCACGGCGTTACGCACCTTGGCTGATTCGCGGGCCAGGTAATAGCGGGCGACGTATTCGTCTTCCAGGGTCAACTTCACACGATCGGCCGCCAGCATGCGCACCGCCATCGCAAAGTTATGCACAGGGACTTTCTGCATTTGCAGGTCTTCGTCGAAGTCCTTGGAGTAGGCGTAGCCGCGAACCACGGCGATGGGATAGGCACGCAGCTGTTGCAGGTTGTCAAACTGGATCTCTTCGCCCTTGCGCTTGATGAAACGCACACGGTTGAGCAGATACTCGGCCGAGAACTGGCCGATGTGAGTGCGCTCCTCGCTGTACCAGGTGTTGACCAACACGTCATAGCGGCCCTCGCCGATGCCCAGCATCGCCCGGGCCCAGGGCACCTGTTCGAAGTCCGTGGCATAGCCGGCCCGCGCCAGGGCCGTGCTGACGATATCGGTCGCCAGGCCACCATTGATCAAGGTGGAATCGGTAAAGGGCGGCCAGCCATCGGCGACCAGACGCAGCTTTTGCGCACAGGCCTCATAGCTCAGTAACAGCAACCCGATCAATGCAAGAGCTCGATGCAATCGCGGCATGCCAAACGTCCTTGACGGGTTCAAAGCCCGGTTTGTTTTTAGCCGACACTCAACAGGCATCCTCAGACACCCGGTTCTAACATTAGCTCATTGGAACCGCTGCGCAGCGCTGTCACGAAGATTACACAAAGACGACAACGCCGCGACAGAGGAATGATGGCGTTTTGGCCTTTATCGCAGATTTTCCAGCCGACCGAGAAAAAGACTTCCGGGCCAAGCACGCTTAATATCGGCATCAGATTCTTCAGGAAATTCAAAAAATGGACATCGAGTGGGTCTGTAAACATCACAGTGACCTGAGCAAGGAACAGCTGTATGCCATCCTCAAATTGCGTGCCGAAGTGTTCGTTGTCGAGCAGAACTGCGCCTACCCGGATGTTGACGGCCTGGACCTTGAAGGCGACACGTGCCATTTGATGGCCTGGCAGGACAACCACCTGGTGGCCTACCTGCGCCTGCTCGACCCGCACTCGCAAAACAGTGACGTGGTGATCGGGCGCGTGATCATCGCGCCCCACGCACGCGGCCAGGGGCTGGGTCACACGTTGATGGAACAGGCCCTCAAGCAGGCCGAGAAATATTGGCCCGGTACGTCGATCTCATTGTCGGCCCAGGCGCATTTGCAGGGGTATTACGGGCGGTACGGGTTTGAAGTGGTGGGTGTGGAATATCTGGAAGATGGGATTCCGCACATTGGCATGCATCGGCCGTAGGAGCTGCCGCAGGCTGCGATCTTTTGATCTTTGGTCTTTCACTCAAGGCTCAATTGTCTTGGGAAAAGATCGCAGCCTCGTTGCACTCGTCAGCTCCTACACAGCTCCTACGGATACTCCAGCACCGCCTTGATCCGCGGCAAATTCCCCTCGATCCACCCCCGATCGATCGCCCCCCAATCGCGAATCCGATAACGCCCGGCATGGTTGCGTGCGCCGTCCTCTTGCTCGAACTCACAAACGATATCCAGGTCAGCCAGCGCGGCAATGGTGTCCTGGGCGGTGCGCCGGGGCATGCCGGTGGTTTCGGTGAGGGCCGGGACGTTGCTGGCGACACCGCTGTCGATCAGGTAAGCCACGTACAAGCGACGGTAGAAGCTGGTCTTGGTCTTGCTGACATCCATTCGGTCATTCCTTGTGGGGTTGCAGATCCCGCCAGGTCAGGTACACACGCAGGTCGAATTCCAACTGGTGATACCCCGGCAGCATGTGCTCGCAGAGTTGGTAGAAGGCCTTGTTGTGGTCCGACTCCTTGAAGTGCGCCAGCTCGTGCACCACGATCATGTTCAGGAATTCGGGCGCCGCGTCCTTGAACAACGCAGCGATGCGGATTTCTTTCTTGGCCTTGAGCTTGCCACCCTGCACCCGCGACACCGCGGTATGCAGGCCGAGGGCGCGGTGGGTCAGGTCCAGGCGATTGTCGAACAACACCTTGTCGATGGCTGGCGCGTTACGCAGGTATTGCTGCTTGAGGTCCAGCGCATAACCGTACAGGGCCTTGTCGCTCTGGATCGGATGTCGGCCCGGGTAGCGCTGCTGCAGGTAATCGCCCAGTCGGTCCTGGGCAATCAATTGCTGCACTTGGGCTTGCAGGGCGGCGGGATAGGCCTGGAGGTATTTGAGCGCGGTCATCAAGGGGCAACACAGTCACAAGAGGCCGCCAGTGTAGCGAATTCAAGCCTGCACCGCGCTCCAGTCGAACGGCGTGGCGAAGGCATTGGTGTCTTCGGCCATCAAGGGCCGCGCCACGAGGAACCCCTGCACGTACTCACAGCCATGGGCCTGCAGCCACTCATATTGCTCGCGGGTTTCCACCCCTTCGGCAATCACCCGCAAGCCCAGTTGCGTACACAGGTCGATCACCGAGGCGGCCAACGCGGCATCCCGGGGCGATCCTGGTATGCGGGCGATCAAATGCCGATCGAGCTTGAGGGTATCGAGCTCAAGGTCGCGCAGATGCGCCAGTGAACAGGGCCCCGAACCAAAGTCATCCAATGCAACCCGCACCCCGAGGTGACGCAGCAGTCGCAATTGCTTTTGGGTTTCATCGGGGTTGCGCATCAGCGCATCCTCGGTCACCTCGACCTCCAGTTGCCGGGGCTTCAAGGCATGACGCTCCAGGACCTGGCGCAACTCGGTCACCAGGTTGGGCATGCCGAACTGGGTACTGCTCAGGCTTACCCCCAACACCAGGTCGTCAGCGAACAAGCGCTCCCAGACTTTGCGCTGGGCGGCGCTGCGATGATAAATCCAGCTGCCCAGGCGACTGATCAACCGCGCCTCTTCCAGCAAGGGCAGGAACAGGCCCGGCGGAACATCACCGACGCTGGGGTGCTGCCAGCGCAACAGCGCTTCGAACCCGCGGATCCGCCCGTCGACGATGCTCACCTGCGGCTGGTAGACCATATTGAAATCGCGGTTCTCGATGGCCGAGCGCACGCTCTCTTCCAGCATCAGCCGTGAACGGGCTCGACCGTTCATTTCATGATCGTAAAAACGGTATTGCTGGCGGCCGGCACGCTTGGCTTCGTACATGGCGATGTCGGACGCCCGCAGCAAACCATCGAGATTGGCGCCGCAGTCGGGGTACGTCGCGATGCCGATGCTGGCCCCAAGGGCCACGTCCATGCCTTCGATCTGCTGGCAGATGGCGACGCGCTCGATAAGTTTCTCGGCGATCTTGGCCGCCTGCTCGGGGAACTCCAGGTCCAGCAGCGCCGTGAACTCGTCCCCGCCCAGGCGCGCCAGGATATCGAATGGGCGCAGGCAGGCCTTCAACTGTTCCGACACCCAGCGCAATACCCGGTCCCCGGCATCGTGCCCCAGCGAGTCATTGACCCGCTTGAAACCATCGAGGTCCAGGTACAGCAACACCCAGTTGCTTTCCTGGCGCTCGCTGCGCATCAACAGGTTTTCGGCGGTCTGGTAGAACCCCCGACGGTTGAGCAAACCGGTCAGCGGGTCCGTGACGGCCTGGTATTCGAGTTGTTGGTGCAAGTGGCGAACCACGGACATGTCCTGGAGCGTCACCACCATCGCCTTCTGCTCCGACGGCAACGGCGCACAGGACAAGGCCACCGACACCTGCTGGCCGGGCGCCGTGCGCAGGACCGCGTCATGCAATCGCCAGGTTTCACCGCGACGATAGGCGTTGTGGATATCGGAATCGAGCCACTCGGGAATGTGCGGTTTCTGCAGGAAGTCCAGGAATGGCATGCCCTGCAATTGCTCGGCGGTGGCATTGAGCAAGCGGCAGGTAGAAGGGTTGGCGAAGCGGATACAGCCATTCTCATCCACCACCAGGATGCCTTCGGCGGCGTTGTCCAGCACCGAGGCATTAAAGGCCCTGGCCGCTTCGAGATCCTGGCTCAGGCGCTGCAAGGCCCGGCGATTGCGCTGGTGCTCGAGCAACGCCTGGACCTTGGGCTTGAGGATTTGCGGATCGAAGGGTTTGAACAGGTAATCCACGGCGCCACTGGCGTAGCCCTTGATCACCGCATCCTGGGATTGCTCGTTGGCCGTCAGGAAAATGATCGGCGTGAGCCGCGTGCGCTGGCTGCCGCGCATCAGGCGCGCCACTTCGAAACCGTCCATGTCAGGCATCTGCACATCCAGCAGAACCAGGTCGATATCGTGTTCGAGCAGCAGGTTAAGCGCCTCGACCCCCGAGGACGCGGTCATGACTCGCCAATCCTGACGCTGCAACAAGGCTCGCATGCTGAGCAGGTTTTCAGGGTAGTCATCAACAATCAAAAGGACAGAGCTGTCTTCGCCGAGCGGTGGTTGCGCGCATTCCATGCTGCTTCTCTTATCGGGCGCCACGTCCGTTTTTACGTAGCAAAGCGGACAAATACTGTCCCCCCACTCTAGACCGGGATTGTCAAAAGCAGTAGGTGTCAACGCGCCATCATCCAGACAAAGCCCGAAATAGCCGACTAACGGTCACCCTCCTCGGGCACAGAAACTGCAATGACACCCTCGACGGACAATTGACGTCAACCACCCGCCGAAAAGTTGCCAGGCAGTTTCTTCCGTCACTTACCCATACGCCCGAAAAGACCGGCCTAGAGCCTTGGTTCGTGGTGTGCGGCTTTTTCATCGAGTGACATAGGATCCCATCATGATCGATCTCTCAACCTGGAACCTGAGCATCCCCGAAGGCAGCCCTCCGGCCACCATCGAAACCTCTCAACTCGTGCAAGGATTCCAGGACCAGTATTTCCATTCCGATTCCGGCACGGTTTTTTTCTGGGCACCGGTAACCGGCGCCACGACCACCAATGCTATTTATCCGCGCAGTGAACTTCGTGAAACCTACAGCAACGGCACCTTGCGCAATTGGCTGTACCCGGCCGCGGACAACAAGCTGGCTGCCACCCTGGCCGTCAGCCAGGTGCCCAGCACCGGCAAGGTGGTGATTGGTCAGATCCATGCCAAGGACAGCACCAGCCCCCTGGTGAAGCTGGAATACCAATATAAAACCTACAGCTCCACCGGCAACATTGTCGCCAAGGTGCGCATGCGCCCGGACGACGAAGCAGGCCAGGTCATTACCATCGCCACGGGCATCAAGCTGAATCAATCCTTCTCTTACCTGATCCATCTCAGCCCCGCCGGCGTCCTGACCATCAATGGCGCGGGTTACCAGTGGAGCCCCCCCATCAGCTCCACCTGGAGCGACAAGCCGCTGTACTTCAAGGCGGGCGTGTATGTGCAGGACAACACCGGTTATCCCACCGAAGGCGGGACCGTGACGTTCAGCCTGCTGGATATCGATCACATCTAGGCGCTTTGCGTGGTGCCAGGGCAGCAACGCAACGCTGCCAGCCAAGCAAGACACTATCGATACGCCATAGTTCAGTGCGAGCCGAAACTACCGACTAACGGTTATTCATCCAGGCATAAATGCTGCAACTGACATGTTTGACGAACAATTGACGTCAAACATCCGCCGGATTGCTGTTCAAAAAAACCCTTCCTGCGTGATCAACACACTCCAAATGCTCGGAGTAGAGCCTCCCGCTTTGGTACTCAGCACTTTTACGCCCGTTACGCAGGATCCGACCATGATCGATCTCAACACCTGGAACTTGAGCATTCCCGAAGGCAGCCCCGCCATCACCATCGAAACGCCTCGACTGGCCCAAGGGTTCAAGGATGAATATTTCCACTCCGACACCGGCACGCTGCTCTTCTGGGCGCCGGTGACCGGCACCAAGACTGCAAACGCGATCTACCCACGCAGCGAACTGCGGGAAACCTACAGCGACGGCACCCTGCGCAACTGGTTGTACCCAGCGGCGGACAACACCCTGCGTGCCGCCATCAGCGTCAACCAGGTGCCCAGCGCCGGCAAGATCGTGATCGGTCAGATCCACACCAAAGACAGCACCAGTCCGATGGTGAAACTGGAGTACCAGTACAAAACCTATAGCTCCACCGGCAACATCGTCGCCAAGGTGCGCATGCGCCCCGACGACGAAGCCGGTCAAGTCATCACCATCGCCACCGGCGTGAAGCTCAACCAGAGCTTTACCTACATGATCCACCTCAGCCCGAAGGGGGCACTGGGCATCAGCGCGGCGGGCTACAACTGGAGAACCACTGTCGACCCTACCTGGAAGGTCAAACCGCTGTATTTCAAAGCGGGCGTGTACGTGCAGGACAACACCGGCTACACCACCGAAGGCGGCAAAGTGACGTTCAGCGCGCTGGAAATCAAACACACGACGCTTTGATCGAAAATCTGCTCAGCCGCAACAGCAGCACGGAACGCTGCTATCGGCGCCCCTCCTTAGAAGGCATCCGGTTCAGGGTGCTTTTTTTGCCCTGTACCTGGCAAAGCTGCCAAATTGCCATCGCGCAATGGTTCCGAGAAAAAACCAGGCAGCCGACCAATGGTTGTTTATCTCGGGCACAAAACCGGAAAACACCACTCTGACGGTCTGCTGACGCCAACCCTCCGCCGGACGACCGCGCCAAAAACTCGTCCGCGCCCCCCTTATGGCCTCAGCAAAAGCGCGTCTTAGAGCCTCCGGCTGTGGCGTAAATCATTTCTTCTTCTCAGAAAGGATCCGAACATGGTCGATCTTGCAACCTGGAACCTGAGCATCCCCGAAGGCAGCCCGCCGAAAACCATCGAAACCCCTCGACTGGTGGATGGGTTCCAGGACAAATATTTCAACTCCGAAGGCAGCACGGTGTATTTCTGGTCGCCGGTGACCGGCACCAAGACTGAAAACGCGATCTACCCGCGCAGCGAATTGCGAGAGACCTATAAAGACGGCACCTTGCGCAACTGGCTGTACCCCGATGCCGACAACCAATTGCGGGCGAACCTGGTCGTCAACCAGGTACCCAGCAGCGGCAAGATCGTGATCGGTCAGATCCATACCAAGGACAGCAGCAAACCCTTGGTGAAGTTGGAATACCAATACAAGGATGCCACCAGCACGGGGGACATTGTCGCCAAGGTGCGCATGCGCCCCGATGACGACGAAGGCCGGGTCATCACCGTCGCCACCGGTGTGAAACTCAATCAGTCCTTCAGTTACCGGATCCACCTTGATCGTACCGGCGACCTGGGCATTACGGCGGCGGGTCGTAGCTGGTACACCACCATCAGCTCCACTTGGCGGGTCAAGCCGTTGTACTTCAAGGCCGGGGTGTACGTGCAGGACAACAGTGGCTACACCAGTGAAGGCGGGAAAGTGAAGTTCAGCGTGCTGGATATCGATCACAACACTTAAAAGTGCTTCCGAAAATCTCGTAGGATTTTGCTCCCCGTGGCGAGGGAGCTTGCTCCCGCTGGGCTGCGAAGCAGCCCCTCTTTTCGTCAGACCCACCGCATGTGCCGACTTTACGGCGGCTGCGCCCCCGAGCGGGAGCAAGCTCCCTCGCCACAGGGGGTTGTGGACGTCCTACAGGTCGATTTTGGCTTCGAAAATCTCCTCTATAGTTCGGCTTGTCTGCTGGCTTTGGTCAGTAGGCAGGGGTTTCGCAGCCCACTGACAGAACAGAGACTTTGCACCGTCAAATGAAAATTCAGGCAAACTCGCCTGCGTTCATTTTATGGCGGTTGCGTGCGGGAGACCTTCGGGTCTGCCGGGTTTGGTCTCTATCTCGGTCTGCGAACCCGCGCGCAACTGCCACCCATTTGTTTCGCAGCAAGAGGGTGGCGATCGATTTTTATTAATAGAGCCCAAACCTTATGACGACGACTCAATCACTTAGCCGCTTCACCCCTCTCACTCCAATCGCCACCACCCAACCTGTGCTGTTCATTGACAAAACCGTCCCGCTAACAGAGCTTCACGCCTGCGCCAGCGAACGCCTACACGCCACCCTCGACTACCTGACACTCATGGCCTGCGCCACCCTGCGCGATTCGGCCGCCAGCGATTTCAACACCCTCACCAATGTTGCCCGGATCCTGGTTCAGGATGTCACCGATGTGTTTGGTGTCATTGAACAACGCGGGCTCGAAGACCAATAAAGCCCTCCCGGTGGGAGATGATCCCCTGTGGGAGCGAGCTTGCTCGCGATAGCGCTGGGTCAGTGATAGGGATGTCGGCTGACACAGCGCTATCAGGATCTGTGTGTATATCCGTTTTTTTGTAACGGCCACTTATGGTTCCGCTCTTACAGCGGGTCACTTTCGAAAAGCGCGAAAGTAACCAAAGCGCTCCTGCCCCACCACTCGGCACCTCGCTTAGGCTCGGTGTGCCCTCACTCCGGCATTGCTCCGTGGGCCCGCCGCGAAGGGCCATCCATGGCCCAGCGCGGCTAACCCGGCATCCATGCCGGGTTGCCCACTCCACAATGCCTGCGTTCGGCCAGCGTGGTTAACGGGGCGCCGAGA
>NZ_JBFREY010000046.1:0-31757 GCF_052114545.1 Pseudomonas sp. KB_12 | reverse complement strand
ATGGACGAGTACGAGGCTAAAAGCCGTGATCGTCAGCTTAGAGCTTTGCAGCGCAAGGCTACAAAGTTGGGTGTCCGATTGGTTGCGGCTTAAAAAAGCTTTAAGAACAAGGGGATGGATTTTGTTTGATGAGAGCTTGCTCCCGCTGGCCTGTAGGAGCTGTCGAGCGCAGCGAGGCTGCGATTTTTTGATCTTTCGCTCCAGACCCCGTTTGCAGGGGAAAGATCGCAGCCTCGTTGCACTCGACAGCTCCTACAGCGCAGCCCAGCGGGAGCAAGCTCCCTCGCCACAGGGGGGGGGGAATGTCGGGCGTCAGAGCGTGAACGAGATCGCAATCGCGAGCAACGCCGCCCAGCTCAACACCAACCGCCGCCACAATCGCGGCGCGTGACGCAGTTCCATGAAGCCGTCGGCGATCAGCCAGGCCTTGGTCACCGCGACCACCAGGATGGCGATGGACACCAGCCCGGTAGCCGCGATCTGGCCCAGGGCAACGGTGCCGGTGCTCAGCACCGCCAGCGTCATCCAGCAAGCAATCAAGACACGGGAAGTCGACATGAGCACCTCCGCTCAATCAAGGATGTAGACAACCGGGAACAGCAGCACCCAGACCAGATCGACCATGTGCCAATACAGCACGCCGGATTCCAGCCCACTGTTGCGCTGCGCCCCATAGCGACGTCGCCGACACCCTTCGGCCAGCCAGGCGAGGATCACCATGCCCAGCAACACATGGAGAAAATGAAACGCGGTGAGGATCCAGTACAAAGTGAAGAACGTGTTGTGCTCCATCCCCAGGCCGTTCGCCAACAGATGGGCGTACTCCGTGAGCTTGATCCCCACATAGCCGCAAGCAAGCAACAACGCCACACACAACAACAGTGCGGCTCGACGCGGCCGGTCCTGCCTGACTTGCTCCTGGGCCAGGGCCGCGAACAGGCCAGCGGTCAGCAGGCTGAGGGTCATCGCCAGGCCCGTGGAGCGGTCCAGCAATTGCCGGCCTTCGCTGAAAGTCTGCGGGTACAACGCCTGGGCGACGGTGAACGTCAGGATCAACAACGCGAACACCGACAACTCGGCGAGGATGAAAAACCACATCGCCAGGTCCCCGGGCAAGCGTCGGGGCACGGCAACGGTTTCAGCCAAAGTGGACATCGACCACATCCATCAGCGCGGCGACGGTCTGCGGGTCGTCACTCAATGGCTCGGCCAGGCACGCCAGGCAGGCTTGGCGCGGGTCCATGCCGGAGCCGATCATGCGCGCGGCGAAAATCAGCAAGCGCGTCGAGGCGACTTCCTCCAGGTCATGCTGATCGAGCCGGCGCAGCGCCTGCCCCAATCGCACCACCTGGGCCGCCAGGGCCAGATCGACCCCGGCCTCGCGGGCGACGATGCGCTCTTCATCGGCCACCGCCGGATAGCCAAAGCGCATCGCCACGAAACGCTGGCGAGTGCTGGGCTTCATGCCCTTGAGCAGGTTCTGGTAACCGGGGTTGTACGACACCACCAGCATGAAGGACGGCGGCGCCTGCAGTACTTCACCGGTGCGTTCCAGGTACAACTGCCGACGATCATCGGCCAGTGGGTGCAACACCACGGCCGTGTCCTGGCGCGCTTCGACCACCTCATCCAGATAACAGATGCCGCCCTCGCGCACCGCCCGGGTCAAGGGCCCGTCCTGCCACCAGGTGCCCTGGGCGCCGATCAGGTGACGCCCCACCAGGTCGGCTGCGCTCAAGTCGTCGTGGCAGGCCACGGTGTACAGCGGCAGCTTCAGGCGGTGGGCCATGTGCTGGACGAAGCGGGTCTTGCCGCAGCCGGTCGGGCCTTTGATCAGCACCGGCATGCCGTGATGCCAGGCCTGTTCGAACATCGCCTGCTCGTTGTCCTGGGGTTGATAAAAGGGTTCGTCGGGGTGCTGCAAAGTGTGGATAGCGTTCATGGCAAGGCCTGATCAGACAACACGATTGCAGGCAACGCTACGGTGCCCTGCGACAACCTGGCAAGGGCTGCGGCCGGCAAACTTGATCGCCGTCAAGCGGCTAACCACCGGCCTGGGCATAGCCTTGCACCGCACCAAGAACCTGCGCGCCGAACGTCAATTACAGCGCAGCGCGGGTCACGCCTGAGGAGAAATGGAATGCTGATCAGCCACAAAAAATCGTGGGCCCTGCGGGTCACGGCGCTGTGTACAGCGCTGGCCGCCCCCCACGCCTTCGCCGACCAAACCGCTGCGCCGGAGCAACCCCGCGTGGTCAAGACCGAAGGCGCGCCCGACCTGAGCCAGGCCGACTTCGACACGGCCAAGGAAATCTACTTTCAACGCTGCGCCGGTTGCCACGGCGTGCTTCGCAAAGGCGCCACCGGCAAGCCGCTGACACCCGACATCACCCAATCGCGCGGCCAGGCCTACCTGGAGGCGCTGATCACCTACGGCTCGGCCGCTGGCATGCCGAACTGGGGCACGTCCAATGCCCTGACCAAAGACCAGATCACGGTGATGGCCAAGTTCATCCAGCACACCCCGCCGACGCCACCGGAATGGGGCATGGCCGAAACCCGCAAGACCTGGAAGGTCCTGGTCAAGCCCGAGGACCGGCCGACCAAACAACTCAACAGCCTCAACCTGCAGAACCTGTTCTCGGTGACCCTGCGCGACGACGGCAAGATTGCCCTGATCGACGGCGACAGCAAGAAGATCGTCAAGCTGATCGAGACCGGTTATGCGGTGCACATCTCGCGCATCTCGGCGTCGGGCCGCTACCTGCTGGTGATCGGCCGGGATGCCAAGATCGACATGATCGACCTGTGGCCGAAAGAGCCGACCAAGGTCGCGGAAATCAAGGTGGGCATCGAGGCCCGCTCGGTGGAAACCTCCAAGTTCAAGGGCTACGAAGACAAGTACACCATCGCCGGCTCGTACTGGCCGCCGCAGTTCACCATCATGGACGGTGAGACCCTGGAGCCCAAGCAGATCGTCTCGACCCGCGGCATGACCGTTGACACCCAGCAGTACCATCCCGAGCCTCGGGTCGCGGCCATCATCGCCTCCCACGAATGGCCGGAGTTCATCGTCAACGTCAAGGAAACCGGCAAGGTGATGCTGGTCAATTACCAGGACATCAAGAACCTCACCATCACCAGCATCGACGCCGCGCCGTTCCTGCATGACGGCGGTTGGGACAGCAGCCATCGCTACTTCATGACGGCCGCCAACAACTCCAACAAGGTCGCGGTGATCGACTCCAAGGAACGCAAGCTCACCGCCCTGGTGGACGTTGGCAAGACCCCGCACCCGGGACGCGGCGCCAACTTCAACCACCCCCTCTACGGACCGGTCTGGGCCACCAGCCACTTGGGCGATGCCGGGGTTTCGCTGATCGGCACCGACCCGGTCAATCACCCGCAATACGCCTGGAAACAGGTCGGTTCGCTCCAGGGCCAGGGTGGCGGCTCGCTGTTCATCAAGACTCACCCCGCGTCCCGTCACCTGTATGTCGACACCACCCTCAGCCCTGACGCCAAGCTCAGCCAGTCGGTAGCGGTGTTCAACATCGACAAGCTCGACGCCGGCTACACCGTGCTGCCGATTGCCGAGTACGCCGGTATCAAGAAAGGCGCGCTACGGGTGGTGCAACCGGAATACAACAAGGCCGGCGACGAGGTCTGGTTCTCGGTCTGGAGTGGCCAGGAAGACGAGTCGGCGCTGGTGGTGATCGACGACAAGACCCTCAAGGTCAAGAACGTGATCAAGGACAAACGCCTGATCACCCCGACCGGGAAATTCAACGTCTACAACACCCAACACGACATCTATTGAGCCCCATCAATAAGAGGAAAAACCATGAAGCCTATTCTGATTGCCCTGGCCTTGACTGCCGCCTACAGCCTGCCGGCGTTGGCCCAAGACGGCCCGACGCTGTTCAAGAGCAAGCCCTGCGCGGCCTGCCACTCCATCGACACCAAGGTGGTTGGCCCGGCGCTCAAGGACGTCGCGGCGAAAAACGCCGGCGTCGCCGGAGCACAGGATTTACTCGCCAAGCACATCAAGGAAGGTACGCAAGGTAACTGGGGACCGATGCCGATGCCGGCCAACCCCGTGACGGAAGAGGAAGCCAAGATCCTGGCTGCGTGGGTCTTGACCCTTAAATAACCACCCAGAAGGGAGGCTTTTAAGAATACCTGTGGCGAGGGAGCTTGCTCCCGCTGGGCTGCGCAGCAGCCCCAATAGCAACCTGACGACTCGGTGTGTCAGGCAAACCCAAGGGGCTGCTTCGCAGCCCAGCGGGAGCAAGCTCCCTCGCCACAAAAGCTGTGCGCGACTTTATTTTCTTATCAGGAGGACGTCATGGAACGACACAGCTCTGCAACCTTGATAACCACCCTCCTCTTTGTTTTCTCCTCCTGCGTGCTGGCCGCTCCCGACAGCCAGCGCCAGGCCCAACTGCAACACCTGTTGGACCAGGATTGTGGCGCCTGCCACGGCCTGTACATGACCGGCGGCCTCGGCCCACCCCTGACCCACGAAGCCCTGGCCGGAAAATCCCGCGACAGCCTCATCGCCACCGTCACCCTCGGACGGCCCGGCAGCGCCATGCCCGGTTGGGCACCGCTGCTTGCGCCCGACGACATTCGCTGGCTGGTGGACCGGCTCCTTCAAGGAAAACCCGCCTCATGATCCGTTCTTTCCTCTCCTCCACCGCCATCGCCCTGCTGCTCTGCGGTTGTGCCCAGACACCGTTGCGCGGCACCGGCGATTTGGGCGTGGTGGTGGAGCGCGCCACCGGCAGCCTGCAAATCATTGAAAGCGACACCCGCACCGCCCTGGGCCGCGTCGAAGGCCTGGGCGACTTGTCCCACGCCTCGGTGGTGTTCTCCCGCGACCAGCGCTATGCCTACGTGTTCGGTCGCGATGGGGGCCTGAGCAAAGTCGACCTGCTGGGCGCGCGCATCGAACGCCGGATCATCCAGGGCGGCAACAGCATCGGCGGCGCAATCAGCCAGGATGGGAAGCTGATCGCCGTCTCCAACTACGAGCCCGGCGGCGTCAAGGTGTTCGACGCCCAGACCCTGGAACAGGTCGCCGACATTCCCGCCACGCCGTTGCCCGGCGGACAAAAGCGCTCCCGGGTGGTCGGCTTGGTGGACGCGCCAGGGCAACGCTTCGTGTTCAGCCTGTTCGACACCGGCGAGATCTGGACCGCCGACTTCAGCCAAGGCCTCAGCCCGCGCATCGAGCGTTTCACCGCCATCGGCCAGCAACCCTACGATGCTCTGATCACCCCGGACGGGCGTTATTACATGGCCGGGCTGTTCGGTGAAGACGGCATGGCCCAACTCGATCTCTGGCACCCGGAGCTCGGGGTGAAACGGGTACTGGGCCATTACGGGCGCGGCCAGGAGCGGCTCCCGGTGTACAAGATGCCGCATCTGGAAGGCTGGGCCATGGCCGACCAGCAAGCCTTCGTGCCTGCCGTCGGGCATCACCAGGTGTTGGTGATGAACGCCCAGGATTGGCAACAGACCGACGCCATCGCCGTGGCCGGTCAACCGGTGTTCGTCACGGCGCGACCGGACGGCCGGCAGCTGTGGGTCAACTTCGCCTACCCGGACAACGACCGCGTCCAGGTCATCGACACCCAGACCCACGCCATCGTCGCGGATCTGCGGCCAGGCCCGGCGGTGCTGCACATGGAATTCACCGCGCGGGGTGACCAGTTGTGGTTGTCCGCCCGGGACGGTGGCGAGGTACAGGTCTGGAACCCGTATCGGCTCGAGCGCCTGGGCAGCCTGCCGGCCCTCAGCCCGAGCGGCGTTTTCTTCAGCAGCCGCGCGCACAAGCCGGGGTACTGATCATGACCTCCAGCTCACTGGCCCGGCGCCTGATCGATCAATTCCAGCATGGCCTGCCGTTGTGCGCCGAGCCCTACCGGGCCATGGCCGAGACCTTGGGCTGCAGCGAAGCCCAGGTCATCGACTGCCTGCAACACCTGCAAGTGGCCGGGACCTTGTCACGGGTCGGCCCAGTGTTCGAACACACCCGGGCCGGGGCCAGCACCCTGGCCGCCCTGGCCGTGCCCGAAGAGCGCTTGCACCAAGTGGCGGCACGCATCAGCCAATACCCGGAAGTCAATCACAACTATGCCCGCGAACATCGCTACAACCTCTGGTTCGTGCTGACCGGCCCCAACCGCGCCCACCTGGAAAACATCCTCCAGGAACTGGAGAACGACACCGGTCTCACGCCACTGGACCTGCCCATGCTGACCGCCTACCGCATCGACCTGGGCTTTGCCCTGGAGGCCACCCCATGAAAAACGCCCTGAGCGAACAACAGTCACTGGCACTGCGCCGTTTGCTGGAAACCGGCCTGCCCCTGACATCGCGTCCCTTCCAGGCCCTGGCCGAGCAGATCGAGGCCAGCGAGCAACAGGTGCTTGAACAGGTGCAGCATTGGCATGAACAGGGGCTGTTCCGCCGTGTCGGCCTGGTGGTCAACCATCGTGCCTTGGGCTTTGCCGCCAACGCCATGCTGGTGCTGGACGTGCCGGACGCCTTGGTCGATGAAGTCGGCCGACGCCTCGGGCAAACCCCGGGCATCAGCCTTTGCTACCAACGCCCCAGGCGCCTGCCCCAGTGGCAATACAACCTGTTCTGCATGATCCACGGTCGCCAGCGTGACCGTGTCGAGGCCCATGTCCAGGCGCTGCTGGAAGAACACCTGCTGGACGACCTGCCCCACCAGTTGCTGTTCAGCACGCACCTGTTCAAGCAATGCGGCGGACGTTTCGCCGCCCCGGCCGGAGCCCGTATCGATGGATGACCTCGACCGTCGCCTGATCAATCGCCTGCAACTGGGCCTGCCGCTGGTGCGTCACCCTTGGCAGGCCCTGGCCCAGGAACTGGACAGCAGCAGCACCGAATTGCTCGACCGCCTGCATGAGTTGCTCAACGACGGTGTACTCACCCGCTTCGGCCCGATGTTCGACATCGATCGCCTGGGCGGTGCGTTCACCCTGGCGGCGCTGGCAGTGCCCGAGCCGCGCTTCGAGACCATCGCCGAGCTGCTCGCGGACATGCCCGAGGTCGCCCACAACTACCGCCGCGAGCACACCTGGAACATGTGGTTCGTGCTCGCCTGCCCCAGCGAACAGGCGATCAACGACACCCTGCTGCACATCGAACACCTGACCGGCCTGGTGCCGCTGAACCTGCCCAAAGAGGAGACCTACCATGTCGGCCTGTATTTCCCCGTCTGAGTCTTTGTGGCAAGCGCCGCCACGGCTGGATGAAACACCCTTGGCGCTGCGCCTGGTGGAACTGACCCAGGCCGGCCTGCCCTTGCTCGAAGACCCCTGGGCCTGGCTGGCCGAACAACTGGAACTGAGCGTGGAATCCACCCTCGACCTGCTCAAGCGCCTGCAGGCCGACGGTGCGATCCGCCGCATTGCCGCCGTGCCCAATCACTATCGCCTGGGCTATCGCCACAACGGCATGACGGTCTGGGACGTGGCGGATGCCGATATCTCGCGTCTCGGCGCCCTGCTGGGGGCGCAGCCCTTCGTCAGCCACTGCTACCGGCGCCCGCGCCGGCCCGGCTGGCGCTACAACCTGTTCGCCATGGTCCATGGCCGCAGCCGCGAAGAAATCGACAGCTACCGCGAACACCTGCGCTACCTGCTGGGGGACGCCTGCGCCGCCGATGACATGCTGGTGAGCAGCCGCATCCTGAAAAAAACCGGCCTGCGCCTGACACCTGTGGGAGCAAAGCTTGCTCGCGAAACTGGCGCGTCGGTTTTATGAAGGACCGCACCGGCTTCATCGCGGGCAAGCCTTGCTCCCACGGAGCGACTTATGTTGAGGATCAGCCGCATCCTGAAAAAAACCGGCCTGCGCCTGTCACCTGTGGGAGCAAAGCTTGCTCGCGAAACGGGGGCGTCGGTTTTATGAAGGACCGCATCGGCTTCATCGCGGGCAAGCCTTGCTCCCACCAAGCCTTGCTCCCACAACGAAGGATCGCCTTATGTTGAGGATCAGCCATTACCTGCGAGCCCTGGCCGGGCATTGCCCCGCCCCACGTGTCGCGCCACCGGGCAGCAGCCGCCCGCCGGTGGTGATCTGGAACCTGCTCAGGCGCTGCAACCTGACCTGCAAGCACTGCTATGCAACGTCAGCCGACAGCGTGTTTCGCGATGAACTGGACACCCCGGCGGCGCTCCAGGTCATCGACGACCTGCACGATGCCGGCGTGCGCGTATTGATCCTGTCCGGCGGCGAACCGCTGCTGCGCGAGGATCTGTTTCAACTCAGCACTTATGCCCGCGATAAAGGTTTTTTCCTCGCCTTGTCCACCAACGGCACGCTGATCGACGCTTCCAATATCGAACAGATTGCAGCGGCCAACTTCGATTACGTGGGCATCAGCATCGATGGCCTGGAAGCGACCCACGATGAATTCCGTCAGCTCAAGGGCAGTTTCGCCAGCTCCATGGCGGCCATCCGGCTCTGCCGTGAACAAGGCATCCGGGTCGGATTGCGCACCACCCTCACCCAGCAAAACCATCCCCAGTTGCCGCGCTTGCTGGACTTGATGAATGAGTACGACGTACAGAAATTCTACCTGTCGCACCTCAACTACAGCGGCCGGGGCAAGCGCAGTCGCAAGCTCGATGCCCATCAGCAGATGAGCCGCGGGGCCATGACCCTGATCTTCGAGCGGGCCTGGCACGACATCGAACAAGGCCGCGACAGTGACTTCGTCAGCGGCAACAACGACGCCGACGCAATCCTGTTGCTGCAATGGGTATCCCGGCGCCTGCCTCAACACTACGCCGCACTGGAGCAGATGCTGCGGGCCTGGGGCGGCAACGCCTCGGGTAGTGGTATCGCCAACATCGACAATACCGGCGAGGTTCACCCCGACACGTACTGGTGGCAGCACTCGGTGGGCAATGTCCGCCAGACGCCATTCAAGACACTCTGGCTCGAGCGCCCCGAAGCCCTGCTGCTGAAGCTGCGCGAACACCCACGGGCCGTGGGCGGTCGCTGCGGGCAATGCCGCTGGCTGGCGATCTGCAACGGCAATACCCGCACCCGGGCCTGGGCCGACGGCGACCTGTGGGGCCAGGACCCCGGCTGCCATCTCAGCGACGAAGAAATCGGCTTGCACGCGATCCCCAGCGTTGCGATGCCCTGCGCCTGATCTACCGACGGCGAACCTGATACCGAACCAAGGAAGTCCCATGCCTGCCTCCATCGTTTTGCCCGCTGCCCTGCAAGCATCCTTCAGACCGGGTGAAGTCGCCCTGGTCGGCGCCGGCCCCGGTGACCCGGGCCTGCTGACATTGCGCGCCTGGAGCCTGTTGATGCAGGCCGACGCGGTGGTCTACGACCGCTTGATCAGCGCGCAATTGCTCAGCCTGATCCCGCTGACCTGCGCCCGGCACTACGTCGGCAAGGCCGCCGGTTGCCACAGCCTGCCCCAGCCACAGATCAACGAACTGCTGGCCGACCTGGCCGACCAGGGACAGCGGGTGGTGCGACTCAAGGGCGGCGATCCGTTCATCTTCGGTCGCGGCGCCGAGGAGCTGGAGTATCTGCTGGCCCGCGGTATCGATTGCCAAGTCGTGCCCGGCATCACCGCCGCGGCCGGTTGCAGCACCTATGCCGGCATTCCCCTGACCCATCGCGACCTGGTCAATTCTTGTCGCTTCATCACCGGTCATTTGCAACGCGAAGGCGACTTGAACCTGCCCTGGCAAAGCCTGGCGGATGACAGCCAGACCCTGGTGTTCTACATGGGCTTGTCGAACCTCGGCACCATCGCCGCACAACTGATCGCGGCGGGCCTGGCGGCTGATACGCCGGCGGCGCTGATCAGCAACGGCACGCGCCCCGACCAGCAGGTCCTGCGCGGCACCCTCCAGCAATTGCCGCAGATGGCGCTGGCCTGCGCCGAAGGCCTGCCGACCTTGACGGTGATCGGCAAAGTGGTCGGTTTGTTTGCCCATCAAGTATTGGAGCATCCGGCCCGCCTGCACCCGGCCCTACCGCTCCAGCCAAGTATCGCGAGGGTCGCCTCATGAGAATCGGCTGGCTTGCCCCATTGCTGTGGATCGGTGCTGTCCACGGCGCCACGGTGCCGGAACCGGACCTGGCGTTGGCCGAACAGAACTACCAGCAACACTGCCAGCAATGCCACGGGGTGAATCGCATCGGCGCCGCCGGGCCGGCGCTGTTGCCCCAGAGCCTGAGTCGGATCAAGCCCGACGAAATCCGCCAGGTGATCGAAAATGGCCGCCCGGCCAGCCAGATGGCGGCGTTCGGTGCGGTGCTGGCGCCTGCGCAGATCGATGGTTTGACCCACTATCTCCAGCGTCCGCCCGCGGTCGAACCGACCTGGAGCGAGGACGACACGCGCCGCAGCCATCGCCTGCTGGCGGATGTCGCCAGCCTGCCGGATAAACCCCAGCACCACGCCGACCCGCTGAACCTGTTCGTGGTGGTGGAAGCTGGCGATCATCACATCGATATCGTCGACGGCGATCGCTTCGAGGTCCTGGCGCGCTTCGCCTCACATTTCGCGGTACATGGCGGACCGAAGTTTTCGCCGGACGGACGCTTCGTCTATTTCGCCTCCCGGGACGGCTGGATCAGCCTGTATGACTTGCACAACCTCACGCTCATCGCCGAGGTGCGGGCCGGGCTCAATACCCGCAACCTGGCGGTGAGCAAGGATGGGCGCTGGGTGCTGGTGGGCAACACCCTGCCCGGCAACCTGGTTGTGCTGGATGCCCGCGACCTGTCGCTGGTCAAGACCGTAGCAACGGTGGGGCTGGACGGCCAGGCGTCGCGGGTCAGTGCGGTCTATACCGCGCCGCCGCGCAACAGCTTCATCGTCGCCTTGAAAGATGTGAAAGAGGTCTGGGAACTGTCCACCGGCCCGAACCCGGACTTCGTGCCCCGGCGGATCGAGGCCGAGGATTACCTCGATGACTTTTCCTTCTCGCCTGATTACCGGCAATTGCTCGCCACCTCCCGCAAGGCCCAGGGCGGCCAGGTGATCGACCTCGACACGGGGCGGATCGTCACCGACATCGCGCTGCCAGGCATGCCGCACCTGGGCTCGGGGACCTATTGGAAACGCGATGGGCACTGGGTGTTCGCCACACCCAACATCAGCAAGGGGCTGATTTCGGTGATCGACTTCGACACCTGGAAAGTCATCAAGCAGATCCCTACCCTGGGGCCGGGTTTCTTCCTGCGCAGCCACGTCAATTCCCGCTACGCCTGGACCGATGTGTTCTTCGGCCCGGACAACGATGCCATCCACCTGATCGACAAACAGACCCTGGAAATCGCCCACACCCTGCGGCCCATGCCCGGCAAAACCGCCGCCCACGTCGAGTTCACGCGCGACGGCCGCTACCTGCTGCTGAGCATCTGGGACACCGATGGCGCGCTGATCGTCTACGACAGCAACACCCTCAAGGAAATCAAGCGCCTGCCCATGAACAAGCCTTCGGGCAAGTACAACGTCGGCAACAAGATCGAGTTCGCCGAGGGGACGTCACACTGAAAAAAAGGGGGCTGATGCGCAGCCCCAATAGCAATCAGCCCTCAGGGCCGCTTCGCACCCCAGCGGGAGCAAGCTCCCTCGCCACAAAAGCGATCGGACATCCTGTGGGAGCGAGCTTGCTCGCGATAGCGGTGAGTCAGTCAACATCCATGCCGACTGACTTGACCCCATCGCGAGCAAGCTCGCTCCCACAGGGTATGTGCGCAGCCAAGCCAGCTCATCGACCATGGGGTTGTCTATCCGTGGCGAGGGAGCTTGCTCCCGCTGGGCTGCGCAGCAGCCCCAAAAACCGACCTGACACACCTCAGTTGGAAGGAGTCACCCTTACCAGGTGAGCACCGCCCCCACCGCAAAGGTGTCGGTGTCTTCGTTCTGGGCGCTGGTGTCGTGGCCGTTGATTTCGAACTGGTTGTACTCGGCCACGAGCTTGAGGTTGTCGTTGATGTCGTGGAACAGCGCGATGCCACGGGTTTCGTAATCGGCGCCACTGCCCACCACGCCGTTGCCGTCGTCATCGGTCTTGCCGTAGGACAACGCCAGGCGGTTCTTGCCCAGCTTGTAGGAGCCCTGCAACAGGTAGCCCTTGCTGTCGACATTGCGCAGGGTGGCTTCACCGGCGTTGTTGGTGAAGAACGGGTTGATGCCCTTGGCCTGGAACCCCGAGCCGGTCAGCGACAACCCGCCCATCTTCGCCTGCACGCCATACCCCAGGCCCTTGGAAGTGACCGATTCGACAGTGGAGTCGGTGTTGTCCGAGGTCTGGTAGCTGCCGTTAAGCCAGCTGTAGATCTTCGCCCCGCCCAGGTCGAACTGGTAGGTGATCTCGCTCTCGGTGCGCGGGTTTTCCTGGTAGGCCTTGCCGGTGGCGCTGTTGTCGTTGGTGTCCACCGGGTCCATGATCCCCACCGCCACGCGCAAGCCCTCCATCACCGGCGTGCGGTAGGTGATCTGCGAGGTCGGGAACGGGTACGGATAACCGCTGCCGATGTTGCCGAACGAAACGCCACCGCCGTCCACCAACCCCAAGCTGTCACTGACCTGACCGTAACCGGCGAGCAACTCGTCCAGCAGGATGTTGGAGCGGGCAAACAGGCCGAAGTCCTTGCCGATCAGCACCTCACCCCACTCCGGGTTCGCCACGGTGCCGTAGAACTGGCGCACGTCGATGGCGGTGTCGGTGCCATTGGTTTCACTGTCGTTGATGGTCACCCAGAACGAGGCCCGGGCACCGAGCTTGAGGTCATCGACCTGCTTGCCCATGTTGAAGCCCAGGTAGTTGGGCAAGAAGCCCATCTTGACCCGTGCCTGCCGACGGTCGTACTGCTCACCCGCGCGGTCGACGTCGCTGTTGACGTAAAAGGCGTTGATGTAGCCGTCGGTGGAAAAGGTGGTCTGGTCCTTGTCGTACAGCATGATTTCGGCGTTGGCCCAAGGCATCAGGCCCAGGCTCGAAACACCTGCGATGACCGCAGGCAAAAAACGTTGGCGGGTATTTTTATTGTTGTGCATGGCGCGCTCCGCAACAGGGGACGGGATGTCGGAGGCGATTATCGAAAGGCGCCCGGGCGCGTCATACGCTGCCTTGGAGGCAATTGGCGGATGCTTTGGCAGCGCCGACCCGGCGCGGCAGTTTGGGTGTAAGACGGCGAGGCTGGCGGGTGCGGTACTTTGGGTGTGGGCCGCAGGGCGGCCTGGGAGGATCAACCCATTGGGCAGTCATAGGGAGTTGGCTGGTTTGGGGCTGCTGCGCAGCCCAGCGGGAGCAAGCTCCCTCGCCACAGGGGTCGCACCCACACTCAAAATTGAAGTCAAATCCAGCTTTTGTGGCGAGGGAGCTTGCTCCCGCTGGCCTGCGCAGCAGGCCCCTCGCCTTCGGCTCAGAACCGCGGTTTGACGGTCTTCCAGTCCGGCCGGTAGCGCTGCATCTGGCGCACATCGTCGCGCTGGCGGATGCCGCAGCTGAGGAACTGCTCATGCAGCTTACCCAGTTGATCCCGGTCCAGTTCCAAGCCCAGGCCCGGCGCGCGGGTGATCTTCACGCAGCCGTCGACAATCGGCAGCTTGCCGCCCTTGATCACTTCTTCATCCGGTTCCTGCCAGGGGTAATGGGTGTCGCAGGCGTAGTCCAGGTTCGGCACCGCTGCCGCCACGTGGGCCATGGCCATGAGGCTGATGCCCAGGTGCGAGTTCGAATGCATCGACACGCCCAGGCCAAAGGTGCTGCACATTTTCGCCAAGGCCTGGGTGTCGCGCAGGCCGCCCCAGTAATGGTGGTCGGCCAACACAATCTGCACGCTGTCCAGCGCCACGCTGCGGCGAAACTCATCGAAATCGGTGACCACCATATTGGTCGCCAGCGGCAGCCCCGTGCGCCTGTGCAGCTCGGCCATGCCCGCAAGCCCCGGCGTCGGGTCTTCGTAATACTGCAGGTCATCCCCCAGCAGCTCGGCCATGCGAATCGAGGTTTCCAGGGACCAGTTGCCATTGGGATCGATGCGCAACGGGTAACCGGGAAACGCCCGTTTCAGCGCCTTGATGCAGGCGACTTCATGCTCCGGATCGAGGGCTCCGGCCTTGAGCTTGATGCTCTTGAATCCATAGTCCTGGATCATCCGCCGAGCCTGGGCAACTATCTGTTGTTCGTCGAGCGCCTCGCCCCAACTGTCGGGCGGGTACGGCGAATCGATGTGCTGGGCGTACTTGAAAAACAGATAGGCGCTGAACGGAATCTCGTCGCGAATCGCGCCGCCCAGCAGGTCCACCAGCGGCACGTTCAGGTAATGGGCCTGCAAATCCAGGCAAGCCACTTCGAACGCCGAATAGGCATTGCTCACCGCCTTGCTCGCGTGGGAACCCGGCGCCAGTTCGGCACCGGCAACGCTGACCGGTTTCTGCGCGGCGACGGTCGCCTGGACGATGGCCCGCAACTGGTTGAGGTTGAACGGATCCAGGCCGATCAACTGGCTCTGCAACTGCTGCTGGATCGCCAGGGCCGGCGCATCGCCGTAGCTCTCGCCGAGGCCGATGTAACCGTTGTCGCTCTCGATCTCGATGATCGAGCGCAACGCGAACGGCTCATGGATGCCGCTGGCGTTGAGCAAAGGTGGATCGCGAAAAGCGATGGGGGTGACGGTGACGCGTTTGATCTTCATACAGCGGCTCCCGATGGGCCAGGTTTCAAGGCTTGAGAGGTTTGCGACTGATCGGCTTGGACAACGGTTTCGGGGCGGCCGGACCGTGAGTTCGGGGTGTCGCGCTTCGGTGCGGTGCGGGCGAAAAAAATCACCACGGCGGCGACCAGCGAAGTGGCGGCCAACCCATACAGGCCGCCCTCGATGGAGCCGGTGGTCTGCTCCAGGAAACCGAAGGCCGTCGGCGCGACAAAACCGCCGAGGTTACCGATGGAGTTGATCAAGGCGATCACCGCCGCCGCGATGCGTGCATCCAGGTAGCCTTGGGGAATCGGCCAGAACAACGCCGACGCTGCCTTGAAACCAATGGCCGCAAAACAGATCGCCACGAAGGCAAAGATCGGCCCGCCCGTGGTGGACATGAACATGCCGAACGCAGCGACCACCAGCGTCACTGCGACCCAGGCCTGCTGGAATTTCCATTTGCCGGCCAGGGCGGCAAAGCCGTACATCGCGATGATGGAAATGATCCATGGAATGGAGTTGAGCAAACCGACCTGGAAGTCCCCCAGGTTGCCCATTTTCTTGATCATGCTCGGTAGCCAGAACGTGGCACCGTAGATGGTCAGGGCAATGGAAAAGTAGATGAAACAGAACAGCGCGATCTGCCGGTCGGCCAGCAATTTGAACATCGACGGCTTGATCACCTGGGCCGCTTCCCGGGTCCGTTGCTCTTCGGCGATGGCGGCGATCAATACGCTTTTCTCTTCAGTGCTCAGCCATTTCGCCTGGCTCGGATGCGACTGCAGCCAGAACCAGACAAACCCGCACAGCACGATGGAGGCGAAACCTTCGATCAGGAACATCCACTGCCAGCCATGCAGGCCCATCCCGCTGACGTTCAACAAGGCGCCGGACACCGGGCCGGAAATCACCGAGGCGATGGCCGAGCCGCTGAGGAAAATTGCCATCGCCTTGCCGCGCTCGTTGGCGGGTAGCCATTGGGTGAAGTAGTAGATGATGCCGGGAAAGAACCCCGCCTCCGCCGCGCCGAGGATGAAGCGCAGCACATAGAAACTGGTCTCCCCGCGCACAAAAGCCATGGCCATGGCCGCCGCGCCCCAGGTGAACATGATGCGCGTCAGCCAGGCCCGCGCGCCGTAGCGTTGCAAGAGCATGTTGGACGGCACTTCAAACAGCGCGTAGCCGACGAAGAACAGCCCGGCACCGAGCCCGTAGGCGGCGGCGCCGATGCCCAGGTCGGTTTCCAGGTGGCTGCGTACGAAGCCGATGTTTACCCGATCGATGTAGTTGACGATGAACATCACCACCACCAACGGCAAGACATGACGTTTGACCTTGGCCGCCGCGAGCGCCAGGGTGCTGTCATGGGTGGAGTCCGTTACGTTATTCAAGGGGTGCCTCCCGATCATTATTTTTGTGGGGAACGGGACGATGATGGACGCGGTGGATTGTTCCCGTCTAATCTAACTTGGCACTTGATTGATACCTGGATTGAATCAATGTTTGAACTGGCCCAGCTGCGCTGCTTCACCACCGTGGCGACCGAACTCAACTTTCGTCGTGCCGCCGAACGCCTGAACATGACCCAGCCGCCGCTGAGCCGGCAGATCCAATTGCTGGAGCACCACCTGGGCGTCGAGCTGTTCACCCGCAGCACCCGCAGCGTGGCGCTCACGGCCGCCGGCCGGGCGTTTTTCATCGAAGCGCAGAACTTGCTGCAACAGGCGCAACAAGCCGCCGAAGCCGCCAAACGTTTTGCCAAGGGTGACATCGGCTCGGTCACCATCAGCTTCGTCGGCAGCGCGGTATACGAGTTCCTGCCCAAGGTGATTGCCGAGGCCCGGCTGAAACAGCCCCAGGTCAAAATCGTCCTGGCGGAGATGAACACCTACCAGCAGCATGAAGCCCTGCGCGCTCGGCGCATCGACCTGGGCATCGTCCGCTCGCCACTGCTGGAGACCGGCTACGCCACCTAATGCCTGGTGCGCGAACCCTTCGTGCTGGCGGTGCCCGCCGGGCATCCGCTGGCCAGCGCCGAAGCCGTCAGCGTGCAGGATCTGGACGCCCAACCGTTCCTCATGTACTCCCACGCCGCCTACCCGCCCTTCAACGAACTGCTCACCGGCATGCTGCGCTCGGCCCGGGTCGCGCCGCAATTCGTACAATGGCTGGGGTCGTCGCTGACGATCCTGGCACTGGTCAACGCCGGCATGGGCCTGGCGCTGGTACCGCGTTGCGCCAGCAGCGTGGTGTTCAAGCAGGTGGTGTTTCGCGAGATCGACCTGGGCGAAGGGGTGCAAAGCGAATTGCACCTGGTGTGGCGCGAGGACAACGACAACCCGGCGTTCACCATGTTGCTGGAAGGGATTCGGGGGGCGGTTCGGGAAGGGTTGTGAAGGCGGAACAACAAGGCCCATGCGGCTGGCAGTGCCTGACGGAACCCAACGGTCACCGAGCTTCGTGGACCTAGGTTGTGAGGGCGCTCGCTGCGCCCCCCACAACACTACCTGGCGACTACCCAGGCTTGTAGTTATCCAGTACTCGATTGACCGCTAGCTCACCCAACATGATGACCCGTTGCAGCACCAGCATCGTTTGGCGTCTTGGGCCGTCCGTCAAATCGGTGAGGTCGCTGACCATCACGCTGGCGGATGCCAAGGATTCGCACGCCTCAACGAGTAACGTTTCGTCATCCACCGCTGCGTCGATGGTGAAGATCGTGCTGGGCTTGCGGGGCTGTATCTGCGTTTTCGTTGCCCCGGGGTTCAAGTAGTGCTTGAGCGCGCGGTCTGCCGCCTCTTTCAACTTTTCAGGGTCGAGAGAGTCGCCGTAGAGTACCGAGTCGATATCCGGGGGGTTGGGAGTTACTTTGAACATAAATGACAATTCCTACATTGGAGCTGCAACCGTTCTCGACTAAAAGAAGGGTGGCGGCTGTACGCAGGTTAGTCGACCGGTAGGAATTGGTAAAACCCGGCGCGCCCGAGGGCGCCCTGCGCACAACCACCATTTAGTGCAGGAATATAAATGACCTGACTGAACGATGCTCAAGCACCTTACCAAACCTGATGGGCGACTAAACCCGACCACTGATGGGCAGTGGCAGGTAAACGATAGAGGCCAGGGGCAAAGCGCACAAGCCAGCGGATTCTGACGCATGCGTAAGTAAGGACGCAAGGTCTCGTAGCCTTTGGGGCGTTATGTGGAATGTATTTAAACGTGTCGCGTTGGATATGTTTAGGGAAATTAAACATGGCGACTTTTCTTCGTTATTTCTTGGGGCTGTATTGGTGTAAATACAGTGTCTTATGGGACGCTTTGGCCTCATCGATATTAAACGAGGCCATTCCGTAGATAATACGTTGGCGGATACTTTGGGGAGTTTTCCTACAGCTGACCGGCTATAACTTGTTGCGTTATCAAATGGCACCTTGCCCGATATTGACCTGCGGTTCCTCATAGACCGATTGGACTTTGATCGTTCCCACGCTCTGCGTGGGAATGCATCCCGTGACGCTCTGCGTCACCTTCCAGAAGCGGAACGCGGAGCGTCCCTGGCGACATTCCCACGCAGGAGCGTGGGAACGATCGATATGTATTTTCAGCCTTAAAAATCACATGGTTGCAATTTGTTCCATGAGAGCTTGCTCCCGCTGGGCTGTAGGAGCTGACGAGTGCAACGAGGCTGCGATCTTTCCTCTGTCCATTGAGTCCAAAGCGAAAGATCAAGATCAAAAGATCGCAGCCTTCGGCAGCTCCTACCGCAGCCCAGCGCGAGCTTGCTTCCTCGCCACATTGTCAGCGCCCTATTCCAGTCCTCCTCGACAAGTTGTACGATGACCGACGAGCAAGCATCGCTCGCGTTCCTGATACCTACAACAACAAGGAAATCCCCATGAAAAAAGCGACATTGGTCATCAGCTTCTTGTGCCTGTTCAGCGGCTACGCAGCGGCCGCCGCTACATCGCCCGAGCAGGAGGTGGCCCAGGCGGTCGATCATTTGACCCAAGCCATGCTGCACAAAGACATCCCACAACTTCAGGCACTGGCCGCCGAGAACCTGACCTATGGTCACTCCAGCGGCAACATCCAGGACAAGAAGGCCTTCATCGCCGACATCGAAACGGGCAAGAGCGCGTTCAAGACCCTGGAAATGCAGAACCAGAAAATCACCTTGTCGGGTGATGTGGCGCTGGTGCGCAACCACTTCTCGGCCCAGGCGCTCAAGGGCACTGAGGTGGTGCCGACGGAAATCGAGAACTTCCAGATCTGGCAGAAGCAGAAGAATGGCAAATGGCTGCTGATCGGTCGTCAGGCGTTTCGGTTCTGACCTGAAAATCTACATGGGCGCCGCTATTTGACTGAACCGCTGGGATTCAATGTGGCGAGGGGATTTATCCCCGCTGGACAGTAGGAGCTGACGAGTGCAACGAGGCTGCGATCTTGTCCCAGATAATTGAGTCGAGAGCGAAAGATCAAGATCAAAAGATCGCAGGCTTCGCCAGCTCCTACAGCGCCAAGCGGGGATAAATCCCCTCGCCACAGATCACAATCACCTCAAATCGCGGCCCACTGCTCCCGGTACTGCAGCAGGAAATCCACAAAAGCGCGCACCCGCTGCGGCACGTACCTGCCGTGGGGATACAGCAAGGTAAACGGACGTGAGCGCCCCGCGAAAGGCGCAAGCACCTCCACCAACTGCCCGTTGGCCAGCTCCTGTTCCACGATGAATTTGTAAGTCTGGAACAAGCCCGCGCCATGCTTGGCCAGTGTCACGCCGCCGAGCACATCGTCCGAACAGCAATAGCCTCCTTCGCCGAACACTTCCTTTTCCTTGCCCTCGACATTGAACAACCAGGAAATCCGTCGCCCGCTGCTGGGCAATTCGAACTGGATGCACTCGTGGTCGTCCAGGTCTTCAAGGACCTGCGGCGTGCCGGCCTTGCGCAGATAATCCGGGGACGCGACTACCACCAGGTTTGCGTCTTCCAGCAGCCGGGCGATCATCGACGAGTCTGGCTGGGCCCGCACCCGGATGGCGAGGTCATAACCTTCGGCAACGAAATCGATGTTTCGATTGCTCAGGTGCAAGTCCACGCTGACTTGCGGGTACAGCGCCCGGAAGGCCGGCAGCAAGGGCAGGATGCGGTGATGACCGTAGGTGGTGGGCAGGCTGATGCGCAGTTGCCCGGACGGCACCGATTGCGCGCCCATCATTTCCTGTTGCGCCTCGACCAGTTGCGTCAACGCCTGCCGACATTGCTCGAAATAGGTCTTGCCGGCTTCGGTCAGGCGGATGCTGCGGGTAGTGCGCACGAAAAGCCGTGAGCCCAGGCGCTCTTCCAGGCGAAAGATCGAGCGGCTCACCGCCGCCGGGGTAACCCCTGCCAACTGCGCCGCTGCGGTGAAACTGCCCGCCTCCGCCGCCAGGCAGAACAGTTCTATGCTGCCCAACTGCAGGTCTTCGAAATGACGCTTCATGATTCATTACACCGCGTATCAACTGAAGTTTCCAAAGGCCTGTTTATCAGTCTGCAGCGTATAAATACAGTGGCCCCCTCAACGGCGCGGGAATCTTCCTGCGCATTTTCTCAGCAGCAGGAGTGCAACATGCCTTTCGTCAATGTGCGAATTACCCGAGACGGCGTCACCCGTGAACAGAAAGCCCAGGTGATTTCCGAAATCACCGAAACCCTCCAGCGCGTGCTGGGCAAGGACCCGCATTTGACCCACATCGTGATCGAGGAAGTCGACACGGATAACTGGGGGTATGCGGGGATGACGACGACGCAGTATCGAAGTCTTCCGAAGGAATAACCCTCCACCCTTCCGAGCCCGGTCCAACTGACCGGGCTTTTTTCTGCCTGCTAACCGGACAGCCTGACAATCCTGTGGGAGCGAGCTTGCTCGCGATGGCGGTGTATCAGTCAACATCAATACCGACTGACCTGGCGCCATCGCGAGCAAGCTCGCTCCCACAGGGGGTTATGTGTTGCCCTTGCCATTGATTACATGACGTATCAACTCAAGTACCAGCAGCCTTATTTATCAAACCCTGGCGCACCAATACCCTGAGCTCAACCACCGCCAACACAGGCGCACCGGTTCAACTCAATGTGATCAGGAGTCAATCATGAGTCTCAAAAAAACCGTCATCATCACCGGCGCTTCCAGCGGTATCGGACTGGGTCTGGTCAAGGCGTTCCTGGGTCGGGGTTATAACGTGGTGGGCAATGCCCGCTCCCCGTCCGGCCTGGAGGCTGCTGCCGCCGACCTCGGCCACCCGGCCGGTTTCATCGGCGTGGCCGGCGACATCGCGGACCCGGCCACTTCAACCGCCCTCATCACTCAAGCCGTCGAGGCGTTTGGCGCCGTTGAAGGGCTGGTGAACAACGCCGGTTTCTTCCTGCCAAAACCCTTCGTCGAATACAGCCCCCAAGACCTGGACGCGCTACTGGACACCAACCTCAAGGGTCTGGTCTACGCCAGCCAGGCCGCTGCCGCGCACATGATCGGGCGCCAGCAAGGCTTCATCATCAACATTTCGGCCGCCGTGGCCCTGCAACCGAACATCCAGGTGCCGGCAGCGCTGCCGGTGTTGATCAAGGGCGGCGTCAACCAGATGACCCGCGCCCTGGCCCTGGAACTGTCGCCCCACAACATCAAGGTCAACGCGGTCGCCCCCGGCATCATCGACACGCCGATGCACGACCCGGCGCACCGTGCATTCCTCGACAACCTGGCTCCGGCCGGTCGTGTGGGCACCGTCGAGGAAATCGCCGAGGCCGTGTTGTACCTGGCGGGCGCCGATTTCACGACGGGCGCGATACTGCCGGTGGACGGCGGGATGAGCACAGGCAAGTGGTAATAAAAGAAAAACCCCGAAGGCAGAACCTTCGGGGTTTTCATGAAGCACGGAACTCAGAGCGTGTAGGAGATGCCGGCCTGCACGGTTCGCGGGGCGCCTGGGTAGGCATAGACGCCACCGAATGCACCCTCTTCGTAGTCGGCGTCAAACAGGTTCTTCAGGTCCAGGTTGAGGCGAATCCGCTCGTTGACCTTGTAGTAACCGAGCAGGTCCACGACGGTGTAGCTGTCCATGGTAAAGGTGCTGGCCGCGGTATTGCCGGCCCGCTCATCGATGTACTTGGCGCCCAGGCCCAGGCCGAGACCTTTGAGGCCACCGTCCTGGAACTCGTAGACGTTCAACAGGCTGAAGGAGTTCTTGGGCACGTTGAGCAAGCGGGTGCCGGACGGGATATTGATGTCCTTGGTCACTTCGGCATCCACATACGCGTAGCCACCGATCACGCGCCATTCTGGCGTCAAATTGCCCGCCACGTTCAAGTCAAAGCCACGGCTGCGCACTTCCCCGGCAGCCACGTTGAAGGTGGAATCAAGTGGATCGGGCGTGAGGACGTTGCGCTTTTCAATCTGGTAGATCGCTGCGTCGACACTCAACTGGCGATCCAGCGCTTCCCACTTGACGCCCATTTCGTAGGACTTGCCCTCTTCCGGCTTGAACCCCTCACCCTGCCCCTGGCGACTCGCTCCGGTGTTGGGTTTGAACGAGCGCGCGGTGTTGGCGTAGAGCGCAACGGTATCGGTCAGATCGTAGATCACCCCCAGGCGTGGGGTGACGGCATTTTCAGTCTTGTCCCAGTTACGGCTACCGGGCCGAGCCTGAGGGACGAAGGATTCGTACTCATGCTCGAAATGCTCGAAACGCGCCCCTGCCAACACCTTCAGGCGCTCAGTCAACGCCACCTGATCCTGGACGAACACACCAAACGTCTTGAGGTTTTCCTGGTCATCGGTGGGCGTGCGCGTCAATGCCGGGCGTGGCTGGCCATGCACCGGGTCGAAGATATCGATCGGGTAGGCACCGGCGGCGCCGGAGGAACGCTGGATGATGGACTGGTAGTCGTAGTCCTCATACTCGATGCCTGTCAGCAACGTGTGCTCGAAGCCGCCAGTGGAAAAATGCCCGGTGAGGTTGAGCTGGGTGTCGTGGTCGGTCCACTCCAGCTTGCGGTAGTTGAAGTTGCGACTCAGGGTACGCCCATCGGCGCCGATGCTGTTGCCCTCCACGGCATTGCCCTGCAAGGTGCCGTCGAGCCATTGGGTACCGCCGGCCAGGGTCCAGTCGTCGTTGAGCATGTGCTCGAAACGCACCTGCAGCATGTTGTTGTCGTTGTGCAACTTGCCGGCGTCTTTTTCGCCGAAGAACGTATCGCGCGACGCGGTGCCGCGCTGCCCGGCGTAATGGGTCAGGCCACGGTCCAGCGGCGCGTTGTTGCGCATGAAATCGCCTTCGAAGGTCAGGCGCGTGGTGTCGTTGACCTGCCAGCTCACCACTGGCGCGATGCCGTAGCGCTCGGTCTCGACGTGGTCGCGGAACGTATCGCCGCCCTCGCCGATCACGTTCAGGCGATAAGCCAGGCGCCCTTCTTCGTCCAATGGACCGGAGGCGTCCAGCGTACCGCGACGCATCCCCTGGTCGCTGACCTGGCTGCCCAGGGTCACTGTGCGCTCGGCCAACGGCTGCTTGGACACCACGTTGAAGGTACCGCCCGGGTCGCCACGGCCATAAAGCATGGTGGCCGGGCCGCGCAGGACTTCCAGCCGCTCGATGGTGTTGGCGTCCGGCATGTTCGGGTAGCCACGGTTGATCGGGAAACCGTTGCGGTAGAACTCCCCGGTGGTGAAGCCGCGGACGGTGAAGGTGGTCAGGCCCTGACCGCCGAAGTTGTTGCCCCGGCCTACGCCGCCAGCGTAGTCGAGGGCGTCTTGCAGGCGCGTGGCGCCGAGGTCTTCGACCACGTCGCGAGACACCACGGAAATCGATTGCGGGGTTTCATGGATCGCCGTGTCGGTACGGGTGGCGCTGGCCGAACGGGTGGCGTGATAGCCCTTCACCGGGCCTTGTGCTGATTCATAGTCGGCGTTACCGACGATATCCGTGGCTTGCAACTCAAGGGAGGCCGGCTTGGCAGGGATTGGCTCTTCGGCCCAGGTGGGAATGGAATAAGCCTGGAGCACACACAGTGAAACGAGAATCCGACGCATCGATGCACAATCCTAATGGAAACAAGCCACCCACATCGGGAGGCTGACAAAAATGTGTCGCGAAAGATACAGTAACTCATTGTCGTTTGATATCTATTCCCATTAACACTGGCGTTTTTTGTGACCGGTCAGTCCGTCATCGCGAGCAAGCTCGCTCCCACAGGGGGCCCGGGGCCAACCACAAGGTTTGTACCCACTGAAGATCCAATGTGGGAGCGAGCTTGCTCGCGATGGCGCCAGAACAATCCCCCCATACCCTATTGACCCGCCGCAATCGACTCCTGCTCCACCCGCTGGAAGAACACCTGCGCACGATGATCCTGGGTATAAGCCACGTTCAACCGCAACCAATCGCAGGCCTCGCCCTGGGGCAGGAACGTCGAGCCTTGGGACAGTTGGATTTGCAGCTCCCGGGCGATCTGCTGCACCCGTTGTGCCGCCAGCCACCGCGGCCGGGCCCAGACGAACAGGCCCCCCATTGGCTCGGCAAATACCTCCCAGTGGGCCGGGTCCAGTTGGCGCAGGGTACTTGCCATCTGCTTGTTCAGGCGCTGGCGCAAGCGCTGGATCAGCTTGCGATAAGCACCGTTGGCCAGCAACGTCGCCACCACGTTTTCCGCCAGCAGCGAACAACCGATGCCGGTAATCATCTTGACTTCGGCCAGGCGCTGGATGATCTCGGGATGGGCGACCACATAACCGATGCGCAACGAACTGGACAGCGTCTTGGAAAAACTCGCCAGGTAGATCACCCGGTCCAGGGCATCCAGGGAGGCCAGGCGTGAGGTCGGACCGTTCTGGAAATCGGCGTAGATGTCGTCCTCGATGAGGCGAAAGTCATGGGCGGTTGCCAGTTGCAGCAGACGATAGGCCACGCTCGGCGCCAGGCTGGTGCCGGTGGGGTTGTGGTACATGCTGTTGATGAAGAAATACGCGGGTTTATGCTCGCCGAGAAGCTGTTCCAGGCGGGCGATGTCCGGGCCTTGCGCGGTTCTCGACACCGCCACGGTCTTGACCCCATGCAGCTTCAGCAGATTGAACAGGTTGTAGTAGCCGGGGCTTTCCACCAGCACCAGGTCACCGGGCTTGAGCAAGGTTCGCACCAGCAGGTCGAGGCCCTGGCTGGCGCCTTGGGTGGTGATGATTTGCGCCGGGTCGACATGAATATCGATCAGGCCCAGGCGCTTTTGAAGGTGCAGGCGCAGATGAGGCGAGCCCAACGGGGTGCTGTAGTTGAACAACGCGTGGTTGTCGCTGCGCACCACTTGGCGGATCGCCTGGCCCAGGTCGGTGTCGTCGCGCCAGGCATCGGGCAGCCAGCCACACCCCAGCTTGAGCTGCGTCGATTCATTGTCGAACAACCGCCACCGCGCGTTATCCGTTTCGGGCTCCGGCTCCACAGGTCGGGCCAACTGCTGCGCGACAAAAAAACCCGCGCCATGTCGAGACTCCAGCACCCCACTGGCAACCAGTTGGTCATAGGCCTTGATCACGCTCGACAGGCTCAGGCTGTTCTCACGGGCCAATTGGCGAATGGACGGCATGCGCGCGCCGGGGCGAATGCCATGGGCGTCGATCCAGCCCGTGAGGTGCGTCACGAGCTGCCGGATCACAGGCTCGGCCACGTTGCGATCAATCTTCAGGTCCACGGCGGGCACTCTTGGCTAAGTGTTCTCTATTTTTGAGCGAACAGTTAAGCACAAATGGCCGGCGTCTGTTCCTTGTTTGCGCTGTGCCCGGCAGTGATAGTCCCCGGGACTTCATGCACACCCTTTAAGGAACACCCTTGAACCCACAGCATCGACATTCCTGGGGACTGGCTTTCGGCCTTTGCCTGATCACCCTCGCGGTCAACCTGCAGGCGCCGCTGTACACCACCTATGCACAGTTGTCCGGCTACGGGGCCGGCGCCACGGCGGTGGCGTTTTCCGGTTATGTGCTGGGTGTGTTGCCGGTCCTGCTGGCGTTCGGCGGGCTGGCCGACCGGGTGGGACGCAAGCCGTTGATCCTGGTCGCGCTCGGGCTGTCGATGCTGGCGACGCTGGTGACACTGCTCTGGCCGAACCTGGTGGCGCTGGGCGTGGCGCGCCTGATGATGGGGGTCGGCACAGGGCTGGCCTCGGCCACATCAACCGCCTATATGGCCGAGCTCATGGCAACCCGCGATCCCCGCTCGCCGGCCAACCGGGTCACCGCCAGCACTTCCCTGGGCTTTGGCCTGGGCGCGGCGTTGACCAGTCTGTTCCTGTTCGTCCATCACAGCGCCACGCCCGGCAGCTTCTGGTTGCAGCTGATGTTGGCTGCCATCGCGATCGTCGTGGTCTGGCGGTTACCGGACCCGGCGCTGAAAATCAAAGACGCACCGTTGCTGCGCCTGCCGTTGTTTCCCGCCGGCAGCCTGCCCTACAGTTTTTCCATGCTGTTGGCCTGGGCGACCTCGGGCCTGGTCATCGCCATATTGCCGTCAGTGCTGGCGACCCACGACTTGCAGCGTTGGTCTGGCCTGTCGACCTTCACGGTCATCAGTTGCGGCCTGCTCTTCCAGCCCTGGGTTCGGCGCATGCAACCGGCCAGGGCCACGGGCTTGGGCTTGTTGATCCTGCCTGCGAGCTACGCGTTGCTGGCCTGGGGCGCGAGCACCGGCTCCCTGCTCGCCGTGTTGCTCGGAGCACTGGGCGCCAGCAGCGCTTGCTACGGTTTCCTGTACCTGGGCGGGTTGTCAGCCGTCACGGCCATGGCCGGTACGGAAAAGGCCCGGGTCAGCGCCGGATTCTTCCTGTTCGCCTATGTCGGGTTCAGCATCCCGGTGGTGGTGACCGGGTTGCTGGCTGACGCTTTCGGCGCTGATGTGGCGTTGATCGTGTTCGGCCTGGCGCTGCTGGCCGGGGCGTCTGTTACCGGATGGCGCATCGTCCGGACGCAGGCTTATGTGACCCACCTGTCCCACGGCTGAACTGCCAGGTTGTTGGAACTGTGCAAGAGCTGTGTAGGAGCTGTCGAGCGAAGCGAGGCTGCGATCTTTCCACTGCCCATTGAGTCGAGAGCGAAAGATCAGGATCAAAAGATCGCAGGCTTCGCCAGCTCCTACAAAACCTCTCCGGAACACCGCGCTCGGCAAAGTCGTATACCATATCCCCACCTAAGCCGAACGACCCGCCGCCGTGACTTTATCCAAGTTCAACCTGCCTGACCTGGGCAACACCCCTTCCACCTCGGAAATCATCACCCGCCACCTGCGCGATGCCATCGTGGCCGGGCATTTTGCCGAGGACGAGCCGATTCGCCAGGATGATATCGCCCGGCAGTTCAACGTCAGCAAGATCCCCGTGCGCGAAGCCCTCAAGCGTCTGGAGGCCGAGGGCCTGGTGATGTTCCAGCGCAATCGCGGGGCGATGGTGACGCGCATTTCCGAGGCGGAGCTGGCGCAGATGTTCGAGGTGCGGATGCTGCTGGAAGACAAAGTGCTGCGCCTGGCGATTCCCAACATGACCGAAGCCACCTTCGCCCGTGCCGAAAGCATCTGCCGGGAGTTCATCGGTGAAGACGACGTCGGCCGCTGGGCGGAACTGAACTGGCAACTGCATGCCTGCCTCTACGAACCGGCGCAACGGCCCTTCATGGTGGGCTTGATCCGCTCGGTCCACGACAAGCTGGAGCGCTACTTGCGCATGCAAATGAGCCTTTCGGCGGGCAAGGAGCGCGCCGATCACGAGCACCGGGAAATCATCAAGGCCTGCCGCGCCGGTGACGTCGAGCGCGCGGTGATGCTGCTGGACGAGCACATCGCCGGGGTCTGCGAGACCTTGTTCAAGTTCCTGCCTTCCAGCCATTGATGGGCCTGCACTGTGCCGATTTCGTCATCGGCGACAGGTAAAACCATCAAGCCGTCGCCCCCTGGCGCGGGCCACGCTTGCCGTCACTCATCTGAACGGACGTGGCCCTCCCATGAAACGCATCACCGTGATCGACTCCCATACCGGCGGCGAACCGACTCGACTGGTCACCGACGGTTTTCCTGACCTGGGCCAGGGCAGCATGGCCGAGCGCAAGCAACGCCTGGCCACGGAACACGACGCCTGGCGCAGCGCCTGCGTGCTCGAACCGCGGGGAAGCGATGTGCTGGTGGGGGCGCTGCTTTGTGAGCCGGTGGACCCCAGCGCCTGTGCCGGCGTGATCTTTTTCAATAACAGCGGCTACCTGGGCATGTGCGGCCACGGCACCATCGGCCTGGTGGCGTCACTGGCCCACCTGGGCAGGATCGGCCCCGGCGTACACAGCATCGAAACCCCGGTAGGCACGGTACAGGCAACCTTGCACGAGGACCGCTCGGTGAGCGTGCGCAACGTGCCGGCCTACCGTTACCGCAATGCCCTGGCCCTGGAGGTGCCCGGCATCGGCCCGGTGGTGGGCGACGTGGCCTGGGGCGGCAATTGGTTTTTCCTGGTCGCCGAACATGGCCAACGCGTGGCCGGCGATAACCTCGACGCGTTGACCGCCTACACCTACGCCGTACAGCAAGCCTTGGAGCAGCAAGGTTTTCGCGGCGAGGACGGCGGCCTGATCGACCACATCGAACTGTTTGCCGACGACCCGCAAGCCGACAGCCGCAACTTCGTGCTCTGCCCGGGCAAGGCCTATGACCGCTCCCCGTGTGGCACCGGCACCAGCGCCAAACTGGCGTGCCTGGCGGCCGATGGAAAGCTGCAACCCGGGCAGATCTGGCGCCAGGCCAGTGTCATTGGCAGCGAGTTCGAGGGCTCCTACGAGCGCTCGGGCGAGCGCATCGTGCCGACCATTCGCGGTCGCGCCTACATCAGCGCCGAAACCACACTGATCATCGAAGCGGATGACCCGTTCGCCTGGGGCATTCGTCCGTGAGCGAGGGCCATGTCGCCGACGTGATCATCATTGGCGCGGGCATCATCGGTGCGGCCTGCGCCCAGGCGCTGGCCCGACGCAACGTCAACGTGTTGGTGCTGGACGCCGGTTGGCACGGCGCCACGGCGGCCGGCATGGGGCACCTGCTGGTGCTCGATGACAACCCGGCGGAACTGGCCCTCAGTCAATATTCCCTGCAACGCTGGCGCGAGCTGGCCCCCGCCCTGCCCGACGGCTGCGCCTGGCGCAACAACGGCACCTTGTGGCTGGCGGCCAATGCCGAAGAAATGGCGGTGGCCCATAGCAAATACCTGAACCTGCTGGCCCATGGCGAAGCCTGTGAACTGATCGGCCACGCCGCGCTGCATCAGCGTGAACCCGAGCTGCGCTCAGGGCTGGAAGGCGGACTGCTGATCAAGGGCGACGGCATCCTCTACGCCCCGGCGGCCGCTCGCTGGATGCTGGACGCGCCCAACATTCGTCAGCAACGGGCGCAGGTCAGCGAAGTCGACGGTCATCGCGTGCGCCTCGACGACGGTCGCTGGTTGAGCGCCGAAGCGGTGGTCCTCGCCAATGGCATCCAGGCCACTGAATTGTGCCCGGAACTGCCGATCGTGCCGAAGAAGGGCCACCTGCTGATCACCGACCGCTACCCCGCCACCGTCACCCACACCCTGGTGGAACTGGGCTACGTCACCAGCGCCCATAACGCCAGCGGACCGTCGGTGGCGTGCAATATCCAACCACGCCCGACCGGACAATTGTTCATCGGCGCCTCGCGGCAGTTCGGCACGCTTGACCCGCAGGTGGAAGGCTGGATGCTGGCGAAGATGCTCAAGCGCGCCGTCGAATACCTGCCAGGATTGGCGCGTCTGAACGGCATCAGGGCCTGGACCGGTTTTCGCGCAGCAAGCCCCGACGGCTTGCCCCTGGTGGGCCAACATCCACAGCGCCAGGGGCTGTGGCTGGCGGTGGGTCACGAAGGCCTGGGCGTCACAACAGCGCCGGCAACGGCCGACCTGCTCGTCGCGCAACTGTTCGACGAAACCCCACCACTGGCCGCGCAGCCTTACCTGCCGCAGCGTTTCCTCGGAGAACCGGCCCATGCCTGAAGCCCGACGCCCTTCCCCTGTGGCGAGGGAGCAAGCTCGCGCTGGGCACCGTAGGAGCTGCCGAAGGCTGCGATCTTTTGATCTTTCGCTTGAGATTCGAGCTATCAGGGAAAAGATCGCAGCCTCGCTCCGCTCGGCAGCTCCTACAGGCCCGGCGCGAGCTTGCTCCCTCGCCACAGGTTCTGGGTGTGCCCAAGGCATCCGCTTAGCCAAGGAGGATTGTCCCCATGCCTGACTTGTTTTTGGACGGCCGCCCACTCTCAGTCGCCAACGGCACCAGCGTCGCAGCGGCATTGGCGTTGGGCGCGGATGGTTGCAGTCGCACCTCGGTCAGCGGCCAGCGCCGTGCGCCGTTGTGCGGCATGGGTATCTGCCAGGAGTGCCGGGTGCTGATCGACGGTCGTCGACGCCTGGCCTGCCAGACCCTGTGCCACGACGGCATGCAGGTGCAGACCCGGCCATGAACGAAACCACCGACCTGCTGATCATCGGCGCCGGCCCCGCTGGCATGGCCGCCGCCCTCGCCGCCGCCAGCAGCGGCGCGCGTATCGTGCTGCTGGACGACAACCCGCTGCCCGGTGGGCAGATCTGGCGCGACGGCCCCCAGGCCAACCTGCCCAGCGCCGCCCGACGCCTGCGCGAGCAACTGCACACCTGCGCCAACGTACGTTGCCATGCCGGCACCCGTGTGATCGCCTGCGCGGCGGATAAAACCTTGCTGGTGGAAGATGCCGAGCGCGGCTGGCAGATCAGCTATGAGCGCTTGATTCTCTGCACCGGTGCCCGCGAACGGCTGCTGCCGTTTCCCGGCTGGACACTGCCCGGCGTGACCGGTGCTGGCGGCTTGCAGGCGCTGATCAAGGGTGGCTTGCCGGTGCGCGGCGAACGGCTGGTCATCGCCGGCAGCGGCCCCTTGCTGCTGGCCAGCGCCGCCACGGCAAAGCATCAAGGTGCACAAGTGCTGCGCATCGCCGAGCAGGCCCGGCGCGGCGCCGTCGCCGGTTTCGCCGCACAACTGCCGCGCTGGCCGGGGAAGTTTTTCCAATCGTTCAGCCTGTTCGACCGGCACTACCGCACCGACACCCACGTGGTGGAAGCGCTCGGTCGGGAACGGCTGGAGGGCGTGCGCCTGCATCAGCAAGGCAAGACGATTGAATTGGCCTGCGACCGGCTCGCCTGTGGTTTCGGGCTCATTCCCAATACCCAATTAGGCCAGGCCCTGGGTTGCGCGGTTGAAGACCAGGCGCTTGCGGTTGACGCCTGGCAAGCGACCACTCGCCATGAACATTACGCGGCAGGCGAATGCACCGGTTTTGGCGGCAGCGAACTGGCGCTGGTGGAAGGCGCCATCGCCGGCCATGCCGCCGTCGGCAATAGCGCAGCTGCCAAGCAGCTGTGGTCGCGCCGCGCACGTTGGCAGGGTTTCGCCGGGGCCTTGAACAAGGCCTTCGCCCTCGATCCACGGCTCAAGACCCTGGCCACGGCGGACACCCTGGTCTGCCGCTGCGAAGACGTGCCCTATAGAGAACTGGTCGGCCACGAAAACTGGCGCGAAGCAAAACTGGCAAGCCGCTGCGGCATGGGCGCCTGCCAGGGCCGAGTGTGCGGCGCCGCCCTGGAACACCTGTTCGGCTGGACACCGCCCACACCCCGCCCACCTTTCAGCCCGGCGCGGATCGAAACCTTGCTGAACCTGGAAGAAACCCCACCCACCTGAACCCGACACACATCCCACTCTGACCTGTACTCACCACAAATCCCCTGTGGGAGCTGAGCTTGCTCGCGATAGCGGTGGGTCAGTTGGTAGAGATGCTGCCTGAGGTGGTCAACTTTTTCCGGACACCTCAATCGGTGTTTTCAGGCTGTTTGCCGCTCGTACTGATTGGGCGGCAAATAGTCTAACGATGAATGCATTCGTCGTTCATTGTAGAACCGCACAATGTAATCCGTGACGTCCTTGATTGC